>NZ_BAFM01000002.1 GCF_000334895.1 Halococcus agarilyticus | reverse complement strand
GTCCCGATTGTGCTCTTCGCTACGACGATCCGAGCAATCTACTGGTATGCTGCACCAATCCTCGGACGCGACGTCAGATATCATCTTGCATTTACTCGCTACATTATGGAAACTGGCGACCTCATTCCCGAAACAGTGAATTTCGGCTATTACCGTTTTTATCCTATTGCACACATCGTTTCGGCTACTGTTGCAGAGATTACAGGGGTTTCAGCGCGCGTTGCATTCTTTTTGGCAATTGGACTCGGGACAGTTGGTGGAATAGTTGTTGTCGCAGTGCTTATCCCACGATGTGTCTCTCTTCGCAAAGATATACTCGTTCGCGCTATATTGCTCACTGCGCTCTACCTCACAGTAGCACCATTCCACATCAATTATTCTACAGAATTGATTGCCCAGAGCCTTATGTTGCTGTTCGTTCCGATGGCGCTCTTGATCTTCGTCGTGGACAACGGCAAGCTAATGTTCATCGGTATTTTTGCTGCTATGGTTCTACTCATCACCCACAACGCGCCAGGGCTTGTCATCGTGGCTTTTGGAGGGGTTCTACTATCTGTGAATTCATTAGCGTCAGTCGTAGATCTGCCGGTAGTGCGCCGCCGCACTTCGATTAATCTCGTGGTGGTCGTTGGAATTGCCCTTATCACGTACTGGATGGCTATCAACTACTTTGATCTTCAGGTCGCGCGTATTCTCCGACTCTTTGCCGGAGGTGGTTCGCTCTCTCAAACAACGTCAGCTAATACAGTATCTGAGATTTCTCTCCACGATCCGCTATTGCACGCCGCTATCGGCCTCCTTTTTGGAGGTGCCTTCCTTGTGGCACTCGGTCTGTCCTTCGTCCGCAGTATCATCGAGAGTGATTTCGATTTCCCAATCGATTATTTCGTCGCTGCCTCATTCCTATTTGTCGCTCTAGGCACTATCCTATTTATAGGACTTAACACTAGGATAATTCGACTCGTCCCACTCACCTCAATTTTCGTGGCACCCATTGTCGGATATGTGATGTCGAGAGCGGGGATTCGGGGCCGGACTGGGATTGTTGTGGTGGTCGTTCTTATGATTTCTCTCCCATCGTTCATTCTAATATCAGCGGCTGGACCGGGCTACTCGCCCGGTGATGCAATCACCGAACCTCGGCCCGACTTGTCTCGACTTTATCTCTCCCAGAGCGAAATCAGCGGGGCAGAGATTTCATCAGAAGCAACTCGTGAGATGACTGCAAGCAAGTACGTGAAGTCCTCTCTTGCCTATCAGCATGGCATTACTGGGAATACACCCGGAATCAATGGTGTTGATGTCATGCGCCCGGGTTGGAAGACGAAATGTCAGAATACGTTCTATGTTCGAGATTACTACAAACAGGTCTTTGACATTCAACCTCTTCCGGAGAATGAGGTCATTCTTGATGTTGGAGACGCCCAGCTCTTTGCTTGTTCATCGTAGCTGAAACACCCCAAATCACAAACTCGACGACAGATGTCAGTACATCTGTTTGAGTAAATCTATTTCACATGTATCCCAACGCAGAGAGACGATCATCAACAACGGCCTTGGATTCTGCATCGAGATCAACGTCCGGATCGAGTGTACCAGTGTCCGATCCGGAGGTAGTTACCCAGGGAACGGTTCTGAGCTTTGGATGCGGGAGTCCCTCAGCGTGTCCGTATAGCAGATGTTCACCGAACATCTCACCGTGGTCCGCGGTGATAATCACGTCATCTGCCTCGTAGTTCTCAAGCAATATTTCAGCGTGGTCAAGAACGTACCGTAGATTGTCCAGATAGGCATTCCAGACGGGTTCTTTCTCGTGGCCACGCCGGAGAAGCTCGAACGGTCGTTTGTCGATCTCTGTAGGTTCCTCTCCGTTGGCAGCACGGTGAAGATAGGGTTCATGTGGTTGCATGTAGTGAACGATCATTCGTTCCGGGTCGTGGACCCGCCCATATTGAACTGCATACTCAGTGAGATCAGCAGCCGGGAACGCCTCTATACCACCGACGTTGCGAATCGGCTGCATCCATACTTCATCGAAATCATCTTGCGGTACGATTGGACGCTCGATTAGTCGATGAACCAAGTCGCTCGACTCTACGACAGAGCCGTTGAGAACTGTCCAAGAAGCGAAATCCACAGAGGGTGTCAAGGCTTCATCGACCCAGCCGTTTCCAGTCAAATAAACCGTATCACTGATTTCGTCACGGTATTCGTCTTGGAACGTATTGACGAGCCACTCTTTGGACGACGAACCCAGAGAGGGAGCACGGTCAACAGAACCGAGGAAAGAATACTCGCCCGCGACTTCACGGAGAGCATCGACCCGACAGGCATCCAGAACAACAATGAGATCCCAGTCGTAGTCATAGATGTTCCGCCCAATCGGTCTGTGCGACGTGAGTGCCATCCAAGGAACGAAGTAGCCTGCGAATACGTTCCGTGGGAGGTTTGAACGGTGAAACCAGTCGAGAATACGATCCTTTGTAGGTAGCCTACTGGGCATAGATGACCGTACAACTCGTCGGTTGCATAAAAGAATATCTCGATCTCGTCTGTGAATGGAACCACAGCACGGAATAGGAGGTAGTCGAAGTGCCTATCACGCACTCGGAATAACAAGAGTCGAAATGGAGTCGGAAGAGATCCTTCTTATTGGTTTAGACGGTCTCGATTGGTCGGAGATCGATTCCTGGGTTAGTGATGGAACCCTGTCGAACATGAGTCGGATCAAGAACACGGGAAGTACGAGAGACCTCGCCAGCACCCACCCGCCGTGGACGCCCTGCGCCTGGCCGTCGCTTCTCAGCGGGCGTAACCCTGGCAAGCACGGCGTGTTCGATTTCTTCACCCGAGATGGCTACGACAAGCGCCTCATTGAGCGCCCCGACATCGATGCTCCGTATCTGTTCGAAGCGGCGGACGCTCACGATCGCACGTCACTCGTGGTCAACTATCCAGTAACCCACCCAACCTCACGGCTCGACAACGGTGCGGTGATACCTGGCTATCTCGCTCGTGAGGACGCTCTCTTCTACCCCGAGCACTTGCGAGACGAGTACGAGAACGAATACGGCGAGTATCGAATCTACCCCGAGTACGGGACGGACGACGGCGCAGTAGCGGAGTACGTCGACGTGGCTCGCTGTCGTCGGGACATGGCTCGCTTTCTCGACGGGCGCTACGACTGGGACCTGCTGGCCGTCCAGTTCCAAGTCACTGACTCCGTGTTTCACGACCTCGATGACCGCAACGAAATTCGACGCGTCCTAGAAAAAATCGACGAGTTCGTCGGCGACATTATCGATCTGGGTGGTGAGGATCCCACCGTTCTGATCGCCTCCGATCACGGTATGGGCGATTACGACTGGACGTTCTACGCGAACTCGTGGTTGGCGGAAAACGGGTACTGTGAAACAACAACAGGAAATACCCAGTATTTCCGCCAAGCAAAAGACGATCTGAAAGGGAAGGACGGAGACTCGACAGGCAGTACCGTCCTCGAAACAGCTGTCGAGACTGCGGCCTCCGCAACCTCGGCAGCAGGACTCTCACCACAACGAATCCATCGCGGTCTTTCTAGAGTCGGACTTGCGGATGTCGTTGAGCGCCTTCTTCCGGAAGATGCTCTCGTTGCCGCCCAGAACCAAGTCGTCGATTACCCGAACTCGGCAGCGTTCCAGCTCTACTTCAACAGTCTTGGCATCCACCTGAACGTCGAGGGCCGTGACCCCGCGGGGACGATACCAGAGGGAGACTACGAAGAGGTGCGATCGGGACTCATCGAGAAACTCG
Organism: Halococcus agarilyticus; assembly: GCF_000334895.1. NCBI lineage: Archaea > Methanobacteriati > Methanobacteriota > Halobacteria > Halobacteriales > Halococcaceae > Halococcus > Halococcus agarilyticus. Next base: position 285,990 of record NZ_BAFM01000002.1, on the reverse strand, counting down.
AACGCGTCCGCGATCCGGACGGGGAGTTGGTCTTTGATGCAGTACGCCCTCGGGAGGAGGTGTACGAAGGTGAGCATCTGGAAGATGCACCGGACATTGCTCTGTTCCCACGCGACTACCGGTACGACGTCAGCGGATCGATTCTCGACGAGTTCCGACGCTATCCCCATAAGAATCACAAACCGGAGGGGATTCTTCTCTCGAACCGACCACTCGATATCGACGAGCAGGCAGAGATCTACGATGTCGCGCCGACCGTCGCAGCGGCGCTCGGCATACCCGTGGATACGAACACCGATGGTGAGGTCCTTCTCGATACAGAGGAGCAAATCGAGCGCGAGAACTGGGACGGGATCGGCCACGAGTACGTCGACGGACGATCCAATGGAGACTCCTCCAGCGTCGAAGATCGGCTCGCGGACCTCGGTTACATGGAGTGAGGGCTCACCGTTGAATCGTTTGGCGAACTCGACACGACGCGTTGGTAGATCTGGTTCGTTCGTTCGGCGACTCCTTCCCAAGAATAGTCGCTCTCGACGAGTTCGTGTGCGTTTGTCGCCCATCGCTCAGCAGTGGTACGGTTCGATAGGGCATGGCGAAGGCCGTCTGCGAGTTCGTTCGGAGCCTCCGACGGGACGAGATAGCCCGTTTCCTCGTGCACGACGAACTCGGCAATCCCCTCGACATCGCTTGCCACCACCGGCGTCTCAGCCGCCCACGCCTCCAAAAGCGTCAACGGATGCCCTTCCCAAACGGATGGCAGGACGAACAATCGTGCCCGGCGATAGTAGCGAGGTATTGCCTCATCCGAGACACGTCCTTCGAAGTGAACGCGATCACTAATCCCGAGCGTTCCAACGAGGTCATCCAATTCGCTTCGCTTCGGTCCGGAGCCGACGATTACGAGGTCGGTTTCCGGAAATTCGTCGCTCACTCGTTCGTATGCTTCGATGAGATCACTGACGCGCTTTTTCGGTGCAAGACGACCGAGGAAGAGGATTTCGTCGCGTTGCTCGGTCTCGACATCGAACCGGTCGATATCGACGCCGTTCGGGACGCACGACACGTCCGTGTGGTGTTCATCTAACAGACCGATGTGCTCGGTGTTGACGGAGATGACGTGATCGTAATCGAATCCGAGCACGAACTGTCGCTCGATCCGCCGTTTGATTGGAGCGAGTGCCGATTCATCACGACCAGTCCTGGAGGTGAGAGCAGTCCCGTGAACGGTAAAGACGGTCGCGGCATCTGTGAGTGCGCCCGCGGCCCTCGTCGGAACCGCCGGGAGAAACGTGTGTCCATGAACGATATCGAAATCTTCCGAGAGAAGGTGAGGAATCGGCGATCCCATCGATGCAACGCGTCCTCCAGCGTTCCAATATTCCGTCGAAGGTTTGAGACGATGCAATCGAACAGCACCATCTGCAAATGTTTGTATCTCAGTATGGGAAGTACCATCCTTGACTAACGCCCGAGTGTAGATGTCGATAGAGTGGTCGAACTCCTCCGCGAGTGTGATAGAGAGCTCCCGAACGTGAACTGGCCCTCCACCAATTCGTGGCCACCAGTCGTCTTGAAGCATGGCGATCCGCATCGGCTACTCCTTGTACCCCAACGCACTCAACCGCCGTTCGATCTCGCCGTCGGCCGTGCCACTCGCTTCGCTCGGTTCCCCGTTTTCGACACGAACACGCCGCTCGACGTGTGAATCGAGCACACCTCGCAGCGAACGATCGGTCGCCCCGCCAAACTCGACCGCATCGCTCCGTCGGTCCCGTTCGCAGAAGCAACTCCCCGCCCCCGACTGGACCGCGTACCGCCGCACCTGGCTCTCGTCGTCCTCCCCACGCGCCTGCTGGAACACCGCTCGCTCCCCGGCTGGCGGATCGAGCAACAACACTCGCTCCGAGGGGATCTCTACACCCAGTTCGTCCTCGATCGTCGCCACGACGTCGAGCGTGCTCACCGGTGTCGACACCACCTCGCTGGCCCCACCAGGCGGTCGCACCAGCAGCGGCACGTGCGTCAGCTCCTCGTGGAGGTAGCGTGGATGCTCGTAGTAGCCATGTTCGCCGAAGGCATCGCCGTGATCCGCTGTCACGACCAACAGCGAGCGCTCTAGCAGGTCGCGCTCGCGGAGCGCATCGAGAAACGCCCCGATCCCCGCGTCGTTGTACCGGATCTCGGCGTCGTAGAGATCGATTAGCTGCTCGCGTTCCTCGTCGGTGATCGAGTCCGGGTCCGCGATCGCCCGCTGGTAGAGCGACTGTGCATCCTCGTCGGACACCGGCTGATCGAGATACGTCCGGGCGTACTCGGCGGGTGGCTCGTACGGGCCGTGGGTGTCCATGTAGTGGTTCCAGAGGAAGAACGGCTGGCCCTCCGCAAGCGAGTCGATCCAGTCGAGCGACCGTCCGTTGATCTCCGCGGCGCGGGCGTAGTGGCGATTGCGCAGTTTGTCGAGCGCCCGCTGGGCGAGCGCCACGAACCGGTGCTGGCCGAGGTGGAGGTCGTCGTCGAACGTGTCGAACCCGCGGTCGAAGCCGTACGCCCGAGAGACGAACGGGTTCGAGTGGAAGCCGCCGGTCGCAAACCCCCGCTCCGAGAGCGTCGTGGCGACCGTCTCGCTTGCGAGCCGATAGTCCTCGTCGACGGCGCTATCCGGATACGCCCCGGTGAGCAGCGCCGGCACCGCCTCCCGCGTGTGCGAACTCGCGCTGTATGCGTCGGTGAACCGGATCGACTCCGCCGCGAGATCGTTGAGGGCGGGCGAGGTCTCTCGGTGGTAGCCATAACAGGAGAGATGATCCGCACGCAGCGCGTCGACCGACAGCACCACCACGTGCTCCCACTCACTCATTGCCAAACGAACTCCGGAGGGCGTCTTAGTGTCTTTGTTTCACGGACGAAGCGTGCAAGGCTGACGCACACTGAAGCAAGGCAAAATGGGCAAGTACTAGCGCTGTCTCGATGCTTCGGTGGCGACTACGCGTATTACTATGGTTGTTCTCTATCTGGAATCTCTTCGGGCACGAGTTCATAGATACCGCTCCCGATAGAGACAATAATATCTGCTTGTTTGAGCTGGCTCAATCGCTCACGAATATACTGACGTGAATAATCCAATTCCTCTGCAATATTTGGTGCATTATTTCGGCCATTGCGAAGAACATCAATAATCCGCCAATCGACCTCTCGAAGATCTTCGGCGTCCATGCGCTCTGTTGCTACGCTCATGGCCAAGTGGTTATTGGTCAGCGGTGATAAAAACCTACGGATTAATGGCGTTAGCCTACAACCAATAGGTTTATTGTTTCGGGATGTATTCACCCCATGTGGAGCGCGGGACCGCCCGGAGAAATTACCGGGACCAGCGCTAGGACGCTGACCCCGCGCTTCCGAGAGAGGAAGCATGTCACGATGGGAACCAGCCGCTCTTGAATCTAGCGGCAGTGACCGACGCATCGATACGACTCCAGACGACGAGTGGACGCTCCAACCAGTACTCGTCGGGAGGGATCAGTAATGACGAAACCGTGGGAAGACGAAGAGCTACTCCGCGAGCTATACTGGGAGCGTGGCTTGTCACTGAGCCAAGTCGCCGACGAACTCGGCTGCACGTACCACCCAGTGCGGAAGAACATGATACGGCTCGATATCCCGCGACGTGATAGCCGAGCTGTCGCCGGCGATTACCAGAAACGACGCCCGACACACTACCGCACCCGCAGCAATGGCTACGAAGCGTGGGGCGTGCGAGTAGGCGACAATCAGTACACCGTGAGCGTCCACCGGCTCGCAGCTGTCGCATGGTTCGGCTTCGAAACGGTCGCGGACAAGCATGTCCACCACAAGCGGCCGATTCCGTGGCTCAATGTCGAGTGGAATCTCGACGTCATGGACGAGGCACAGCACAAATCGCTCCATGCTCGTTCGAGAGCGCGCGATTCACAGGGACGATTCAGATGACTGGCCTTCGGTGTCAATGCGGTGCCCTCGATCTCATCATCACGAGCCAGCCCTACGGCGACGGCGGTGCGTTCGAGGCCTACGAGTGCCAGTGCTGTGGGCGCACCGGCACGCTCGTCCACGACGACACGACGGGAACGACGCTGTCGGGGTGTCTGCGATGACAGCCCACGAAGCCGAACACACTGTCACCACCATCTCGACTACCCCACAACAGGCACTCTCGGGAATCGAGGTCGGTGTCGGGCCGCTCGCACAGTGTTCGTCGTGTCACCGTTCGATCGGCGAGGCCAGCGACGTCGCGCTCCGAGCGCATCGCCTCTCGGACGAGGCCCGCTGGACCGCGGCTGCGACCTACTGCCGGCAGTGTCTCCCCGACCACGGCACGATCACGACGCCCACTGCCGGCGCGTGCGAGCTCGTCGTCGCCGGTCGACTGACGATCCGCGGTGACGCCGCGGCCCAGGACCATCGACTCGTCTTCGATGCCGCGGACGGCCACGAGGCCGTGCTCGATTACGCCGGTCCAGACGACGGCACCCACTAACTAGTGGGCGTCTCGCTCGTCACACCCGGCAGGAGCGCCAGCCATCGCCCCTCGACAGCGCCCACCGTCCGCTCCGTGGGGCCACGCGCGAGCGAGTGGCTGCCGGACCTCCAAGAGATACTCCTCCCGACGGCCGCCCGCACGGTTCGTGAGCTCGCCCACGAACACGACCCACAGATCCTCAGTGACAACCGGCCACGATTGTTCGCTCGGGAGGTGCTCCACCAACGGTACGACATCGGTACGTGGAGCAGTACCTACCCCGAAGCGATCACCCGGTATGCACTCCAGTACGCAGGCGTCGATCCCGACGCGCTCGACGAGCGGGAGCGAGCCCAATACGACGAACTCACAGCGGAGCTCACCACCGTCGGCACCGGCCGGGATGCGCTGAACTCCGGCCTGGAGATACTCGACGAGACGATCGTCCCCCTCCTGGAACAAGCTACGACCCAACCTACGGTCGGCCTCGTCCTCGACGGGCCGGCGTGGACGAGCGTCGGCGACGAGCGCACCGCCGCCCGCGCACTCGATACCATCGCGCTGTTCGGTGAAATCTGTGAGCTCCCCCTCGTCTGTTCACCCCGGCTCAGACACCACCTCGATCGACACCATCCGGAGTGGTACGACGAGTACTGTCTTACCGAGCCGCGGGATGGGTGGGGGCAGACAGTGCCCGGGGAGACGAGCAAGCGAACCCGCCGCGAAGCGTGGACGACCATCGCCCAGTTCAATCCCGACGGTGGTCGACGCACCGTTCTCGAAGCGCTCTCGCCCGACAACAAGCGCGAGGTCTGCGCTCTCAAAGCCGATCCCGGGATCGATCTCGCGCCGGGCACCATCGACCGGTACATCCGCGAACTCGCCGACGAGCACGGCCTCGTGGCGACCGACAGCCGGCCGACGTCCAACACCGTCACGCTCACCGAGACCGGCGCGGCCGCCAAAGCACTGCTCGGCCCGGACGGCCGGGCCCACCATCCCGACCAATCGCACTTTGCGAGCGATCGTACTGGCACCTATCACGATCCAACAAGTGTAGTGTGTCGTGGCGACCGTGACAAGGGGATCACCCCCGCCACCAACGACGGCACCGACGCGGACCACACCGACGACACCGAGTCGTCAACGCACCATTCCCCGCCGACGGTCCCCAAGAGTGCGCCCACCGCCGAGGAATGGCTCGCGGACACTGGTACGGCCGACGAACACGGCTACGTCCAGTGGCTCGATGGGCCCGATGGTCGCCTCGACGCGCGGGCAATGCACGAACGACTTCGTGCCGGGCAACGCTGTAAGGGCGTCACGGTCGTCGACGAGCCGACCCAACCGTTCGAGGACGGCGAGGTGAGCTACGTCAGCTGTGTCGACGAGCATGCCCAGGTCGTCGTCCAGTGGGGTGGCGCACTCCCCACGTTGGTACGGATCACGAACGCCTTACTCAGCGAAGCCATGTTCGAGACGGTACTCACGCCAGCCACCGTCGGCGAGGACCTTGATGCGCTGTACGAGGGCACACTCGACAGCTCCATCGAGGACATCCTCCGGCTCGGCGCACAGGTCGGCTGGTTCGGTGCGGACGAACACGACTACAAGGGTCTGCGCGAACGCTACAGCGCGGTCCGTCGTCAACTCCTCGCACGACTGAGCGACCTCGATCGCGACGACACCGACGCCTGGAGCGACCTCTGTCGGGACACCCACGGCCTGCTCGCGTCGGCAACCCAGCTCTACCACGCCAGCGACATCGATCTCACGATCCATCTCCGCGTCCCCGACACCGCCCAGCTACAGGCGGGTACACAGCGCTATCGCGACTTTTGTGACTTCTTCAAACACACCGTGCCGAAAAACGCCGCCTACGGCGTCCATTCGGTTTATCGACTGCTGTACGAACAGCGCGTCGACAAGCTCAAACACCGCCTTGGCTACGCGTTCGATGACGACCCAAGCGCGGAGCTCACCGCCTCGTGGGTGATTTCGGGGCCGTCCACGACCACGTTCCGGAACGATATCGAGTCGGCCATCGCCACGAAAGCGAGCGACGTTCGCGAGGCCATCCAAGAGGGTACCAAACGCGGTGTCGGCTTCGAGATTCCGGTCGTCGAGGGCAACAGCTACGCCGCCCTTCGACAGGTACTCGACCGACAGGCAGCGCAGAAAGGATTCGCGCTCGAACCTGCTGACCGACGCACCATCGTCCGACTGGCCACGGCGACACTCGGGACGGAACCGGGCCGTTGCTCGCCGTATGCGCTCGCCGAAGCATTGCTCGCGATGGCGCGTGCTCGCACACCGGCAGCGACACTATCGCCCACAGACGTCGCGTACGCGCTCACACAGCTGCCCGCCGAACGACTCGTGCCCACGCTCCCACCGACGATGCAGAAAGTCCTCAAGACGCTGCTCGTCGCCGACGAGCCGCTCGGCCGGTCGGCGATCGTCGACCGTGCAGGCATTGCCACAGCCTCATACGACCGCAACATCGGCGAATTGGCCACACTCGGGGTGGTCGAACCCACCGGCAACGGCGGCCACAGGAAATGGACGGCCTGGTTCATCCCACGGTCACCCCGAGCCCATATCGAGCGCTCGAGAACAGTCGATACCGACGGGTACTCGTTCGTTCACTCCGTCGGGAGGGAGTGCCGCCACGAGACCGTGTCCGATCTCGATCCCGACGGCCTACGTGCTGGTCCAGTCAAAAGCAAAGCGGAAGGTGACACAGCGGCAGCGAGTCGGTCCCACAAGCCCGTCCCAGCACACCACGATAGCGATGGCGACACCACCGTCACTCTCGGGAACGCTGCACACGCCGACGATCGGACCGGAGCCCACTCAGTCGATCCCATCTCCGCCGTCGAGATCGGAGCGCCACCGGACGCGGTGGCGACCTGAGACAGCCAGCGCACACCCGCCGGCGATACACCGCGGACGGACCACCGGACGCGAAAACCGATGCTTCGAGCGCCCCGTTACGTACTAAGGACGTCGTCGTATAACGCCGAAAAGATCGTATAACGCTCGTCGATCGCGGCGTCGAAATCATCCGGCAGCTCCTCGGCCACTTCGAGAAGCGGCTCCGAGTCGTCCTGTAGCCGCTGCAGTCGATCGGCCTCCGCGTCGAGGATGGCGGTCGTGGTATCAACGACGGACGTGCCCTCCGGCACCCCCGACAGCCACGTCTCGAGGGGGACGCCCAGCTCCTCGTCGGCAAACCGCCGGTACGCTTCGGTACAAACGTACAACTCCACGAGGAACTCGGTCGGATTGACCCCCTCTATCGAAACCAGCGGATGGGATGGCAGCTCCTCGTCGACTGCTGTTACCTGTGCGGAATACGCAAACATCGACGAGATCCACAGATACCGTAGCGCACTCCCCTGGAGATGGACGGTCGCTATCTGTCCTATCGTATACGCGACCGTCACGCGACGCGTCAGGCCCACCTCCATCTGCTTGTAGGTGGCCCGTGGGGCCGTCTCGGCCAATCGCTCCCGCCAGCCCTCCTTGCCCTTCGCCCCCGCCTAGAGGAGCACCGCCAATCGCTCGTCGTGCGAGAGCTCCCCAAGGACTTCCTCGCTCAACTCCTCGATATCGTTTTCGACGCTTTGTTTCGTCATCACTCGTCCAGTCCGGCCACCGTCTCGAGCAACTCGACGTCCTCTTCGAGCTCGTCGATGTCGGTGTCTTTCATGAGCTTGCGATACTGCCCGGCGAGATAGCCGAGCGTCCGGGTCCATTTCACCTGCATCCGCTGGGCTTCGAGATCGTTGGGGTCGACTTCGTCGTCGAGGCGATCGTCGATCTCGCGGATCTGATCGGCCAAAATCCCGAGAATCGCCTCCCGCTCGGACGGCGAGTCCGCCCGTTCGAGTGGGTCCGTGCTCATCGATCGAACCCCGCCGGATGAATCGTCGATCGTGTGCTAAAACACATCCGCTTGCCCCGTCGAGCAGCCATGGCAGCTGTCGAATCGATCACAGCTGCACCGTTTCGAGTGGAGATGAGAAAAGGTTCGCTCTCCACGGTGAAAGTGAAGCGACGTCGCCGGCGCTGGCAGTCGTATCGACTCCGAAGACCGAATCGAGTCCTCGACGTGGCCGCTCGGAGCCGAAACCAGTCGGCCGAACGCGACGCCAGTGCCCCGAAGACCGGTCGCCTCGCGACGAATCACCGTGCTGGCGATTCCAGCGACGCTGCGTTCGGTGAGGCTGGTGACAATCCCGCATGAGAGAAAACCGGTTATTCTATCCAGAGACAAATTCATTGACCTGCCGGCAAAAAGGCTGTATGAACGACGCATCCGGTGTCGAGACATGGAAAGAACACACGAGTGCGTTCGATAGGGTGCGGTCAGTGGCCGAAACGGTCTCCCAACCCCAGTCCGCCGCCACCATCGCGGATGAAGCGCTTGTCGCGGAGAACACCGCCCGTAATCATCTCGAACGCCTCGTCGATATGCACGTCCTGCTGAAAACCGACCGCGAGGGGACGGCGCTGTACACGCCCGATCCGCTCTACCAACGGGTACAGACGTTCCGTGAACTCCTCGAGGAGTACGATCACGACGGCCTCATCGAACTGAAAACGGGTCTTCAGGAACGAATCGAAACGTGGAGCGACGAGTACGACGTTGACACGCCGGATGCACTCCGCGAACGGGCCGCAGCGACCTCACGAACCGAACGAACGAAAGCGATCCGTGAGACGGCAAGCGACTGGGAACTCATAGCATACCGCCTCGGCCTCGTCGAGGAGGCGACCGAGAACTACGTCACGTACAACCGTGATCACAACGACAAACGCCTCCAGACCGAAAGGCAGAGACAATTCCCCGAAGTAAGAATTATATCCGCAGCCACACAACGTCGAGTATGTCCAACACGGAGTCCACCGATGGCCCTCCATCGTTCGAGAATGCGTTTCGCGGTGATGACGTCGAACAGCGCATCTACGGGACGATCCTCCGTACTCGCGAACCGACAGTCGCGAGTACGATCGCCAAGCAGGCCGATTGTGACCCGAAAACCGCCCGGAAATACCTGCGCTGGTTCGCTACCCTCGGCATCGTCACGCGCCACGACGGTCACCCAGTCACGTACGAGCGCAACGACGCTTACTTCGAGTGGCGGCGCATCAACCAGCTTGCGACCGAGCGCTCCGTCGAGGAGCTCCAGCAGCGTGTCCAAGAGCTGACCGCGCGTATTAACGAGTACGAGGCCAGGTATGACGGCGAGACACCGGCGGCCGTCAACGCTGTCGCGGCTGCAGAGACGAGCGACGAACGGACCATCGATGACGTGTACGGTGATCTCGGCGACTGGGCGAGCGCCCGAGACGAGTGCAAGCGGTACGAACGCGCCCGCCAGCAACGTGCAAGCGCCGGAACCGAACAGGTGTCCGGATAGCCTCGCCGATGGTGCCGCCTGCAGGGGACGGAGGAAGCCCCTCCCCCATCGATTACCCGGTACTTGAGTTCCTTCAGTTGCGGCTTCAGGCCACGAGCCAGGTTGCACGGACGATCATTACGGACACGGACGGCCACCTCGAACTTCGTGTTACTCTCGCACCATCGTACTATCCCGAATCCGTCGCCGAGGCGAGTCTGGTCGTTCGCTGGTACACGAACGCCGATTTCAAGATCCACTACCGGGAGGTGCATCTGGAGCGTACCTGGGACTGCCGGTGGGACCGACACCCGAATCCCCACAATACGCGGGACCACTTCCACCCCCCGCCCGCTGCCCCGACACCGGGCAACGATGCCTCGTGGCCGACCGATTATCGTGACGTCCTGCAGGTCGTTCTCGACGAGATCGAAGCGCGAATTGCCGAATTGTGGAACGGATAGTGATCGGGAATTTCGACGAGCCATAGAAAGCCCGCCTCCGCTCAACACGTGACAAACTGGTCGATCGAAGGGGATCGTATTTCACGTTTCTCCTCAAATTCTCGGCGCGCTCTGCTCACTCACCACCGATCGATCGCCACGCGCAGGCGTCCCGCTCCAGTTCGCTGAGTCCGATCGGTCCAACCCGGTAATCGTGATCGATCCCTCGCCGTCACTCATCGTTCCGCGGAGGTGTGGCTCCGGGCAAGAGGTCACGGGAGCAGCGGTGCAGATATCGTCTTTGACCGTGTCATTCGTATGGCCCTTCTATCATCTCATCGAGGAGATCAGTCGGTTCGTCCGGGTTGCGATCGATGTCCTCGTTGAGTTGACCACCAAGCTTGATCGTATTGACGATGGAGCGCCGGATCTTCAGTTCCATACTCAGGTCCTCCTCATCCCGAGCCTCGTCCGCCATTTCGTACAGTCGCTGTCGGTTCTCCTCCAGTTCGTAGAGAAGGGAGAGTTCGGCCTCCCGGGCCGAACGACTGATTTTGGGCAGCCACTCCTCCATGTTGCGGATGTCCTCACTGACCGTCGACTCGTTCACTCCATGCTCTTCGGCAACCGTTGCGACCGTTTCCTCCTCGGAGACGCCCTCCATCTGGAGGAGTTGCCAGGTGCTCTTGCGTCGGTCACGGGTTTCCGAGCACATGTGTGATCAGCGGTCGGACACGCTGTAAAACGTTCGCACCCGCGCACAGTCCAGAACTTTCGGAGGCTTTTCTACCGCTGTTCCTTCCTATCGGGTTCGATGTCGGGAAGGTGTTCGCGGTTGCGTTCGACGTAGTCGCCGACCGCATCGTTGACCCACTCGGGGTCGAACGTCGTTTGGACCTGTTTGACCCGCCCGTCCCGACCACGGGAATCGATCCACGTCTCGAGCAGACCCATCGTTTCGAGATCGGTTACGGTTTTGCGGATCGCGCGTGAGCCGACCTGGATTTGCTCCGGTTGGTTCTCATACCGCCGCTGGATGTCGCCGATCGACACCGGTTGGACGACTTCGCCGGTCCGTCTGTCGGTACCACCGGTCACCATGCTCAACACGAGCATATGCTGAAGCGGGAGCGCCAGTAGTTTCTCAGTCATCGTCGATCGCTCGGCAGCCGCCAGGTTCGTGTCGATGTCGTCCGCGGTAATCCGCTGGCGTCCAGAGTCGTTGGCTGTCTCTCCAGCTTGTCGGAACAGCGTCAGAGCCTTTCGGGCGTCACCCCACCGATTGGCGGCGCTTCTAATTCCGTGCGCAGCTACCTCACTGGAGAGGGCGTCTTCGCGAAACGCTTGTTCAAGTTGTGGGTCGAGTATCCGCTTCAAGGTCGGTGGATCGTAAGGCGGGAAGAACACTTTCTCGCCACTCATTGCGCTTTCGACGCGTGAGTCGAGACGGAGGTCGACTTCCAGCAGTTTGTTGCTCAGTAGCCACGCCGAAAGGTGGATCCCCCGTTTGAGCTTGCCCTCACCGCGCAACAGCCGATAGAAGAACTCGTTGGGATCGTAGTTCGAATCCTGCCGGATGTGGTCAATCTCGTCGAGGAGCAGTACCGTCCATTCGGGGTACTCCGCAAGCGCTTCCCAGATCCCCTCGAACACCCCATCGAGACCCTCGTAGGCACCTTTTTTCTCGCCGATCAACTCGAAGTGGATCTCGTTGGCGACGCTAAACAGCGAGCGACATTCCTTCAAGTTGACGTACTCGACGGCCACCGCGTCGTTACGGGTGGCAAACGCCGCACAGACGCGCCGAGTCGTGAGAGTCTTACCGGTGCCCGGCGGGCCGTAGATCGAGGCGGTCGTCGGGAGATAGCCCTCGTGGACCCCGTTGAGTAGGGTTGCCAGCTCGCGTTCTTGGTGTTCGCGAGCTACGATCTCGTCGGGGTCGCTTAGCGGGTTGAGCGCGCCCTTGTTCGTGAACACGCTGTCGTCGGGGGCAGTGTCGTCGAAGAGATCGTCGTAGTTGCTCATGGTTTCTCTGGGCGCGGTCGGAAGTTGTGTCTGTCCAGCGGAACTACGAGTGTGTATGTGACTTGGATTCATAAATCCCCTCTCGGGTAGTATGTCGTCCGCCACCGCTCCGGCGACCATCGACGAAGTCGCCGACCGGGACGATCACGGGCACGACGCCGCTCGGGAGTATATAGAGTGGTTCGAACGGATGGGCATCGTGACCCAGGTCACCCAGGGAGTTCGCCGTCGAGTCGCCCGACGGGGTGTCGATCTCGGCGTATGCGTCCGATACCGACCGGTCGCTGGAGTCGGTGTGGAACGACATCTCGGCATGGAAGACGACCCGCCAACGGATCGCCCTGCTCGAACGGGCGTTGGCGAGCGACTCTGACGAGGCCGCTGGTCACCGTCCTGTGGCTTGAGTGGCGGATCGTCTCACCGTTTCGATGACGGGGAGCGTCCCAGCGCGGCGCAATCGAACGGGCGAGAGTGAGGCTTGCCACGCCAGCATCGGAATTGGCTCTCGAAGAACCATACCTACTCCGCTGGCCGCACGGTGAGTTCGGGGAAATACGAGCCGTAGAAGCCCGCATCGAACGTCACCAGCGCCGCTGCGTCCGTGACGGCGTGGCCGCCGATCAGGAAGTCCGTCGCGATATGCTGCCGTGGAGTCAGCACGCGGTCGCACCCGGGACAGTTCACCACTTGTTTGGTGCCACAGTCGGGACACTGGAGCCTGTTCGGGTGACGATCGATGTACGTATCGAACGCTTCGCCGCTGCGAAACAGCGCCTCGGGCGAGGGATGTGCCACGTCGATACTCAAATCGTTGAGGAACGTGGTCAGTGCCTCGGTGGTCGGGAACTGTCCGTCGGCGGCAGTCTCGGCGTACACGATCGACGTGATGGCGAGCGGTCCCTCCTGGTAGGCAGCTCTCAGAGCTCGTTCGGCCGCGTCGGCGTGGTGGTCGTCGTGGACGAGTGCGAGCAGCGCGTTCGTATCGACGGCGGTCGTCATTTCCCACCGACTGTCTCGTCGGTCTCCGTCGGTGTGCCGTCAGCGATCTCTCTCGGGTACTCCCCGCGCAGTCGGCGCATCCGCTCGGGCATGGTCGCCCCGCTGTCGGCAATCCCTCGGTACTTCTGGAAGGGGTCCGCTCCCTTGTCGGTTGTCGGGGCGTCCTTCTGGATGACGTAGCCCTCGTCCGTTTTTTCGAAGACCACTTCATCGCCAGGCTTGATTCCCATGGCCTCACGCACGGCCTTTGGAATCGTTACCTGCCCTTTCGTCGTGACGGATGGCATGATCTACGGTAGTACATTATTGGTATTACTTTATAAGAATCACTCTATGCGGGTTCTGCACCATCCCTCACGCTGTGATGGCGACGCCACGACTTATCCGTCCGACAGGCAATACACGATCGTGAGTGGTATCGAACTCCGCGGCGAGACGCTCGTCGTCGAGCGCGAGCCGAACCGCCTCGACGCGCTGGCGATCGAGTGTTCGAAACTTCTCGACCGACACGACGTGCGACACGTCTTCGTCGCGGGGTACGTCTCGATCCTCGCGGGTCGTGCACGGGCGACCGAGGATATCGACGTTCTCGTCGAGCGCATCGACGAAGAGACGGCGGACGCTATTGTCGAGACACTCCAGGACGAGGGGTTCTGGGGTCCAGCAATGCCACTTTCCTCGCTGTACGAGATGCTCTCGAACGGCGACAACATCTGGGTCGCCCCGAACGAGCAGGTGACGCCCCATCTGGAGGTCAAGTTCGTTCGTGACGAGTTCGACCGCGCCTCGCTCGAAAGCGCCATCACGGCACGAATCGCCGGGGAACGACTGCCCATCGGCCCGCTCGAACTCCAGATCGCCTACAAGCTCTACTTGGGGGCACGGAAGGACATCGAGGATGCCGTCCATTTCTATACGGGGTTTCGGGAAAGCCTTAGCACGGCACGGCTCGAAGAGTGGGTACGGCGACTCGACGTGGAAGGTGAGTATGACCGACTCAAGCGTGCGTGACCGACTCGACGCGAAACACGAGGGCGACCAAGAGCGACGCATTGCGGCGATCAAGCGGTGGGTGGCGTACATCGAGTCGGAACCAGCCGAGATATGGGGGCCACAGCAGAACGCGATCGTCGACGACCAGCTCGACGCCGCACAGGATGCAAGTACATCGGCAGCTCACCAACAGCGCGTCCGTGACGTTGCGGCGGCGATCATCGAAGACCGTGACTCCAACGACCGGCAGGAGTGACGACAGGGTTCGCACTACTCGGACGTTCAGCCGACACCGACCGAAACCCAGTTGCGTGCGTGCCGTGGATACCACGGCGTGAGAATCGCGTTCGTCTCGAACGTCGTCCACCCCTTCGTGACCGGCGGTGCCCAAAAGCGCATCCACGAGATCGGTACCCGACTCGCCGCCGAGGGACACGAGATCACCGTCTACGGGCGGCAGTTCTGGGACGGTCCCGACGAGATCACCCACGAAGGACTCACCCTCCGTGCGGTCGCATCCGCAGCCGACCTCTACACCGACGACCGGCGCTCGATCACCGAGGCGATCGACTTCGCCGCCAGGCTCGCCCGCCCGCTCCACCGACGCCTCGCCGCAAACGATCACGACCTGATCGTCGCCTCCGTGTTTCCCTACTTCCCGGTCCTGTCCGCAAAGCTCGCCGGTCTCGGCACCGACACGCCGCTGGTCACGACGTGGCACGAGGTCTGGCGCGACTACTGGGAGTCGTATCTCGGCCATGCGGCCCCGTTCGGGAAGGCGATCGAGCACGTCACCGCCAGAGTTCCCCAGCAGGCGATCGCGGTCTCGGGAATCACCGCCGACCGTCTCGCCGGGATCGGCCCCGCACGCGACTCGATCGACGTCGTACCGAACGGGATCGACGTCGAGCGGATCCAAGCGGCACCGTTGCCCGAATCCCACGGGCAGGAGTCCTACGACGCACTGTTCGCCGGCCGACTCATCGCGGACAAGAACGTCTCGCTCCTCCTCGATTCGTTCGACGCCGTGGCCGATCGCTTCGACGCGACCCTCGGGATCATCGGCGACGGGCCCGAAACCGATCGGCTCCGCCGTCAGGCCGAGAGACTGAAGCACGCAGATCGCGTCAGCTTCCTCGGCTTTCTGGAGGAGTACGATCACGTTCTCGGCCACATGCGCGCCGCACGCGTGTTCGCCTCACCGTCGACCCGAGAGGGATTCGGCATCACGTTCGCCGAGGCGATGGCCGCGGACTGTACCGTGATCGGTGCCGACCACCCCGAATCCGCCGCGAGCGAAGTCCTCGGCGACGCGGGCTTTCTGCC
The DNA here is from genome assembly GCF_000334895.1 of Halococcus agarilyticus. Taxonomy (NCBI): domain Archaea; kingdom Methanobacteriati; phylum Methanobacteriota; class Halobacteria; order Halobacteriales; family Halococcaceae; genus Halococcus; species Halococcus agarilyticus. The sequence continues at coordinate 270,298 of NZ_BAFM01000002.1, read as the reverse complement.
CGAGCCGAACCGTGGAGCACTCACCAAGGCTCTCGACCGGGCATTGGCGGACGAGCAACCAATGACGGCTCCACAAGAGCGTGCAACTGACTTTGACTGGTCGTCAGTCGCTACTCAAGCGGAAACGGTGTACCAGAAGACCCTCTACTCATCATAGTTCGCATGCTGGTACTTCAGCAACTACAACGTATAGTCAAAACAGAACTCCATTCTCGTCTTTCTGTAGGATTTGTCGCTTCCGCCGTTCTTTATTGATGATTTCATACAATACTGTCCCATAGCGGACTTTTCTGATGTATTCCCCCATATGTAGCGCCTCATGTCGGCGCTGGATTTGACTTCAGGCATGGGGTATTGCGTCAATCAAGTATCCTTGGGACGCGTCCCAACGAATGGCTCAACCAGTTCAGAAACGAAATCACGTACTGGACAAGCGCTGTCTGGCAAGTGATAGACAGTCGTCGTGGATCCAGTTGGTCGACCCGTTCACGGGGATCTTCCGGCTGATATCCCAAGCACCTCGGAGTCGGTACAACTGTCTCAACCAGGTCTCGGCATCGGATCCGCCAAAAAACGTATCGGGGTGATCTACGCCGCGACCGCTCGGATGGCGTTCGGAACTTCGATCGCCGACGCGTTCTCGCCGCTCCCGTCGTCCGCACCGATCTCCTCGGTCCGTCCCTCGACGCTCGGCGAAACCGTCCCGAGCGCCTCCATGTACTCGATGACGGTGGTGGCGAGCAGCGTGTCCGTCTCCTTGATCCGTGGTTTGTCGGCCAGTGGGTAGCCGTCGCCGCCCTCGGCGACGAAGTTGCTGACGGTGAGGCTGTACGTCGCGTCCTCGTCGAGCGGTTCGCCACCGACGGTCACGTTCTGGACCTTCTCTTCGGCGTCCGGGTCGTCGGTCCACTCGAAGCTGATGCCGCTCACCTGCTGGGCGACCCCTTCCTCGGGTCGATCGCTCCTGATCTGGCTGGCGAGCGCCGTCTCGAGTTCCGCGCCCGTCACTTCCAGCGTGACGAGCGTGTTGCCGAACGGCAGCGTGCTGAACACGTCGCTGCCGGTGATGTTGCCCGGGCCGTACACCTGGTCCGAGCGGATGCCCCCCTCCTGGACGATCGCCACGTCAGCGCCGGTCTCGTTGCGCATCGCGTCGGTGATGAGGTTGCCGTAGGCGGTCTCGCGGACGGCCGTCGGGAACGGTCTGCGCGCGTCGAGCGCGACCTCGCTCACGGCGACCGTCTGATCGAGGCTCGCCTCGGCGCGGTACTCGGTGATGATCGCCGAAGCGGTCCCGTTTTTCGGCGTCGCGTTGGTGACGTTGATGATCCGGCCGTCCGCCCCGGTCACCTCGCCGTTCTCGACCGTGAGGTTGAGCTCGCCGAGGAACTCCGCGGTCGCGCCCGCCTCGGTGATCACAGTACCGGAGGTCTCCTGGGGCGGGTAGTAGATCTCGTCGTCGCCGGTCACGATCACGTCGATCGCGCCGTCGTCGGCGCGGGCGAGCTCCTTCGACTCCGGAACGCCGATGTGGGCGAGCGCGACCACGACGTCGACGTTCTCCTCGTCCTCAAGCATTGCGGCGGTCTCGGGACCGACCTCACGGAAGTCGGTGAGCCGCGACCCGCTCTCGCCGAACTCGAGGTTCGTCTTGTTCTTGATCGCTGGATCGACGAGCCCGATGAACCCGACCCGGACGCCGTCCTTCTCGACGATCGCGTACGACTCCGCGCCGTCGATCGGCTCGCCGGTCGTGGCGTTCCTGAGGTTGGCGACGAGCCACGGGAACTCCGAAGCGTCGGAGGCGTTCGCGAAGCCCGACAGCCCGTAGTCGAGGTCGTGGTTGCCGATGGCCTCGGCGTCCGGTGCGACGAGGTTCAGCACGTCGACGGGCGCGCGCCACTGGCTCAACGGCCCGAGCGCGTGCGGCGCGATCTCGTCGCCGCCACCCGCAACGACGGTCGGGTTGTCGTGGGCCTGCCGGCGCTCGGCGATCAGCTCGACGAGGCGCGGAAGGTTCTGGTCCCGCGCGGCGGCGGTCTGGATGTCGTTGTACGAGAGGACGGTGAGCGTGGTCGCGTTCTGGGTGCCGTCGCTCGCGTTGCCGTCGTCGGTCGCATCGGTCCCGTCGTCACCGGCGTCCGCTCCATCCTCGTCCGCGGCTCCCTCCCCGGGGAGGTCGACGGTGAGGGTGTGGGTGCCCGACTCGTAGGTTTCAGTTTGGGCGTCGACGAAGACCTGGTCGTCCTCGTCCTCTGGGTCCCAGATCGGATCGGGTTTGATGTAGCTCGCGAGCGAGAGCGTCACCGACTCGCCGTCGGCGACGGTGAACGTGATCGTCGCGGTGCCGTCCTCGACGGTGATCTCTTGACTGTCGATGCGCTCGGCGAGCGCCGCGTCGGTGGTGAACTCACCCTCCGAACGGCGGGTGATCGCCTCGTCGGTGCTGCCGTGGGCGAAGCGGATCAGCTGATCGTTGGTGTAGGTGCCGTCCGGCCAGTCGAGGCTCTCGATCGGCTCGCCCCTGACGAAGTCGATCTGGTAGTAGGTGACGCCCGGCTCGGGCTCTTGGGGATCGGTCGGCGCTTCGTCGCCCTCCTCGCCGTCAGCCGCTTCGTCGTCGGCTCCGTCCTCGTCGGCGGCTTCGTCCGCGACGGTCACGAAGCCGGGATCGACGACCGCGCTGCCGTTCTGGGTGTAGGGCCCGTCTTCCTCAGCCTCGGCGGTGATGAAGTCGTAGACGCCGTTGGCGTTCGAGTCGAAGTGCGGCATCGCGATCAGCGTCCCACTCTCTTCGAGGGTCGTCCCCTCGGCGAAGCCCTGGCCAGGCACGTCGAACAGCGTGACTTCGACGTTCTCGTGGGTGCCCGCCGCAAGCGGCTCGGAGACGCCGACCACGCTGCCGAGCGCGTCGCCGTCGAACAGGCTCGCGTTGTGGATCGCGACGAACCCGCCCTCGGCCATCGTGACCGATTCGACGGTGACGGTCGTGCCGTCGGAGGTCTGGTTCTCGAAGATCACCGACGCGGTCGGTGCTCCCATTTCGGGTTCGTCCGGCGTTTCGGTTGCCTCTTCAGTAGTCGTCTCGGTAGTTGTCGTTTCGTCAGTCGTCGTCTCGGTGGTCGTCGGCGTGTCGGTCGGTTCCTCTGTCGTTGTTGGTTCCGGCTCTCCGGGTGTCGGGCTCTCCCCGAGATCCTCACACGCGATACCGTCGTCGTCGGAATCGAGATTGTACTCGTCGTTGCTCGGATCGAAGACTTCTCCGAGTTCCTCCCTATTGTCGAACTCGTCGCAGTTGATGTCCCCATCCGAGCCTGGCGTAGGTGGGCCGCTGTCGTCCTGTGAGACCGCGCCCAGTGGCACGGCACCCACCGCCCCGATAACGACCGCGATTACGATGATCCCAACCGCAGCAGTCCGCCATGTATTCGTGCTATCGTTGCCCATGTTATACAGAAACGACAGGAAGGGATCTATTATATTTATTGTATAACCTCTGTCCGGTGACGTGGTGAATAGTTCCCCGAGCAGTGCAGACGTTTTCGCCTGACTGTTGTTGCCTGACGACTCCTCGGGGATGTCGACCGACGGACGCACGGCATCGAGCGATAGTCATACCTATCCATTAGAGGAGGTATGTGGACATCGGCGATGCCGTCGTCGGTCTCGAATGAACGATACACTTATTCCACTACAACGGTGGTTGGTGGCATGCGCACGAACTCCGGCAGACGACGATTCCTGCAGATCGCGGGTACGGCCGGTCTCGCCGGCCTCGCGGGCTGTACGAGCGGTGGTGGCGGGAGCGGTTCGGGAAGCGGGAACGGCTCGAACGGCTCCGGCGAGTCGGGTGGCTCCGGCGGCGACACGGGCACGGAGTCGAGCGGAACGGACACCGAATCCGGGGACGAGACGAGCACGGAGTCGAGCGGTGCTGGCAACGAGTCCGGCGGCAACGCCTCCAGCGGGAACGCGTCCGGCAACGAGAGCGCCGGATCGAGCACTGATGGCTCCGACATGAACGTCGGGATGATCTACGCGAAGGGCGGCCTCGGCGACAAGTCGTTCAACGACTCGGCGAACCGCGGCGTCAAGCGGGCCGCCGACGAACTCGGCATCAGTTTCAACAACGCCCAGCCCGAGCAGAACTCGGACTTCCCGACGTTCCAGCGTCGGTTCGCCCAGTCGAGCAGCCCGAACTACGACCTGATCTGCACCATCGGGTTCGCGCAGGTGAGCGGACTCACCGAGGTCGCGCCCAACTTCCCCGACCAGAAGTTCATGCTCGTCGACGGCGTGGTCGAGGAGTCGAACGTCGCCAGCTACACGTTCAAAGAGCACCAGGGGTCGTTTCAGGTGGGCCACCTCGCCGGGCTGCTCACGACGCGTGAGATGAGTGCTGGCGCGGGCGAGACCAACCCCGAGAACGCGACGCTCGGGTTCGTCGGCGGCGAGGAGGTGCCGCTGATCAAGCGGTTCCAGGCGGGGTTCGAGGCAGGAGCGGCCCACGCGAACGAGGAGGCGAACGTGCGGGTCGCGTACACCGGTTCGTTCGCCGATCCCGGCGCTGGCAAGGAGGCCGCGGTCTCGATGTACGACAACGGCGCGGACATCGTCTATCATGCCGCTGGCGGGAGCGGCATCGGCGTGTTCCAGGCCGCTCAGGAACAGGGCCGGTACGCCATCGGGGTCGACTCCGCCCAGTCGAGGAGTTCGCCCCAGTTCGCGAACGTCATCCTCGCGAGCATGGTCAAGCGCGTCAACAACGCCGTGTACACCTCGATCGAGAACGTCGCCAACGACAGCTTCAACGGCGGGGAGATCACGACGCTCGGTCTCGAACAGAACGGCGTCGAAGCGGTCTACGGGACGGAGCTCGGCTCCGCGATCCCCAAGGAGGTCAAGCAGTCCCTGGAACAGTCCGAAGAAGCGATCGTTTCGGGCGACATCTCGGTCCCGACCGAGCCCGGTCAGGGCGGGTAAGTGGCCCACGGCACGCTCATGCAACGGACGAGGGTGGTTCGATGACGAACGCAGTCGAGCTCCGGGAGGTCACCAAGCGCTTCCCGGGGGTGATCGCCAACGACGACGTCTCGCTCGCGGTCGAACCCGGGACCGTACACGCGCTGCTCGGTGAGAACGGTGCGGGGAAGTCGACGCTGATGAACGTGCTCTACGGGCTGTACGAGCCCGATTCGGGCACCATCGAGCTCGACGGGGAGTCCAGAACGTTCGACTCGCCCCGGGACGCGATCGACGCCGGGATCGGGATGATCCACCAGCACTTCATGCTCGTGCCGCCGATGTCGGTGGCCGAGAACGTCGTGCTCGGTCACGAGCCCACGAAGTGGGGCGGGCTCGCGACCGACCGGAACCAGGCGAGCGACGCGGTCCGGGAGCTCTCGGAGCGCTACGGGTTCGCGGCCGACCCCGACGCGACGGTCGAGGAGATCAGCGTCGGCGAACAGCAGCGCGTCGAGATCCTGAAGGCGCTGTATCGGGGGGCCGACGTGTTGATCCTCGACGAACCCACGGGCGTGCTCACGCCCCAGGAGGTCGAGGAGCTGTTCTCCGTGTTCGAGGAGCTGACCGCCGAGGGCAAGACGCTGATCTTCATCACCCACAAGCTCGGCGAGGCGATGGAGGCCGCCGACGAGATCACGGTGCTTCGCGACGGCGTGAACGTCGGCACCGTCGACGCCGACGCGACCTCCCGCGAGGAGCTCGCCGAGATGATGGTCGGCCGGGAGGTGGTGCTCGACGTCGACGCCAAGCCAGCCGATCCCGGCGAGAGCGTGCTCTCGGTCGAGAATCTCTCGGTGCGGGGCGCACAGGGCGCAGAGCACGTCGCCGACACCGGATTCACGGTGCGCGAGGGCGAGATCTTCGGCATCGCGGGCGTCGACGGCAACGGCCAGGCGGAGCTCGTCGAGGCGATCACCGGCCTTCGAACGCCCGATACCGGCACCGTCGACCTCGGCGACGAGGAGATCACGCGGGTCTCGCGGCGTGGCCACATCGAGCGCGGGATGGCGTACGTTCCGGAGGACCGCCAGGAGCGGGGGCTCGTGATGGAGTTCGATCTCACGGAGAACGGGGTGCTCGGGAGCCAGCACACGCCGCCGACCGGCGGCGGCCGGATCGACTGGAACGGTGCGCGCGACGACGCGACGGCCATCATCGAGGACTACGACGTCAGACCGCCGGAACCGGCGGCGCGGGCCCGATCGCTCTCGGGCGGCAACCAGCAGAAGTTCCTCGTCGGCCGGGAGTTCGAGCGCGATCCCGACGTCGTGGTGGCGACCCACCCCACGCGAGGGGTGGACGTCGGCTCGACCGAGTTCATCCACGACCGGCTGCTCGAACTCCGCGATACGGGCGTCGCCGTCCTGCTCGTGTCGGCGAACCTCACCGAGGTCCGTGGACTGTCGGATCGGCTCGCGGTGATGCACGACGGCGGGTTCGTCGACGTGGTCGATCCCGACGACGTGACCGAGGAGGAGCTCGGGCTCCTGATGGCGGGCGAGCGGCCCGAGGAGCGCGAGCGTGCCGACGTGACCGCCGACGGAAGCGGTGGCGGTGCTCGGGACGAGCCTCCCGGCGACGGGACCGACGCGGAGCAGCGCTCGACCGGGGGCGAGCGATGAGTCGGCGCGACACGGTCGAAGCCGCGCTCGCGCGTCTGGTCGCCGCCTCGTGGGTCGAGCGACTCCTCTTGAGCCTCGCGGCGATCGCGACGTCGATCGTCGTCGGCGGCGTCATCGTGGTGGTGTCGGGCATGGCGGCGACATGCGAGGAGCCGGCGTTCGCCTTCTTCGGGCCGACGTCGTGTTACGACCCGATCGGGGTGTACGTCCAGCTGTTCCAGGGCGCGATCGGGGACGTGCTCGGCGACCCGTTCAACTTCCGGCTCGCGCTCACGCTGAAGGAGACCGCGCTGCTCGTCTTCACTGGACTGTCGGTCGCGGTCGCCTTTCGAGCCGGCCTGTTCAACATCGGCTCGCAGGGCCAGCTCGTGGCCGGGGCGCTCGCGACCGCGCTCGCCGTGCTGTTCGCTGCCCCGTTCGTCCCCGCAGCGCTCGGCGCGATCGTCCTCGTGCCGCTCGGCCTGATCGCGGGCGCGGTCTTCGGCGGGCTCTACGGCGCGATCCCGGGGGCGCTCAAGGCCTACGGCGACGCGAACGAGGTCATCACGACGATCATGCTCAACTTCGTCGCGGCCCAGGTCGCCTTCTTCCTCGTCTCGTCGTACTTCCCCGCGCCGGAGAGCCAGTCGGTCGAGACACGGACGGTTCCGGGGGCGGCGGTGCTCGAATCCACGCTGTTCGGGTCGGGCAGCAACTTCTCGGTGTTCGTGTTCGTCCTCGGGCTCGCGCTGGTCGCGGGGCTCTACTACCTGATCGAGCGGACCGCGTTCGGGTACGATCTCCGGACGAGCGGACTCCAGCCCGAGGCCGCCGAGTACGGTGGCGTCGACGCCGAACGAACAGTCGTCACGAGCATGGCGCTGTCGGGGGCGCTCGCGGGCGTCGGCGGCGCGGTCTGGGTGCTGATGGTCACGGGGCGCTTCACGGCCTCGGTCCCCGCGCTCGGGTTCGACGGCATCACGGTCTCGATCCTCGCGGGCAACAACCCGCTGGGGGTGGTGCCCGCCGCGTTGCTGTTCGGCGTGCTCAAGAGCGGGTCGCTCGCGGTCCAGCTCGAAACCGGCGTGCCGAAGCAGCTCGTGGGCGTGCTCCGTGGGCTGATCATCCTGTTCGTGGCGATGCCGGAGTTCTTCCGCTTCATCGGCCAGCGGTTCGTGACGCCCGACCGTGATCCCGTCGCGACCGATGGGGGTGAGCGCGTCGAAGGCGCGCGAGCCTCGTCGGACCTCCGGTCCGGCGGTGGCGAACCGCGGGAGGGTGAACCATGAGTGCTGCAGGGTTCCGGAGCGCGGTCGCGGAGTACCGGCTCCGCCGGCTGCTCGCCTACGGCGCGGGCGCGATTCTCGCGATCGTGGTCGTCTACGGCGCGATCTTCGAGGACAGTGCCGCCGGCGACCTCCTTCGCGTCGCGCTGAGCACGAGCACACTCGGGGCCGCACTCCGGCTCTCGGTGCCGATCGTGTGTGCCGCTCTCGGGGGCATCTTCGCCGAGAAATCCGGCGTCATCAACATCGGCCTCGAAGGATTGCTGATCATCTCGGCGTTCACGGGCGTGTACGTCGCCGATGCTGTCGGTTCGGTACTGTTCGTACCGGGCCTCTGGGTCGGCTTCTTCGCCGGCGTGCTCGCGAGCACGCTGCTCTCGCTGCTGTTCGCGGTCGTTTGCCTGGAGTACCGAGCCGACCAGATCATCGCCGGGCTCGCGGTGTGGCTGATCGCGCTCGGCCTCGCGCCGTTCGTGGCGCGCGTCGCCTACGGCAGCGTCAACACCGACAGCGTCGGCACGCTCGGCTCGTGGACGGTGCCGGTGCTCTCGGAACTCCCGTTCGTGGGACCCGTCCTCTTCGACGCGAGCCCGGTCGTCTACATCATGCTGTTCGCGGTAGCCGCCTCGTGGTACGTCCTCAATCGCACCTCCTTTGGCCGGCACGTCCGCGCGAGCGGCGAGAACCCGCGGGCGCTCGACACCGCCGGCGTGAACGTCACCCGAACCAGGTACGTGGCCGTCACGCTCTCGGGCGTGCTCTCGGGGATCGGGGGAGCCGGGCTCTCGCTCGGCCAGGTCGGGCTGTTCATCGGCAACGGTCAGACGATGGTCAACGGTCGTGGGTTCATCGCGATCGTCGCCTACCTCTTCGGCAACTACAACCCGATCGGGGCGTTCGGTGCGGGCGTCCTCTTTGCGGGTCTCGACGCGCTCCAGCTCCGCCTCCAGCAGATCCCGGCGTACGCGGTGCCGAGCTCGCTCGTCCAGACGATCCCGTACATCACCGTGATCGTCGTGCTCGCGCTGGTCGGTCGGACCCGAATCCCCTCGGCGGCTGGCGAGCATTACGAATCCGGCGAGGACTAAGCCCCACTTTTTTACTCGTCGGGTGCGCTCGCTTCGCTCGCCCACCACTCCTCGCAAAAACCTGGACTAAAAACACCCGCTCACTCGCCTTCGGCTCGTTCGCGGCGAACCACGCTCGCTACGCTCGCGTGGACAATACCGCACCGCCGCACCGCCGCCGTCGCACCGAAACCGCCCGCTCGCGGCCGGCCGTCGCAGCGTCGCGCTCGGTGGTTATTTCACGAACGCGAGCGAACGGCGAGCATGGACGACGAAGACCTCGTCGCGGCCGCCCGCGAGGCCACGGCGAACGCCCATGTCCCGTACTCTGAGTATCGCGTCGGCGCGGCGCTCGAAACCGCCGATGGGACTGTTTTCACGGGCTGCAACATCGAGAACGCGAACTACTCGAACAGCCTCCACGCCGAGGAGGTGGCGATCGCTGAGGCCGTCAAAAACGGCCACGACGCGTTCGCGCAGGTCGCGGTGACGTCGAGCGAGCGCGACGGCGTGCTCCCCTGCGGGATGTGCCGCCAGACGTTCACCGAGTTCTGTGGCGACGACTTTCGCGTGCTCTGTGACGAGGAGAGTGAACTCGCCGAGTACCGCCTCGGCGACCTCCTGCCGGACGCGATCACCGCCGAGACCCTGGGACGATGACCGGCGACAGCGAGGACCCGAACGACGAGGTCCAGTACCACCTCGGCGTCGGCGAGGGCGACGTCGCCGACACCGTGCTCCTGCCTGGCGACCCCGAACGCATCCCGAAGATCACCGGCGTGTGGGACGACGCAGAGGTGATGGCCGAACACCGCGAGTACCGCACAGCGACCGGCGAGCACGAAGGAACGCCGATCAGCACCACCTCGACGGGGATCGGGAGTCCCTCGGCGGCGATCGCGGTCGAAGAGCTCGCCCGCGTCGGTGTGGACACCTTCCTCCGGGTGGGCTCCTGTGGCGCGATCCAGCCCCAGATGGAAGTCGGCGATCTCGTCATCACCTCTGGAGCCGTGCGCCAGGAGGGCACCAGCGAGGAGTACGTCCGTGAGGATTACCCCGCGGCGGCGGACGACCGCGTGGTGGCGGCGCTGGTCGCGGCTGCCGAGCGTCTCGACTACGACTACCACGTCGGCGTGACCGCGAGCACCGACAGCTTCTACGCCGGCCAGGGCCGGCCGGGCTTCGAGGGGTTCGAGGCCGCCGGCAGCGACGAACTCGTCGAGAACCTTCGGGAGGCGAACGTCCTCAACATCGAGATGGAGGCGAGCACGATCTGCACCCTCGCGAACCTCTACGGCCTCCGGGCGGGTGCGGTCTGTACGGTGTACGCGAACCGCGTCACCGGCGAGTTCCGGACCGAGGGCGAGACCCGTGCGGCCGAAACCGCGAGTCTCGCATGCGCGCTGCTCGCCAAGATGGACGAGCGGGCACGCGAGGCCGGGGCCGACCGGTGGTATCCCGGCCTCGGTATCGAGGCAGAGTAGCGGCGAAACCAGCCCGCCGTGGTGGTTGTGGAGGGATCACCGACGACAGCGTTTCCCGATTGAGAACCCTTTTCGATCCCGAGACCCTTCCTCCGGTGTGGCGTCCCCGTTCGATGTCCTCCGCGTCGATCCCGAAGCGAGCGAGGAGGCGATCGAGCAGGCCTACCGCGAGCGGGTGATCGAGGCCCACCCGGACCACGGCGGCTCTCCCGACGAGTTCCAGCGGGTTCGGACGGCGTACAAGCAGCTTCAGGCGGGCTACGAGCCCGAAGTCGATACCGAGCCCGAACTCGAAGACGAGAGCTACGAGCAGGCTGGCTCGCGGGTCGAGTACCTCAACTACGCCGTGCTCGACGATCACGGCTGGAATCTCGACGACGACGATCTGTTCGGCAAGGCCGCAGCGGGCGATCTCGACCACGAGGACTACGGCGAGTTCCTCGTCGAGCCCCACGAGTCGCTGCTCGAAGCCGCCGAGAATCGCGGGTTCATGTGGCCGTTCGCCTGCCGCGGCGGCGCGTGTGCGAACTGTGCGGTCATCGTCCGAGAGGGCGAGCTCTCGATGCCAGTCAACAACATCCTCCCGCCGGAGATGATCGAGCAGGACATCCGGCTGTCCTGTAACGGCATCCCGATCACCGACGAGATGCAGGTGCTCTACAACGTCAAGCATCTCCCCGAACTCGAAGAGCTCCGCCTGCCGCCCCGGCCGTTCGAGCAGGCGTATCCCGGCGACTGACTCCGAACCCGACCGAGCATCCGTCCACGGTGTCCGGGCGTTTCTCGATCTCACCCAACAGTTAAGCCGAACGGCACCGACCGACACGACCGTTCGCCATGATAAAGCTCGTCGTCAATCTGGTCCGCAAGGAGGACATGAGCATGGAGGAGTTCGCTACCCACTGGAACGAGGAACACGCCCCACGAGCGAGCGAGATTCCGAACCTCCGGAAGTACACCACCTCGGTCGCGCTCAACCCCGACCGGAGCGAGTACGACGGGATCGCGGAACTGTACTTCGACGACCCCGAGGACGTCGAGGCGGCGTTCGAGTCGGAGGCGGGCCAGTGGGCGGTCGACGATCTCGAAACCTTCACCGAGACCGAGCAGAACAGCCAGCTGGTGCTCGACGAAACGGTACAGGTGGACGAGACGTAGCAAAGCGGCTGCGGCAGTCGCCAGCAGCTCTACCGCGAACGAGCCGCAGGCGAGTGAGCGGGGGTTTTTGGCGTAGCTTTTTGCGAGTAGCGAGGGACGCGGAGCGTCCCTCGTACCGTGCGAGCGGGCGTTCACGAGAGCGAAGCTCTCGTGCAGCCCGTCAGAACGGCTTCGCCGTTCTGAGGACGCTTCGCGCCCGTGAGCAGACGAAGCGAACGCGAGGATACTTGACGTGGTTCGAAAGAACGGAGTTCTTTCGAGATGCCGAGACGGCGACAGCGAGGCGCTACGCGCCTCGGGCCGTTCGCGCGGCTAAGCCGCGCGAAGAAGCCGTCTCGTAGCAAAGTAAAAAGGTACTACATGTCGGGCCAGGCGCGCGCCGCCCGGGACGACCCCGCGATGTCCCGGATCCACCGCGCGGCGACCGCCTTCTTCAGGAACTTCGCGGCCGGCCCGCCGAAGGTGTTGATCGGGACGTTCACGACGTCGTGGGCGACCGCCTTCTCGCCGACCGACACCAGCGTGCCCTTGTCCTCGTGGGTCCACGTCGTGAGCGGCTGGCCGTGGAGCGCGCGGGCGACGTTCTCGCCGGCGACCTCGGCGGCCTGCCACGCGGCCTGGGCGGTCGGCGGACACGGGCCGCCTGGCTGGTCGACGATCGCCGAGTCGCCCAGCGCGAACACCCGATCGTCGCTCGTCTCGAACGTCGCCTCCGCGTTGACGCGGTTGTGCTCGTTGTCGAGGTCGGTCCCGTCCATCGCGTCCCGACCCGTGATGCCGCCGGCCCAGACGAACACGTCGTGTTCGAGCGTCGCGTCCGACTCGAAGTGGATCACGCCCTCGTCGGCCTCGGTGATCGGATCGTCGGTCGAGATCTCGATGTCGCGCTCCTCGATCCGCTTTCTGAGCGCACCCTGGAGCTCCGGATCGTTGCCCGGGAAGATCTCTTCGAGGGCCTCGACGAGCGTGATCTCGATCGGCGCGTGGTGCATGTCGCGGAACTCCGCGACCTCGCCGGCGGTCTGGATGCCCGAGAGGCCTGCGCCGCCGACGACGACCTGTGCCGGATCGTCGGGGGTGGCGTCGCGGGCGGCTTCCTTGATCTGGTCGTGGATCTCGAGCGCGTCGTCGAGGCTCTTGAGCGTGAACGAGTGCTCCTCGAGCCCGTCGATCCCGTAGTACGCCGTCTGCGAACCCAGCGTCACCAGCGCGTAGTCGTACTCGATCGTCGAACCGTCCGCGAGCGCGATCTCCCGGTCCGCACAGTCGAGCCCGGCGACTTCGCCCTCGATGAAGCGGGTGTGTGGGGACTTGATTTCCTCGATCGGGATGGTGACGTTCCGGCGCACGCTCGGGTCCCGGATACACCGGTGGGCCTCGTGGAGCACGAGGTGGTGGTCGTGATCCGAGATCCAGACGAGGTCGGCCTCGTCGTCGAGCGCGTCTTCGAGGCTCTTGATCGCGCCAGCGCCGGCGTAACCGGCACCGAGAACGGCGATTGTTTCGGTCATGTCCGCCCTGCGCGGTCAGCCGTTACAAAGGCTTTGATACTGTCGGTCAGCGCCGTATAGACGCTGGCTACCACACGATCGATGAACAGCGATACGAACGGTGAAACCGACGGGTGAGAGCCCGCCGACCGACAGCAAAGACCGGGGTGGGGAGCGAACGGTCGACGGCCCGACGCCGCGAGAACTCGCCCGCCGGATCCGGCTCCTGGCGGAGGGTTTTAACCGTCGTGGCGTCCATCGGTGGGCATGGTCTCGCGGCTCGTGTTGGGGTGTGGCTCGGTCGGGCGCATCCTCGTCGACGCGCTCGCCGACCGGCGCGGCGGCGTCACGGTGCTCTGCACCGACGAGCACCGCGTCGAGACGCTGCGGAGCGATCGCGTCGCGGCACGACGGGCCGATCCGACCGACCCCGAGGTCCTCACCGACCTCGACAAGCCGGTCGACGTGGTCGTCGTCGCGAGCGACGATCCCGCGACCAACGAAGCCGCCGCGACGGCCGCGAGCGAGGCGTACCCGGACGCGTTCGTGCTGGCGTACACCGGCGAGGACCCGACCGACGACCGCCGGTTCGCGATCGAGTCGATCGCCGATCGCACGATCACGTCGGCGACGACCGCAGCGACCGAACTCTTAGAACGCATCGGCGAGGAGAGCATGCGCCCGCGCCGGCTGTGGCGGGTGCTCCGCACGATCGACGGCCCGCTCGCGATCGTGACCCACGACAACCCCGACCCCGACGCGATCGCGAGTGCGCTCGCGCTCCGTCGGATCGCCGCAGCGGCCGGCTGTGACGCCGACATCTGCTACTTCGGCGCGATCACTCACCAGCAGAACCGCGCGATGGTCAACCTCCTCGACCTCGAGATGCGCGAGCTCGCGCCCGACGACATCGACGAGTACGGCGGGATCGCGCTGGTCGATCACTCGCGGCCGGGCGTCAACGATCAGCTCCCCGAGGACACCCCCGTCGACGTGCTGATCGACCACCACCCGCCGCGCGCACCGGTCGAGGCGCGGTTCGTCGACCTCCGGAGCGACGTCGGTGCGACCAGCACGCTCCTGGTGGACTATCTCGGTCGGTTGGGAATCGAGATCGACAGTACGGTGGCGACTGCGTTGCTCTACGGCATCCGGGTCGACACCAAGGACTTCCGGCGCGAGGTCTCGACCGTGGACTTCGACGCCGCCGCCTTCCTCCTGCCGTACGCCGACGAGAGTACCTTGGAGCAGGTCGAGACGCCGACCATGAGCGCCGAAACGCTCGGGACGATCGCGCGCGCGATCTCGAACCGCGAGGTCACCGGCTCGGTGCTGGTGAGCTACATCGACGACCTCCACGAGCGCGACGCGCTCGCCCAGGCCGCAGACCAGCTCCTCGACATCGAGGACGTCCGGACGACGCTCGTCTACGGCATCATCGACGGCACGATCTACTGCTCGGGCCGAACCCGAGGTGGGGGGCTCGACATCGGCGAGACGCTCCGGGACGCGTTCGATCGGATCGGGAGTGCCGGCGGTCACGCCGACATGGCGGGCGCACAGCTCCCGCTCGGGCTGCTCGGCGACGCCGACGAGACCGAGCTCTCGGGGATCGTCCACGACGTCATCAACGACCGGTTCTTCGCAGCGATCGAGCCGCGCTCGGACGAAGAACCGGCGGCCGTCGCCGCGACGACCGGCCCCCTTCCACCGAGTGAGGTCGAGGCGACGAGCGACCCCCAGAACACGAGCGAAACGGACGGACGGGGTGGAGGGGAGAACGACTCGGCCGGATCGTCCGAAACCGACGGCGAACCCACTGAGGGGACCGACGACGGCTCGACCACCTGAGCGAGGGGTTTTTGTCCGACGACGGCGAGCACACACCCGATGGCCACCGACACCGGCACGCCGCGGGTCAGCGACTACATGACCCGCGACGTCGTGACCGTCTCGCCCGACGACACGGTCGCGTCGGTCGCGCGCCGCGTCGCGGAAAGCGACGAGGAACACAGCGGGTTCCCGGTGTGTGACGGCCGCCGATGTGAGGGGTTCGTCACCGCCCGGGATCTCCTGCTCGCCGCCGACAACGCTGCCGTCTTCACGGTGATGTCCGAGGACCTCGTGGTCGCCCACCCCGAGATGGATCTCGACGATGCCGCGCGAGTCATCCTCCGGTCGGGCATCCAGAAGCTCCCGGTCGTGGACGACGCCGGCAATCTCGTGGGGATCATCTCGAACGCCGACGTGATCCGGAGCCAGATCGAGCGCGCCACCCCCGAGAAGGTCGGGAAGCTCTCGCGAACGCTCGAAAACATCCACGGGATCGGTACTCGCGAGGAGCGCCGGCGGGTCGCACTCCGCGACCTCACGCCGACCCAGTCGAAGGTGTACGCCGACGAGCTCGAAGGCCGACGGTACGAACTCGAACACGGGCTCGCCGAGCCGCTGGTGGTGATCGACAATGGAGGCGATCTCCTGCTCGCCGACGGCCACCATCGCGTGAAGGCCGCCCACCGTCAGGGGATCGAGGAGTCGGACGCCTACGTGATCGTGCTCGGGGAGGGGGTCGAGCTCGGGATGGCCGAAACGGCACGCAAGGAGGGGCTCGAATCGATCGACGACATCTGTGTGGTGGACTACGCCCACCATCCGCTGGTCCAGACGATCACCAGATTGAACGAAGCCGAGTGAGCCGCGCCGTCGTCCTGCGTCACTATGCGTCCACGGACGATCGCTCGACGTCGACGACGGTCAGCGATCCGTCGAGTGTCAGCCGGAGCGCGTCGTCCGCGACGGCGACATCGACAGCAACGCGAACGGGATCGGTCGAAACGACGGCTCCGCCCGAGCCGGTGACGAAGTCGAGTTCGAGATAGCCACGGTCCCGAACGTCGATGCCGTGGTCCCCGTACAGCGAGACGACCGCCGGGTGATCCACGACGCAGACGCTGACGGGGAACCAGAACGTCATCTCGCAGCGCTCGCAGGAAAACTGCACGAGCACCTGTTCCACCTCGGCGTCGTCGCCCCGGCCTTCGAGCACAGACGAGGGGTCGGCCGGGACCGTGATCGACATCGATCCCCAGCAGTGCGGACAGGTCCCGTCGCGAGCGTGTTCGAGAGTGTGCTTCGCATCGCGGTTCGCGACCGCGACGAGTTCGTCCATCGACCGGCCGGCGGCCGCGCCAGGCGGGACCGAGTTCTCGAACACCGCGCCGTGGTCGGGACACTCGATCCGGAGATAACCGCGCTCGTAGACCCCCTCCAGCGAGGAACCACACGCCGGACACGCTCGATCGACCGCAGCCCGGCGGGTGTCGGCGCGCTCGGTGTACGTCCCCGCGACGATCGCCCCGGCGAGTTCGAGGCCCGCGTTGCGGAGCACGTACTCGTCGTCGTCCTTGTAGACGAAGTGACCCCTGAGCTCCCCGAGATGGTAGTTGAACTTCCCGGCGTCCGCGATCCCGACGGCCTTGCGTAGCTCGGCGAACCCCAGTCCCGACGGCTGCCACTGGGTGCGGCGGTGTTTCGCCAGCTCCTCGACGATGGCGAGCCTGGTCTCGTGGCCGAGGATCTCGAACGTCTCCGACGGGGCCGGCTCCGTTTCGCTCGGCATACCGACGACCGGTGCGGCCACCGACGAAAATCCCCCGTTCGACACGTGTCGATCGTCGAACAGAAATGTTCCTCTGGAAACGCTTACTAACGGCGGCCGTGGGGATGGAGTCGAATGAGCACGAACGCGCCGCTCGCACGAGAGCACGCGAGCGATCGGGCGGACGAGGCGGCGAGCGGAACGGGCCGGTCCGCGGTCTCGGTCGACGGGCTCGAAAAGACCTACGGAACCGGCGACGACGCCGTTCATGCCGTCGAGGACGTCTCGTTCGACATCGAACCGGGCACCGTCGTCGGACTGCTGGGGCCGAACGGCGCTGGCAAAACCACGACGATCAAGGCGATGCTCGGTCTCGTCGTCCCCACCGCCGGAGCGGTGACGATCGACGGTGTCGATGTCCACGCCGAGCCGCGAGCGGCCTACCAGCGGGTCGGCGCGATGTTGGAGGGGGCGCGGAACGTCTACTGGAAGCTCACGGTACGGGAAAATTTGGAGTTCTTCGCCGCACTCAGCGGCCGGCGGCCCGCCGCGGTGGCCGACCGCCACGACCGGCTGCTCGACCAGCTCGCGCTCGCGGAGAAGGCCGACGAGCCCGTGAACGACCTCTCGCGCGGGATGAAACAGAAGGTCTCGCTCGCTTGCACCCTCGCACGCGACGCTTCGGTGGCCTTTCTCGACGAACCCACCCTCGGGCTCGATGTCGAGAGCTCGCTCGAACTCCGGCGGGAGCTCCGCCGGCTCGCCGAGCAGGAATCGATGACGGTCGTGCTGTCGAGTCACGACATGGACGTGGTGCAGGCGGTCTGCGACCGGGTCATCATCATGAACGACGGCCGCGTGGTGACCGACGACACCGTCGACGGCCTCATCGATCTGTTCCGGAGCCAGGCGTACCGCATCACCGTCGAGGATCTCCCGCCCGCGGCGCGCGACCGGCTCGAAGCCGCGTTCGACGTGGACGGGTTCGAATCGGTCGGCGACCAGGAACGCTTCACGGTGTCGCTGTCCGACGGGCGGGCGCTCTACGACGTGATGGACGCGCTTCGAGCGAGCGACGCGGTGCCGGCGTCGGTGAACTCGATCGAACCCGATCTCGAAGACGTGTTCCTCGAACTCACCGGGGGTGAGGACGGGTGAGCACGGACACCGCGAGCCCGGGGGCGAGCACGACCACCGACGCCGGCCTGGCGACCCTCGTCAGGGCGATCGCGAAAAAGCGCGTACTCCTCCTGATGCGCTACCCGGTCAACACGCTCTCGCAGTTCGGGGTGATGTACCTCGTCTTCCTCATCGTCTTCTTCGGCGGGCGCGCGATCGCGGGCGCAGCGCTCGCCGAGTCGATCGAGGGGATCATCGTGGGCTACATGCTCTGGTCGGTCTCGATCACGGCCTATTCCGGGCTCGCGTGGAACGTGACCCGCGAATCCCAGTGGGGGACCCTCGAACAGCTGTTCATGTCGCCCTTCGGCTTCGGGCGGGTGATGGCGATCAAGACCGCGGTGAACGTACTGGAGGCGTTTCTCTGGGGAGTGCTCATCCTCGCGTTGATGCTCGTCACGACCGGTCAATCCCTCGTCATCGAGCCGGTGACGGTACTGACCCTTGGCGTGCTTGCGGTCGCGCCCGCGGTCGGCGTCGGGTTCGCCATGGGGGCGCTCGCCCTGCTCTACAAGCGGGTCGAGAACGCCTTCAACATCGTCCAGTTCGTACTGATCGGGCTGATCGCCGCGCCGGTTTCTCAGTATCCGCTGCTCAAGTGGCTCCCGCTCGCCCAGGGCAGCCACCTCCTCGGGCGCGCGATGACCGACGGCGTCCGGCTCTGGGAGCTTCCCATCACCGAGCTCGCGATCCTCGTCGCCACCGCGGTCGGCTATCTCGGCGTCGGCTATCTCGTCTTCCACCGGGCGCAGCGCCGCGCGCGCCGGAAGGGCGTCATGGGTCACTACTGAGCGCTCGACTACCGGACCCACTCGTCCTAGAACGTTCGACCGACCCCGATGCCCGAATCTTCTTTACCGGCCCGACAACAACGTCCCCTATGTACGACGATGAGGATCTCGCCGCGATTCGGGAGGAGAAAGAACGGTGGAGCGAGGAGACGCTCGATCCCGTTCTCGACCACCACGGCGAGCGCCAGGATCGCTTCGCCACCGTCTCGAACCTCGAAGTCGACCGGCTCTACACCCCCCAGGACGTCGCGGACGTCGACTACGAGGAGGACCTCGGCTTCCCCGGCGAGGAGCCCTACACCCGAGGCGTCTATCCCACGATGTACCGCGGTCGGACGTGGACGATGCGCCAGTTCGCGGGGTTCGGTACCGCCGAGGAAACCAACGAGCGCTTCCGCTTCCTCGTCGACGAGGGCCAGACCGGCCTCTCGACCGCGTTCGACATGCCGACGCTCATGGGGATCGATTCGGACGACCCGATGGCCGACGGCGAAGTGGGGAGAGAGGGCGTCGCTGTCGACACGCTTCGGGACATGGAGATCCTCTTCGACGGGATCGATCTCGAAGAGGTCTCGACCTCGTTCACCATCAACCCGAGCGCGCCCGTGATATTCGCGATGTACGTCGCGCTCGCCGACAAGCGTGGCGTGCCCCGCGAGAAACTTCGTGGGACGATGCAGAACGACATGCTGAAGGAGTTCATCGCCCAGAAGGAGTGGGTCACACCCCCCGAGCCCTCGCTCGAACTCGTGACCGATACCGTGGAGTTCGCGGTCGAAGAGACCCCGAAGATCAAACCGATCTCGATCTCGGGCTACCACATTCGAGAAGCGGGCTCGACCGCGATCCAGGAGCTCGCCTTCACCCTCGCCGACGGGTTCGCGTACGTCGAGGACGCGATGGAGCGCGGGCTCGACATCGACGAGTTCGCGCCCCAGCTCTCCTTTTTCTTCAACTCCCACAACGCCATCTTCGAGGAGGTCGCGAAGTTCCGGGCCGCCCGCCGGATCTACGCGAACGTGATGGATGAGTGGTACGACGCCGACGATCCGAAATCGAAACAGCTCAAGTTCCACACCCAGACTGCGGGCCAGTCCCTCACTGCGCAGCAGCCGCTCAACAACATCGCTCGGGTCACGGTTCAGGCGCTCGCGGGCGTTCTGGGCGGAACTCAGAGCCTCCACACCAACAGCTACGACGAGGCGCTCGCGCTCCCCTCCGAGGACGCCGTCCGGGTCGCGCTCCGGACCCAGCAGATCATCGCCGAGGAGTCGGGCGCAGCCGACATCGTCGACCCTCTTGGGGGAAGTTTCGCGGTCGAGTCGCTGACCGACGAGACCGAGGAGAAGGCGATGGCGTACATCGAGGAGATCCGCGAGATGGGCGACGGCTCCGTTCGGGACGGCGTCCTCGAAGGGATCGAACAGGGCTACTTCCACCGCGAGATCCAGGACGCCTCGTTCGAGTACCAGGAGCGCGTCGAGGAGGGCGAGGAAACAGTTGTGGGGGTCAACGAGTACACGATGGACGAGGACACCCGTCCCGAGATACTCGAAGTCGACGAAGAAGTCCAGGAACGACAGCAGTCCCGCCTCGCCGAGGTGAAAGCCGAACGCGACGACGGAAGGGTCGAGGACACGCTTTCGGACCTCGAAGACGCCATCGAGACGGGCGAGAACACGATGCCGGCGATCGTCGAAGCGGTCAAGGTCGGGGCGTCGATGGGCGAGATCATGCGGGTGTTCGAGGCCCGCCACGGCTCGTACAGCGAGACAGTCGGCGTGGCCTGATTCGAGGAAAGCCGACGACCGTTTGGTGTCCTCGGATCGTGGGTTCCGTTCCGACCCCGTTCTTCTTGCGCGTGGTTCGATACCGCGGCACAATGCGGGTATCGTTAATGATATGTGGCGTACCACCGAACCACACGACCGGAGGACAATCATGCCAGACGAGGATATCACGATCGAGTCACGGCTCGCCGAACAGGACTACTTCGAGCCACCCGAGGAGTTCGTCGAGCAGGCGAACGCTGCGGACCCGGCGATCTACGATCGGTTCGACGAGTTCCCCGCAGGCTTCGAGGAGTACGCCGCAATGCTCGACTGGGAGAGCGAGTGGGACACGGTGCTCGACGACTCGAACCCACCGTTCTACGAGTGGTTCGTCGGCGGCGAGTTGAATGCGAGCCACAACTGCGTCGACCGCCACCTCGCAGAGCGCGGCGACGAAACCGCCATCCTCTGGGAGGGTGAGGACGGCGAGACCCGGGACATCACCTACGACGACCTCCACGAGAAGGTCAACGAGACCGCGGCCGCACTTCGGTCCGTGGGCGTCGAGGAGGACGACGTCGTCACGATCCACCTCCCGATGGTGCCCGCGCTCCCGATCACGATGCTCGCGTGTGCCCGCATCGGTGCGCCCCACAGCGTGGTTTTCGCGGGCTTTTCGGCGAACGCCCTCGCCGAGCGCGTCGGCAGCGCCGACTCCGACCACGTCGTGACGATCGACGGCTACTACCGCCGCGGCGAGTTCCTCGATCACATCGAGAAGGCCGACCAGGCCATGGCGGCAACCGACCGCGATCCCGCGGTGCTGGCGTGGACCCGCCACGACGAGCCGGAGGTCGAAGTCAGCGACGACTACACGATGATGTCGGCACTGCTGGACGACCACCGCGGCGAGACGGTCGAACCGGTCAGCCGCGACGCCGAGGACCCGCTCTTCCTGATGTACACCTCCGGGACGACCGGCCAGCCGAAGGGCTGTCAGCACCGGACCGGCGGGTATCTCGCGTACGTGACTGGGACCTCGAAGTACGTCGAGGACATCAAACCCGAGGACACCTACTGGTGTCCCGCCGACATCGGCTGGATCACCGGCCACTCCTACATCGTCTACGGTCCCCTTTCGCTGGGAACGACGTCGGTGATGTACGAGGGCGCACCCGATCATCCCACCAAGAGCCGGATCTGGGAGATCGCCGAGGAATACGACGTCGACATCTTCCACACCTCGCCGACCGCCGTGCGCCAGTTCATGAAGTGGGGCGAGGAGCACGTCGAGGGCCACGACTTCGACTTCCGACATATGACCACCGTGGGCGAGCCGATCCAGCCCGAGGCGTGGCTCTGGTACTACAAGCACATCGGCGACGAGAGCGCGGTCATCGTCGACACGTGGTGGCAGACCGAAACTGGGGGTCATCTCATCACCAACCTGCCCGCGATTCAGGACATGAAGCCGGGCAGCGCGGGCCACCCCGCACCGGGGATCCAGCCGGCGATCTACGACGACAACGGCGAGGCGATCCCGGCCGCAAGCGGCGAGGCGGGCAACCTCGTGATCGAACGGCCGTGGCCCGGAATGTTGCAAACCGTGTACGGCAACGACGAACGGTTCATCGAGGAGTACTGGGAGCGGTTTTCGGATACGGACTCCGACGATTCGAGCGACTGGGTGTACGAGGCGGGCGACGGCGCGGTTCAGGCCGAGGACGGCTATTATCGTGTGCTCGGACGGCTCGACGACGTGATGAACGTCGCCGGCCACCGACTCGGGACGATGGAGCTCGAAAGCGCCGTCGCGGAGGTCGAGGACGTCGCCGAGGCCGCGGTCGCCGCGCGCGAGGACGCCGAGAAGGGCGAAGTCCCCGATGTCTACGTCACCGTCAGGGAGGGCGTCGAGGAGAGCGAGGCGGTCCGCGACCGGATCGTGGGCGCGGTCGAGCAGGAGATCGGGAAGTTCGCGCGCCCGAACGAGGTCATCTTCGTCGACGACCTCCCGAAGACGCGGTCGGGCAAGATCATGCGCCGGCTGCTCGAGAACATCTCCAATGGCGACGAGCTCGGCAACACCACCACGCTGCGCGATCCGAGCGTCCCCGAGGAGATCCGCGACCAGGTTCAGGCCGACTGAACCTCCACTGGGCGCTCGAACTCCAAAGACCCTTGTCGAACTCGCCCCATGTATGAGCATGGACCGACGGCGACCACCGCAGACCGACGAAGGGTGGTACGTGCTCCACGACGTTCGTACCGTGGATTGGGACGCGTGGCGGGCCGCACCGGACCGCGAACGCGAACGCGCGATCACGGAGGGCGTGGAGTACCTCGCCAGCCACGAGGCGGTCGAGGACGCCGATGCGGGCGACTCGGCAGTGTTCAGCGTGCTCGGCCACGGTGGCGATCTCCTCCTCGTCCATCTCCGACCGACGATGGCCCACCTCGACACCGCCGAGCGCCGGTTCGAGCGGACCGCGCTCGCCGACTTCACCGAGCAGACCGATTCGTACCTCTCGGTCACGGAGGTCTCGGGCTACATGTCGGAGGAGTATTTCGAGGGCGAAGAGGTCCAGGACACAGGGATGGCGAACTACATCGAATCCAGGCTGAAGCCCGAGATCCCCGACGCAGACCACGTCTCCTTCTATCCGATGGACAAGCGCCGCGAGCCCGAGTACAACTGGTACGACCTGCCGTTCGACGAGCGGGCCGATCTCATGGCCGGCCACGGCGACATCGGCCGGGAGTACGCGGGCCGGGTCACCCAGATCATCTCCGGGAGCGTGGGTCTCGACGACCACGAGTGGGGCGTCACCCTGTTCGCCGACGATCCCACCGACATCAAGGAGCTGCTCTACGAGATGCGCTTCGATCCGTCGAGTTCGCGCTACGCCGAGTTCGGCCGCTTCCGCTTCGGTCGGCGGTTCCCGCCCGGCGATCTCGGCGCACTGCTCGCCGGCGAGCCGATCCCGACGGGCGAGGATACCGGCCATCCCTCCGGCGATGCGAGCGCGCACGGTGAGAGCCAGCACGACGACCGAGACGACCACGACTCCGGGGACGACGGAGCCGACATCCGCGAGGCGCTCGCCGACGAGGACATCTACGCCGGCCAGCCCCACGGCGAGGACGTCCACGCGATGGTGCTCTACTCGGAAGCCGATCCCGAAGAGCTCGCCGACGACGTCGACGGCCTCCGTGGGAACTTCGAGCACTACGACACCCACGTCAAAACCGCAGTTTATACGAATCCGGACGGTGGCAACGCGGCGGTCGTGAGCATCTGGGACACCGCGAGCGCCGCCGAGACCGCCGGCGGCTTCCTCGCCGATCTTCCAGGCGTCGTCTCGCGCGCCGAAGTCGGCGAGCTGGAGGGCGAACAGGCGGGCTTCGGCACGATGGGAATGTTCTACACCACGAAGCCCGAACACCGCGAGGCGTTCGTCGAGAAGTTCGCCACCGTCGGCGACCTCCTCGCGGACATGGACGGCCACCACGAGACCGACCTCCTCGTCAACCGCGCGGACGAGAACGACATGTTCATCGCCAGCCAGTGGCGCTCGCGCGAGGACGCGATGGCGTTCTTCCGAAGCGACGCGTTCGCCGACACCGTCTCGTGGGGCCAGGACGTGCTCGCGGATCGGCCGCGGCACGTCTTCCTCACCTGAACCTTTTTACTGCGGAGGGATCGCGCTCGCTGCGCTCACGCGACCCCCCGCTTGCAAAAAGGTTCATCAAAAACTCCCGCTCGCTCACTTTGTTCGCTCGCGGTACAACTGCTGGCGCTTTCCGCAAACCACACAGCATCGCCGAAGCCCTGGGGCACGAGGTGCGAGCGAAGCGAGTACCTCGGAACGAGCGAGCGGGGAGCAGCGCGACCCGCGAGCCGTGGAGTGCGCCTCGCCCTTCATCCGCCAGGACCGCCACCGCATCCGCACCGCAACCGCGTCCGCACCGCCACCGTCCCGGACGCCGTTTACACTGTTCATGGCGCGAAAACGGGCGGAAGAGCCGGCAACGACGCCAAACGATCTCGGCCGTTCATCCCTGTCGACGACCACGGTTCACCCGTCATGTCCGATGTGCCGCTCGACTCGACCGACGGTCGTTCCGGCACCGACTCGCCCGATACGGCTCCATCGGTGACGCCGGACACCGCGTTCGCCGCGCTCGCCGACGCGCGGCGGCGCACCGTCGTCGCCGCACTCTGCGAGCACGCCGAGGACACCATGCTCATCGAAACGCTCGTCGATCACGTCGTCTCGCGGGAAGCGCCATCCACCTCGACCCGCCGGCACGTCCACACGTCGATCGTCAACGTGGAACTCCCGAAGCTCCACGAGTGGGGCCTCGTCGAGTACGACGGCGTCCAGGGGACAGTGCGATACGTCGACTCACCGCTCGTCGAGGGATTGCTGGCACAGGTCGCCGAGAACGACCGATAGCTCAGTCGCCGGCGTACTTCGCGCCGACCGCGTCGAGGTCGGCCCCCTCGACCGAGGAGCGAAAGCCCGTCATCCCGTCGTCGCGCTCGATATCGAAATCCCGATCGTAGAGATCGGCGACGCGCTCTCCCTCCCCGTCCGACAGCGGTGGCGTCTCGGGGGCCGCGGCCCACTCGTCGATGTCGGCGGCGGTACGAAAGGTCGGCGTCACCGAGGCGACCGCGTCGTGGGCGAGCAGCCACTGGATCGTGGCCTGGCCCATCGTGCGCTCTCCATCACGTTCGAGGAAGCGAAGCTTGTCGACCTTCTCCCAGCCGGTGTCGTACCACTCGTCCGGCCGGAACCCCCGATGGTCGCCCTCGCCGAGCTCGGTTTCGGGGGTCACCTGCTCGTTCAGCAGCCCCGAGGAGTGTGGCACCCGTGGGATCAGGCTCGTGTCGGCGTCGAGCTCCTCGATCGTCTCGATGAAGTGCTGGCCGGGGACCTGCTCGAACAGGTTGAACACGACCTGGATCGCGTCGAACTCGTTTTCGATCGCGGCGTCGCCCTCCGCGAGCCACCCGATCGAGGGGCCGAGCGCCCAGCCGATCGCCTCGACCTTGCCCGATTCTCGCAGCTCGTCGAGCGCCTCCAGGAGATCCTCGTCCACCTCGTCGACGTTCGCGTTGTGGAGCTGGAGGAGATCGACGTGGTCGGTGTCGAGCCGCTCCAGACTCCGCTCGACCGCGGTGTGGAGGTACTCCGCGTCCATCACCTTCGGCAGC
The DNA here is from genome assembly GCF_000334895.1 of Halococcus agarilyticus. Taxonomy (NCBI): domain Archaea; kingdom Methanobacteriati; phylum Methanobacteriota; class Halobacteria; order Halobacteriales; family Halococcaceae; genus Halococcus; species Halococcus agarilyticus. The sequence continues at coordinate 244,626 of NZ_BAFM01000002.1, read as the reverse complement.
TCGCCGTGGCCTGCCTGCGGGTTGTTGTAGAAATCGTAGCCCACCTTGGTGCCGATGGTGACCTCGTCGCGGACCTCGGCGAGCGCCTCGCCGACGAGCTCCTCCGAGCGACCGTGGCCGTACACGTCGCCGGTGTCGAAGAGGGTGATGCCCCGATCGAACGCGTGGCGCACCATCTCGATTCCTTCCTCTTCGCTCCGATCGCCCCACCAGTCGGTGCCGACGGTCCACGCGCCGAACCCCACCTCGCTCACCTCGACGCCGGAGTCGCCGAGTTCGCGGTAGTGCATACGTCGCCCTTGGTTGCGGGTACACTTAGCGGGAGTGGTTCATCAGGGTCGCGGCCGGTCGCCCGATCGGAACGAACCGTGGTTCAGACAGCGTCGAATCGGCGTGAATCGGTCGTAGTGCCGGCGTAGCGGTCGTCGGTGTGCGTCTCGATGCGCACGGCCATCCGGCTCTCGGGATCGTACTCGACGAGTCCCGCTGCAGCCAGCGCCGGGATGTCGACGTGGTGGAGTCGAACGGCTGTCCGCTCGCGCGTTTCCTCGTCGACGGCTTCGAGGGGAACGTTTTCCCGTGCCGCGACAACGTGGGCCGCGAGCGTGCGGAGCTCGACGGGGTAGGCGAACGTCCCGAGCGTCTGGAGTGCGAACCGCCGCCGAGACGACGTGATCGGCTCCGCTCCGGGCCCGACCGACACCGACTCCGTACCGTTCCCCCTCGTTGCGTGACTGACGGCTGGGGACGAGCGGCCTGTCATCGTAACACTCCATCCGAAACGAGGAACACTGATAAAGAAATCCCATGAACACTCCGTGTGAATAAATAGTCCACCGTATCGGTGGCGAAACGGCGAGACTCCTCCCGCGGAATCGAGCGATTCCGGAACTCGCCTGCTGTCCGTCGAGCACAGCCCGCTCGTCACGTTCGTTCGGTGGACGGGGTAACAACTACCGGTCGAACCGACGAAGGCGAAGCTTTTGTCCGCGGACCGAGTGGCCACGCCATGAGCCGAGCGGTGGCGATCAACGTCGGTGCCAACACCAACGCGCCGGGCGTCCGCGGACCGATCCGACCCGATGGTACGTTCGAGTTCGTTCCGATCCCCGAGACCGAACCCCTCAACGAACCGGTGCCGACCTATGCGGATCTCGACCTCGCCACCGACGTTCCGGCGGACGCCCTCGACAGTCCAGTCCACCTCGATCCCGAGTTCCCCGAGTACCCTTACGGCGAACGCTACACCTACGGCGACCCGTTCGGCGTGAAGGCCCGCCCGCTCGCCGATCTCACGGCAGGCGACTACGCCCTCTTCTACGCGACGCTCACTACCGTCGGACTCGCTCCGCTCGACCGACGAAGCTCGTCTCGCTGTGCTCGGCTCACGACCGCCGGCGAGCCCGCAGCGTGGCAGGCCCCCGAGTGGGGCGCGTACCTCGTCGGCCAGTTCGAACTCGCGCGCGACCCCGTGACTGGCGCGGAGTACCCGGACCTCCCGCCTGCCGAGCGCGAGCGTTTCGCCACCAACGCCCACGTCAAGCGCGAGACGTTCGACGCCGAGGTGTTGCTCGCGGGCGACCCCGACGGCTCGGCGCTGTACGACACGGCGATCCCGCTGAGCCAGCCCACCGCCGGCACCGACGCGAACCGGATCGTGACCGACCTGTCGAGCGATTCCGGGAAGGGGCCGTGGTGGCGTCGGCCGCTCCGCTTCGACGAGCGTGCGACAGCGGAACTCCTCACGATCAAGCGAAACGGCTCGATCGAGGCGTGTTTCGCGGAGTGATCGGCCGACGATCGTCAGTGGGGCTGATCATCGGTGTGGAGTCGGACGATTTATGCCGCCGAAGCGTGTGGGTCGAGATGCGCGTCAGTGGTGTAGCCTGGTATCACCTCAGCTTCCCATGCTGATGACCCGCGTTCAAATCGCGGCTGACGCACTTCTCCACACTCGAACGCCGATGATCAGTCCTCGCCCTCTCGTTCGACCTCGATCGGCGTGACTCCGCCGGTATCGTCCTCGGCGTCACCCATCGCTTCGGTGCCGGTCGTGGCGTCGGCTTCGCTCATCGACTCCGCCTCCTGTTCGCGGCGCTGGCGCAGGCTCTGGCGGGTGAACTCCGGCGTGGCCTGGAGCCGGCGTCGGCTGCGGAACGATCGGTACAGCAGGAGTGCCATCGCGACCGAGAACACCACTGCGGCGGCGGTCGCGAACGGCGTCGCGAACGCGTAGAGGATCGCCACCGAGAGCACGCCCGCCGTCAAAAGGAGGCCGAAGACCAGGCGGTTCGCGAGCGACTCGAACAGGTCGTCGGTGTCGTCGAGGTCGGCGTGGACCGAGAGGCTGCCCCGGTTGAGCCCGTCGAGTGCGCGTTCGAGCTTCGGCGGGGTTCGCACCGTGGCCTCGGCGAGATCGGTGAACTCCTCGCCACGGCTCTCGAGGAACTGCTTGATCCCCTCCTCGCGATACCCCTCTTCGACGAGGTAGTCGGTCGCGACCGAGATGAAATCGAAGTTCCGATCGAGCGTGACGCAGACCCCCTCGACCACGGTCGCTACTCGTAACACGAGCGCGAGGTTCGCGGGCAGTCGGAGCGGGAACTCGTAGATGGTGTCCTCGACCTGGCCGACGACCTCCTGCACGCGGTACTGGTCGACCTCCTCGCCGCTGATGTCCTGGATCGCGAGCTCCATCACGTTCCCCATCGTCTCGCGGTCGGCGGTCGGGCTGAGTGTGCCCATCTCCACCAGTGCGTCGAGGATCGCGTCGATGTCCTGGTTCGCGATCCCGATGTAGAACGCCACGATCTTGTCCTGGACGTAGTCGTCGACCCGCCCGCTCATCCCGAAGTCGTAGAACACCAGCGTGCCGTCGGGTTCGACCGCGAGGTTTCCGGGGTGGGGATCGGCGTGGAACACCCCGTCGTCCACGATCATCTGGAGGTAGACCCGTTCGAGACGCTCGGCTAATCCTGTGCGGTCGATTCCCATCCTGTCGAGCTCGTCGATCGCGGTGATCTTGGTCCCCGGAACGTACTCCATCGTGAGCACGCGCACCGTGGAGTGGCTATCGATCACGTTCGGGATCCGGATCGTCCCGTCGCCCGCGAAGTTCTCGCGGATTTCCTGGAGCATCCGGGCTTCCCGGTCGTAGTCGATCTCCTCGTGGATCGTCTTGTCGAACTCCTCGGCCAGGGTTTCGAGCGAGAACGAGCGTGCCTCGCCGATGAACCGCATGAGAACGGGTAGACTCCACTTGATGACCTGGAGGTCGGCCTCGATCAGCGACTCGATCTCCGGCCGGCGGACCTTGACCGCGACCGGCTCGCCCTCTAACTCCGCTCGGTAGACCTGGCCGAGGCTCGCCCCGCTGATCGCGTCGGTGTCGAACGCCGAGAACACCTCGTTCACCGGTCCCAGTTCCTCCTCGATGACCGGTTCGGCCTCGGCCCACTCCGCGGGCGGAACCTCGTCCTGGAGCTTCGAGAACTCCGCGACGTACTCGGGGGGCAGGACGTCGGGTCTCGTCGAGAGAAGTTGTCCCAGTTTGATGAACGTCGGTCCGAGCGTGAGAAGCGAGTCGAGCAGGACCCGTGCGCGTTCGCGCCGCATCTCACCCGTGACCTCCCGCCGGCCGCCGAACAGGAAGTACCGTCGGCGGTCGCGGAGATAGGCGAGGATCAGCGGGAGGAACTGGCGGAAGACGACGACGAACCGGCCGTACGCGCGGAGGTTCACAGCGTGTGCCCCGTCACGGCTCGCCGGACTCGCCGCCGCCGACCGTTATCGGGATCGACGTCTCCTCGGTGGCGTCGCGCTTCGGGAGCCGGAGCGTGAGCGTGCCCCGATCCAGCGTGCCCTCCGCGCCCGTCCCGGCGACGTCCGGAGGGAGGGGAAGCTCCGCGTCGAGGAAGAGCGGCCGGTCCTCTTCGAGGTAGCGAAACGCCATCGGAAGGTCCTTCTCGCGCCGGGCCTCGATCCGGAGGCGAACCCCGTCGAGCCGGACGTCGAGCGTCTCGGCGCTCACGCCAGGCAGGTCGATGACGAGGAGGTACGCCTCCGCCGACTCCAGCAGGTCGGCGAACACCGGGTCCGGGAGATCCCTCAACGCATCGCGCAGCGTCGACATGGGGGAGTTCTGGAGCGCCGGGGCGAAAAAGCCCCCGATAGCGGCCACCGACGACCCGCGATCGGTGGTGACGCTCCGTGAAACGTCGCTGAAACAGTCCGAAACAGTGGTGAACGATCGGGAACGATCCCCAACGGTCGACCCCCTTCATATCGGATAGTATCTATCTTCAGGTCGATGACGCAGACCCGTCCCGATGCCAGGGTCGATGGAAGGAGATCCGCCGAGCCCCACGCCGCCCCCACCGAACCGCCGACCGTGCTCCTCCGCAACGAGGACGACGCCGACCACGCGCTCGACGTCTGTATCGCCGCCGGCGACGGCGTTCTCGTCGACGACACCCACACCGTTGCCGGCGACAGTCAGCGCACCGTGGCCGCGACCGCGGCCGACGCCGGCACAGTGAGAGTCGAACTCCGCGCCGACCACGGCGGCTCCGCCAGCCTCGCGTTCGATCCCGGCCGCCCCGGCGCGACGCCGGTCCCGGAGTTCGTCATCCGTGCCGAGACCATCGTCGTCGCCGGACTGAACTGAACCGCCTTCCTTCGGTTCGTTCCCGTCTCTGTCCTTCCTCCCCTCTCCACCCGAGCCATCCGGCACACGTTTTTGCCCGCCCGGCCGGTTCTACCCGTATGAACGACGTCCGCACGAGCGGGTTCAAACGCCTCACACGCCTCGAAACGGCACGCGAGCGGCTGCTGGACCGGGTTCAACCTGTGGAACGGGTCGAGTCGACCGGCCTCGTGGCGGCCGACGGGCGCACCCTCGCCGAGTCGGTCGTCGCCGAGCGCGACGTCCCCCACTACCCGCGTGCGGCGATGGACGGGTTCGCGGTCCACGCCGCCGACACGTTCGGCGCTTCGCGGCGCTCGCCCGCCGTGCTTCGCGAGGGTGAGACCCCCAGTTCCGGTGCCGCGACCCGGGTCCACACCGGCAGCGAACTCCCGGACGGGGCCGACGCGGTGGTGATGATCGAGCACGCCGAGATCGTGGGCGAGGAGATCGAGGTGTCGGAGTCGGTCGCCGCGGGCGAGAACGTCGCGCCGGTCGGCGAGGACGTTCGGGCGGACCGAGAGCTCTACGAGCCGGGCCACCGACTCCGCCCGTCGGACCTCGGGCTGCTGAAGTCGGTCGGCGTCGACGAGGTGTCGGTGTACGAGCCCCCGACCGTGGGCGTGGTGCCGACGGGCGAGGAACTCGTCCAACGCGACCCCGAACCGGGCGAAGTCGTCGAGACCAACGGCCTGACCACGTCGCGATACGTCGAGCGATGGGGCGGGCGGGCCACGTATCGAGAGATCGTGACCGACGACCGGGCGGCGCTCCGGGCGGCGATCGAGCGCGACCTGACGAAGGATCTCGTGGTGACGACCGGCGGCTCGTCGGTCGGCGAGCGCGACCTGCTTCCCGAGGTGGTCGACGACCTCGGCGAGGTGCTGGTTCACGGGATCGGCTGCAAACCGGGCCATCCCGCGGGGTTCGGCGTCGTGGCCGATACACCCGTTTTGATGCTGCCTGGCTACCCGGTCGCGTGCATCGTGAGCGCCGTCCAACTGCTCCGCCCGGCGCTCCGGCGGGCCGGCCACCGTCCACAGTGCAACCCCCCGACGACCGACGCCCGCCTCGATCGGAAGATCCCGAGCGAACCCGGCGTCCGGACGTACGCACGGATCGAGCTCCGGGTTGACGACGGCAACAACGAGCCGACAGCCATCCCGACGCGAACCAGCGGTGCAGGCGTGCTGTCGAGCGTCGCGCTCGCGGACGGCTGGGTGGTCGTCCCCGAAGAACGCGAGGGGATTCCAGTGGACGAGACCGTCGCGGTCGAACGCTGGGAGGCGGGGCCATGAGCGAGCGCAAGCAGTTCCGCGACCTCGCCGCGCCCGCCGAGGCCCACGACGCGATCGCGTCGCTCGATCTCGATCCAGGGACCGAGTCGCTCCCGCTCGACGCGGCCGCGGGCCGGGTGCTCACAGAGCGGGTCGACGCGACCCTCGACGTTCCCGGATTCGATCGGTCGGCGCTCGACGGCTACGCGCTCCACGCCCGTGAGACGTTCGGGGCGACCGAGACCGATCCCGCGACGTTCGACGTGGTAGGGATCGTCGAGGCCGGCGAGCGGCCGACGGTGGACCTCGATCCCGGCGAGGCGGTCGAGATCGCCACCGGCGCGGTGATGCCGCCCGACGCGGACGCGATGGTCGCGGTCGAGCGCACCGATCGGATCGGGAGCGAGGGCGCAGCGGACGACGAAACCAGCGCGGACGGCGGCGGTGCGGCAAGCGATGCAGGCGGCGAACGGGTCGCGGTGCGGACGTCGGTGACGCCGGGCGAGAACGTGATGCCCGCCGGCGCGGACATCGCGGCGGGCGAGCGCGCGCTCGGGCCCGGCACCCGGCTGACGGCGCGCGAGATCGGGCTGCTCGCCGCGCTCGGGGTCGAGGAGGTTCCGGTCCGTGCGAAGCCACGGGTCGGGATCGTCTCGACGGGCGACGAGCTCGTCCGCGTCGGCGAGGACCTCGACAGCGAGGCGGGCCAGATCTACGACGTGAACTCCAACGCGACCGCGGCCGCGGTTCGCGAGGCCGGTGGCGAACCCGTCGTCTACCCGCACGCCGGCGACGACTACGACGAGCTCGAACGCGTGCTCCGCGAGGCCGCCGCCGAGTGCGATCTGGTCTGCTCGTCGGGCTCGACTTCCGCGAGCGCGGTCGACGTGATCTACGAGGTCATCGAGGAGCAGGGCGACCTCCTCCTCCACGGAGTCGCGATCAAACCGGGCAAGCCGATGCTGGTCGGCCAGTTGGAGGGATCGGCGTACGTCGGGCTGCCCGGCTACCCGGTCTCGGCGCTCTCGATCTTCCGGACGTTCGTCGCCTCCGCGATCCGCGAGGCAGCCGGGGTTCCGGAACCCGCGACCGCCACGGTCCGGGGACGGATGGCGGTCGAGGAGCGCGCCGAGGAGGGCCGCCACCGGCTCGTTCCCGTCGGATTGGTCGAAAACGGTGCGGGCGAGACGCTGGTTTACCCGGTCGACAAGGGCAGCGGCGCGACCACCAGTCTCGTCGAGGCCGACGGGATCGTGGAGATGCCTGCCGAGGTCGCCTATCTCGACGCGGGTGAGGCAGTGACGGTCGACCTGTTCTCGCCCGACGTCCGTCCCCCCACCCTTCTCGGTGTCGGCGAGGACGACCCGCTGCTCTCGCGGCTGCTCGATCGGATCGACCGACCGCGCTATCTGAGCGTCGGGAGCCGCGCGGCCCGCCGGTGGCTCCGTGATGGCGTTCCCGACGTCGTCGCGGTGACGGGCGATACCGATGAACTGGACGCCGACACCACCGAGATCGGCGGCTGGACCCGCGGGTGGGGGCTCGTCGTTCCGCCGGACAACCCCGACGACGTAGCGGGGCTGGCCGACCTCGTGGATCGGGACCTCGCCTTCGTCAACCGACCCACGGCCTCCGGGCTGCGGACGAGCCTCGGCAACGCGCTCGCCGACCTCGCCGACGAACGCGACGCCGATCGTCGCGATCTGGTCGACGCGATCGACGGGTTCGATTTCACCCTCGAAGCCCACGAGAGCCCGGCCCGGCGGGTGGTCGCGGGCGGGGCAGACGTGGGCCTCGGACTCCGTGCGACTGCTGAGAAGCTCGATCTCGGGTTCGTTCCGATCGGCGAGGAGACCGTTCGGGTCCTCGCCGCTTCCGACCGGATGGAGAAGTCCGGCGTCGCGGCGCTCGACAGCGTCCTCGGCGATCTCGATGCGCTGTGTGCGGACCTGCCGGGATTCAGAGATCACCGAAACCGGTAATCCGGCGGTCGCCCCGAACGCACCATCCCCGGCGATCGTGACCGTGGCGCTCGACGTGGATCCCGTCGAGGCCCGCGTTCCACGCCGCGCCGACGTCGTGGGGGCCGTCGCCGACGAGGACTCCCTGACTCTCGGGAGCGACGTCGAGGCGATCGATCGCCAGCCGGACGGGCGCTGGATCGGGTTTCCAGCCGATCTCGCTCGTACAGCAGACCACCGCGTCGAACCGCTCGCGGAGGTCGAGCTGATCGAGTACCGGATCGGCGAGGAACGGCTGACAGTGGGTCACCACGCCGATCGGGGCGTCGACCGACGCGAGGAACGCCCGCGCGTCGTCGTAGAGGAAGGTCGCGGCCGCGCGAGCCTCGGGGTCCTCGACCGCGTGGAGTGCGTCCCAGAACCGGGTAACGTCGATCCCCCACGCCCGGAGCTGGTCGTCGCGGAGGCCGCCGAGCCCGTGCCAGAGGGTTTCGGCCTCACGGTCGGTGAATCGCCGGCCGAGACGCTCGCCCACGCGATCGAACACGCTGCGGACGTAGCTCGACTCGACGTCGACCAGCGTACCGTCGAGGTCGAGCAGCCAGAAGTCGTACTGTGGAGGGCCCATCGGGCTCCGTCAGTAGGGTCGCCACCGATAAATCCCTTCTGTCGGTGGTCGACAGCGTACAGTAGTCGTCTGCTGGAGCGCGACGCTGCTGGTTCCGGTGCGTTACCGCACGTCGTCGAATCGCCCGGCCATCTCGATGTCCTGGTCGGTCACTCCACCGGCCTCGTGGCTCGTCAGACGTACCTCGACCTCGTCGAAGCGCACCTGAATCTCGGGATGATGGAACGCCTCGTCGGCGATCTCGGCCACCTCGGTGGCAAACGTCACGCCATCGAGATACTCCTCGAACTCGTAGACTCGCACGATCTCGTCGCCATCTTGATGCCACTCCGCGGGAGCGTTCTCACTGATTTCCTTGTCGGTGAGTGTTTCGGCCATGGCCAACACGTCGCGGCCCGGACGAATAAAGATGGTGTCGGTGGCGGACGGTTCGGCCGAGTCGCCCCCGAGACGGTCAGTCGGCGCGACCCCACTCGGCGTCGTGTTTCGGCCGCCGGTCGACCGCCGCGACCGCCGAGTCCGTGTCGCGCGCCGCGAGGCCGGAGAGTGCGGCCCGTGCGCTCGCCTCGGTCGAGAAGTACGTGACCTCCTCCTCGACTGCGACTTCGAGCGCTGCGCGATCCCGCGAGATCACGAGATCGACCTCGCCTTCGCGGATCGCCGCCGCGAGGTCGTCGAACTCGCGGACATCGAAGTGGGTAGCGAACCCGTTCTGGAGGTCGCGTCCCGCGTCGCTCTCGGGATCGGGGAACTCCGCGGCCGAGAGGTCGACCGCCGCGACGCCCTCGCTCGGGATCGGCTTGCCCGTCGCGGCCTGGGCCTTCCAGTACGCTTTCCCGAACTCCTCGGCGGTTCCCATCACTTCGCCCGTAGACTTCATCTCCGGGCCGAGCCGCGGGTCGCTCCCCGGCAGCCGATCGAACGGCAACACGACCTCCTTCACGCTCGTCTGCTCGGGGACCTGTTCGGTCGCATCGAGATCGTCGAGCGACGCACCCGCCATCACCTGGGCAGCGAGCTTCGCGATCGGTACCCCCGTGGCCTTCGAGACGAACGGCACCGTGCGGGACGAGCGCGGATTCGCTTCTAATACGTACACCTCACCGTCTTTTACGGCGAGCTGAACGTTGAGCAGGCCAACGGTGTCGAGCGCGTCCGCGATCCCTTCGACGACGTCGCGTACCCGCGCCAGCACGTCGGCGTCGAGCGAGCGCGGCGGGATCATACACGCCGAGTCGCCCGAGTGGACCCCAGCGGACTCGACGTGCTCCATGATCCCGCCGATCAGGACGTCTTCCCCGTCCGCGACTGCGTCGACGTCGAGCTCCACCGCACCCGCGAGGAACTCGTCGACCAGGATCGGCTGGTCCGGACTCACCCGGACGGCCTCCTCGACGTACTCCCGGAGGCCGTCGTCGTCGTAGACCACGTCCATCGCGCGCCCACCGAGGACGTAGCTCGGCCGTACGAGGACAGGATAGCCGATCTCGTGAGCGAGTTCGAGCGCCTCGGTCTCGCTGACGGCCGCCCCACCAACGGGCTGGGAAACGTCGAGATCGTCCATCAGGACGTTGAACCGGTCGCGGTTCTCCGCGAGATCCATCGCCTCGACAGACGTGCCGAGCACCTCGCAATCGAGACCCCGCCGATCGATCTCGCTCTCCAGCCCGCGGCCGATGTCGACGGAGGTCTGGCCGCCGAACTGGACCATCACGCCGTCGGCCCCGGTGGCCTCGATCGCGTCGGCAACCTCCTCGGGCGTGATCGGCTCGAAGAACAAGCCATCGCTGGTGTCGTAGTCCGTCGAGACGGTCTCGGGATTGTTGTTGACGACGTGGGCTTCGATCCCCATCTCTCTGAGTGCGCGCACCGCGTGGACCGAGCAGTAGTCGAACTCGACGCCCTGGCCGATCCGGATCGGGCCGCCACCGACCACGACGACGCTCTCGACGTCGCGATCGACTTCGAGCTCACCCGCCGCCCCCTCGCCCTCGTAGGGACCGGTGTCGGCGTACTCGGGCTTGCGTGCGGAGTAGTAGTACGGCGTTTCGGCAGCAAATTCGCCGGCGCACGTATCGACCTGTTTGTACGTCCGGCCCGTCACCGACGACTCGACGTCACCGACACCGCTGACTTCCCCGCCGGCGGTCGCGGCGATCTCGCTGTTGGTGAACCCGGCGCTCGCCGCCGGCTGGAACTCGCCCGTGGCGGCCGCCTGTGCGGCGTCGGCGATCCGGACGTAGCGCTCGGTGTACCACGGCTTGATCCCGGTGAGCGCCGCGAGGTCGTCGGCGGTGTAGCCCCGCTCGGCCGCCTCGAACATCGCGTAGGGACGGTCGGGCGTCGGCCGTTCGAGGTACTCGGTTTCGAGCGTCGCGTCGTCGACCTCCTCCCAGTCGACGTCGGGCTCGTATTCGGTCGAGCGCAGCGCCTTCAACAGTGATTCTTCGAAGGTTCGCCCGATCGCCATCGCCTCGCCGGTGCTCTTCATCGCAGTCCCGAGTTCGAACTCCACGTCACGGAACTTCTCGCTCGGCCATCTCGGAACCTTGGTCACCACGTAGTCGATCGCAGGCTCGAACGCTGCGGTGGTCTCGCCGGTGATCTCGTTGTCGATCTCGTGGAGCCGTTTCCCCATGGCGACCTTTGCCGTCACGCGCGCGATCGGATACCCGGTCGCCTTCGAGGCGAGTGCGGAGGAGCGCGAGACTCTGGGATTGACCTCGACGACACGATACTCGCCACCCGGCGTGCCGTCGTCGCGCCACGCGAACTGGATGTTACAGCCACCCTGGATGCCGAGATCGCGGATCACGTCGAGTGCCGCCGTGCGCATCTCTTGGTGCCCGTCGTCGGGGATCACCTGTGAGGGCGTGACGACGGTCGACTCTCCTGTGTGAATCCCCATCGGGTCGAGGTTCTCCATGTTGCAGATGATGATACACGAGTCGTCGGCGTCGCGCATCACCTCGTACTCCAGCTCGACCCAGCCGGCGATCGACTCGGTGATGAGCACCTCGCTGTTGCGTGAGAGCCGCAGCCCCTTCCGGACGCGCTCGTACAGCTCCTCGCTGTCCTCGACGACGCCCGACCCGCTCCCGCCGAGCGTGTAGGTCGTCCGGGAGATGACCGGGAGTCCGCCGACCGAATCGACGGCGTCGTCGACGCGCTCGCGCAGGCCCGCCTCGTCGAGATTCGTCACCGACTCGCCCTCGTCGAGCGTGATCGTCGTCGAAGCGGGGACCGGCTGCCCGATGTCCTCCATCCGCTGGCGGAACAGATCGCGGTCCTCGGTGGCGTAGATGGTGTCGAGCGGCGTCCCCATGATCTCGACGTCGTACTCCTCCAGCACCCCTTCCTCGGCGAGTTCGGCGGTCACATTGAGTCCCGTCTGACCACCGAGGCCAGCGATCACACCGTCCGGGCGCTCCTCCTCGATGATCTCGGCGATCGCGTCGGTCGTGATCGGTTCGATGTACACCTCGTCGGCCATCTCGGGATCAGTCATGATGGTCGCCGGGTTGGAGTTGACGAGGACGACTCGCGCGCCCTCCTCCGCGAGCGCGCGACACGCCTGCGCGCCGGAGTAGTCGAACTCCGCCGCTTGGCCGATCTGAATCGGACCGCTGCCGATGAGCAAAATCGTTCTGTCCTCGTCTGTCATTACCCGTCGTGATGCGCACATCGTAATAAGCACCACGATAGGATACGAGATGCGCAACTGAGTTTCGAAAATCGAAACCGGCGGGAAACGCCTTCACTCCATCGGTCGCTCAACGGTGCTCCGGTTATCTATCAACGATCACTGCAACTGTAGGGGAAGGATATAACACAAATCACTTACTTAGAAGGTTTTAGACTACAAAATTTCAACTTTGTCTCGGCTAGGTACTGCTGATAGGGTGGGATAGTGCTTCTTAGCGATTTGCGCAGATTTACTCTAGGGCCGGTGTGTCCGTTCGGATTCGTGCTACTCTGGTTTCCTTACCTCTGTGTAGTCCCATTTTTTACGCTGATAGTGTATTGTTTGGTTGTTCCATTCGAATAGCTGGACTTTGTCCAGATGAAGATAGACTCGGTGTAATTCCCCGGTTGCGTGCTGGCAGGAACATGAAAAGGTATCTTGACTGTTACTTCTGACTGTGTTGAATCCCACTTATACTCAGGAGGATACGATTCGTTTACCACATGTGGTTTCGTTGAGAAGCTTACGTTTCCGTAGTCTAATGCGACCGTTTCGTCGTCTCCTGTCTGAGGACCGATTCCGACGAAATTTCGAGCGACAATGGTTATTGTTCCAGCTTGTCTTGCTGTCACTTCCTCGACATCGATTCTTGCTCGGATTTTCTCTGTGGTGTTTTGCGATCCTTGCCCGTTACTACTATTTCCGGCCGTTGTGCATCCGCCGAGGATAGTGGCCCCCAACACACAGACGAAGTCACGTCGATTCATGTTCTTGCGATGGAGTCTTCGATGGAGAAGTGCTTTGTGTGAATCTGTCCCAATCTGGCCGTGATAGTCGATATAGTTCCTCAGGAACAACAGGAGAAGATGAAAAACTTGTTGAGCGGGGGAAAGGCCCGGCAGGATAAGGACGAAATGAGAGACGGTTCCGTCTAGGTTTCGAATGGGGAAACCGTATTGCCAACTACTGGTTGTGATGGAACAGCGCTTCGCTGAAAAGGAAAGTTGCCCCGGAACCGGCCGGCTTGACGGGTCAGTTCGCCGTGTCGTCGAGCACGCGATACCGATACGGCCGGTCCCGAATGACTTCGACCTCGCCCTCGGCACGGCGGCCGAGAACGGTGGCCACCCGGTGTGGGCTGTCGAGGGTTTCGCCGCGCTCGTCGAGCAGGTCGTGGATCTCCCGGGCCGTCAGCGGCTCGTCGGGGTCGACCTCCGCGAGCACCGTCCGGATGCGTTCGAACTCGCCCCGGCGGAGTTGCATACGTCTTCCCATGGGCCCCACCCACATAACATGGCGTCAGACAGTCGTATGACGCCGTGTGAGTCGAATCGCCTGCCGGCGGCGGCCCCGACCGAAAACCCGCGTCAGACGGGCGTGTCGGTCTCGCGTTCGAACTCGCGCTCGCGGCGGTACTGCTCGACGAACGCCGCCACGTCGAACTCGTGCATCTGGCGTTCGAACTCGCCGGCTGCGTCGTCGTCGGCGTGGCTCACCGCGTGTTCCATCAGCTCCACGACGAGTTCGACCACGATCTCGTGGAGTCGGCGCGCGTCGAACTCGGTGACCCAGACCAGCGCGTACCCCACGTCGCTGTTCTCCGCGACGTCCTCGGCGACGACCTTCTCGGGGAACTCCTCCAGCACGACGCCCATCAGATGCATCGTGTCGAACTCGCCGCCCTCCTCGGGGTCGATCGTCTCGCGGAGCACGTCGACGAGCGATTCGGGGACGAACCGGCTCGGCGGGTGGACGTCCATCACGAGGGCGTGACGCTCGCCACAGTCACAGCCGAACTCCCGCATCCCCATGTCGAGGTCCGCAACGGCGACCGACTCGCCACAGGGGAGGGCGAGGTCCGACCCCCGGCTCCCGGGGACGCGTGGCTCTGCCATGGTGGACGAAGGATCGGCGTGCGGTTAAACGCCGCGGCTCCCCGGCGTCAGACCGCCCGCTCGTCGGCGTTCGTCTCGCCGTTCCGGACGGCGGCGCGGTCGGCGTGGAGCTGTGCGTACGCGCGCGTCATCACCGCGGTCCCGAACACGGCCGTCACGCCGCCGAGGAGGATCGAGACGACCACGTTGACGAGCGGGCTGACGAACCCGATCAGCAGCGGCACCACCGTCGAGACGAGCGAGATGAGAACGACCACCCCGAGCACGAGCGCGAACAGTTCGAGCCGGTCGCCCTTCGTGAGCTGCCAGCTGTCCGCCATCGCGTCGACGAAGTTGGTGTCCTCGACCGCGATCTCCTGTCTGAGAAAGAGGAAGGCGATCGCGAAGAAGATCCCCGGCACGATCAAGAACACGAGGCCGATGGCGACGATGACGCCGACGACGATCCCGCCGACGATGCCGTTGAGCGTCGCCACGACGATGTTCCGCCTGGCGAGTCCACCCGAGAGCGCTCGGCCACTCTCGGCCAAAAAGGCTCGAATGGCGACGAGATTGGCCGCCTCCGCGAGGAACGCGGTGAGTACGAGGAGCAGCCCCGCCACGATAGGCGAGATCGGGAGCGCGAACCGGGCCTGTCCCTCAGCGAACGTTTCGAACGTGTCGACCTGCTCGGGGGTGATTTCCCCCTCGCCGGTCCCCTGATTCGACCGTGCAAACTCGAGAAATGCATCGAGAATTTCGGCGGTGATCGTCTGCGTGGCGAGAGCGGTGATGATCCCGATGAGCACGAACACGATCACGAGAACGAGACCGTCGCGCGTGAACGTCCGGCGAGCACCCTCGCGGAGGGCCGTCCCGATCCGTAGTGACATACGCCCTCCTCGACACGATGGGTGTTAAATCATGCTGTGTGAACGGCCGAGCAAGTCGGTCAGGGCCAGTCGTCGCGGGTCTCGGTGTCGGTCTCACTCTCGGACTCCGCGGGCGCGTCGGCGGCGAGCGTCCACCCGGCGGCGTCGGCGGCGTCTTCGAGCGCGAGGAACTCCCACTCGACCCCTTCCGCGAGGTCGGCGTCGTCCCCCTCGGTGCCGACGAAGACGTGCCGCTCGGTGTCGAACTGGCGCTTCACGTTCTCCAAACTCTCCTCGCGTCCCCGAGGACCGGAGAAGAAGTCCTGACGGATGCGATGTTTTCTGGTGAAGTTCGTGACCACGTAGGTCGGCTGCTCGGAGATCACGCCGACGTACTCGGTCCACCGCCTGGCGTCCGAGAACACCTCGGTGGGGTCGGCGAGCGCCTGTAGCGCACTGAGTTCGAACGCCAGCGTCATGTCGCCGCTACCGCCTTCCATGCACGAAATCGGGCGGGCCGGAGGAAAACGCCTTCGGTGCGACTCCCGTTTTTAACGATGACGGCGGACAGCTGGCGATCCGTTCGATTCCGATTGTAGGGTTCAGTGGTGACGGACGATTCGTCGACGACGAATCCTGGTACAAACGAGAGCCGCAGGCCACTCCCTCCCCAGCCGATTCGCTTCGCTCGTTCCACTCGCTTCGCTCATCCCTCGCGCGAGTCGCGCACTCCGTGCGCTCCCGCGCGCCACCGCCCCCAAGGGCAAACCGAGCGGTGCGATTTGGCCGGCGGCTGTCGGCAACGTCAATCGTCGAAGAAACCACGGATTCCTCGCGCTGGGGTCCGGTGGTGCTGTCTACTGCTCGGCTGTGGGCGCGAGCTCGTCGAGATCGACCTCTTCACGCATCAGGACGTCCTTCTGGTCCGCGACGACGCGCTCCTCGCGGGCGAGCTTCTTGTACTTCGACTGGGGAGCGAGATCGCCGATCAGGACGCCGCCGACGATCTTGCCGTCCTTGAACGCGAGCCGCCGCCACTCGGTGTCTCCGAACTTCGCCTCGGCGTGGTCGTCGCCGATCGTCGGGTGGCCAAAGGAGAGGAACGGGAAGTCGAAGTGGGTAATCGAATAGGACGAAACCCACCGGAATTCTTCTTCCTCACCGTCGGCGAGCATGTTCTGGGCCGCGATCGAGCCCTGTTCCTTCGCGCTGCCCCACGACCCGTTCTGGGCGTAGTCGTCGAGGATCGTGTCGTAAAATCGCGTGAGGTCGCCCGCGGCGTAGATGTCGTCGGCCGAGGTCTGCATGTACTCGTCGACAACGATCCCGTCGTCGCACTCGATGTCGACGCCGTTGAGCACTTCGAGGTTGAAGTCGAGGCCGATCGCGATCCCCACGAACTCGCTGTCGTAGGTCTCACCATTTGGGTCGACGGCCGCGGTGACGTGGCCGGAGTCGTCGACCTCGAAGTGATCGACGCCGCTGTCGAAGACGGGTGTGACGTTTTTCTCTTCGAGGGCGTCGTGGATGATGTCGGCTCCCTCCTTCGAGAGCGCGTAGCGCCACCAGCACTCGCCGCGCATGAGGTAGTGGGCGTCGACCTCCTGCGCGCCGCAGATCGCCGCGAGATCGATGCCCAACAGTCCTGCGCCGACGACCACGCCGGTCTCGGCCTCGCTCGCGTCCTCGGCGATCCCGCGTGCGTCGTCGAACGTCCAGAAGTGATGGATCCCCTCGGCGTCGGAGTTCTCGACCGGGAGCTGCACGGGAGTCCCGCCGGTGGCCACGAGGAGCTTGTCGTACTCGATCGCCTCGCCCTCGTGGGTGTGGAGCGTGCGGTTGTCGGCGTCGATCTCCGTGACGTAGGTGTCGAGCTGGAGATCGATGTCGCGCTCGTCGTACCAGTCGGGGTCGTGGATCGAGATGGGCGCTTCGGGCAGTTTCCCCTTGGCGAACTCCTTGATCAGGATGCGATTGTAGAGCGCCTCACCCTCGTCCGTGATCACGGTGACGTCGGCGTCGGGCGCGCCCTCCCGGAGGGTCTCCGCGGCGGAGCTCCCCGCGATCCCGTCGCCGATGATGACGTACGACGAAGCCATGGGCGGGCTTCGACGCCCGGGGTAATGTGAATTGCTATCTCCATAGCCCGGCCTACAAGGGGGAGAGGCGGTGCGTTGATGTGGCTCCCGACCCAACCGCTGTCAATGAAGATCAACCAGAACGTGCGCCATTTCGCGGCCAAGAAGGCGCTCACGACGCCCGGCGTCGCGACGCTCGTCGACTACGCGCTCGTCCGACTCCACACTCGGGTGTTCCTCGGGAAGGCGGACCCCGCCCACGCCGACGAGCGCGAGGACCACCTCGACGGCCTGTTCGAGGCTACGACCGACTCGTACACCGCCGCGCTCCGGGCCGGGTTCACCGAGGCCGAAGCCCGCGAGATCACCCACATCCAGGGGAACTTCGACTTCTACAACCACGGCTGGACCGAGATGATGGAGATCCCATCCGACGAGCTCGACGCCCACTACGACCGCTACCGCGAGTTCTTCTCCCACTACGGGATCACCATCGCCGACCCGCTCGGCTCGTTCGCGCCCGCGGGCGGCATCCCCGAGGCTCCCTCGACCCCCGAACGGCTCGACGAACCCGAACACCCCTCCGCGAAGGGCGGGTTCGCCGACGACGTCTACGTGGAGGGCCCCGACGGCGAGGTCCTGATCGGCGGCCACGACGAACCCGACGACGTCGACCTCACCGACGCACCCGGCGTGGGCTCCGAGGACGTCGACGACTGAGGCAACCGGCAACCGCGAACGGCCGGGGTCCAGCCCACGGCCTTATTTTGCCCCCGGCGGTGGGGAGTGTATGGTCGATCCCGAACTCGGTCGCGCCACGATCGTCTACGACAAGCTCGACGCGGGACAGGTCGAGATCACCGTCGACAACGAGTACATCGCGTACTTCGACGATCACTGGCTCGTGAAAGTCGGCCAGGACGACGACGGCAACGACATCGTGCGCCGGATCCCGCGGGATCGCGTCCAGCACGTCGAACGCTCGGTCGAGGAGTTCCAGAACAAACTCGATATGATGGCGGACGAGGCGAGGGAACGACTCCCGTTCTGAGTTCGCCGAACGAGCCGAGCGGGCCGTATCCACGACCAGCGTTCGAGAGGACCTCCGTCGCACCGATCAGATGGCTGCAACCCACGCTCGATACGCTTCCGGGCGGTCGTAAACCCGGCGAAACACCCGATCCACGAACTCGGCGACGCGCTCCTCGTCCGTCCGCGCCGTCACCCGGACGTTGGTGCCGTCGACGTCCTCCGGTGTCGCGAGATCGTCGACGGTGAACGCCGGGAACTCGTCGAGAAGCGATTTCAGCCGGTCGAGCTCGTCGTCGGTGCAGTCGAGGTTGAGTGTCCCGTCGGCGAACTGGATCCACGGCGTCGACTCGTCGGCCGCCGCGGCGTCGTCGCTCGCGTTCGCGTCCCCAGCCGCAGCCTCGATCGTCAGGAACGCGCTGTCGCGCTCGTCGTGGGCACGGATCGCGTCGGCGAAGAGCGCCTGACGATCGTCCGCAGCGATGGCGTCGAAACGGGTCATGGATCGGTTTCGTCGGTCGGGCTGAAAAACGGGGCGGCACGACACGCCTCACTCGGGATAGGGAACGTCGATCGCCTCGCCGTCCTCGGCGACGAACGCCTCGCAGTCGGCGACCTCGCGTGCCTCGCGATCGAGTTCGGAAGCGTCGCCGGCGTACCGTGAGGAGATGTGGGTGAGCGCGAGCCGTTCCGCGCCCGCCCGGTTGGCGAGTTCGGCCGCCTGGCGCGCGGTCGAGTGGCCGGTCTGGCCCGCACGCTCGGCCCGATCGTCGGCGAAGGTGGCCTCGTGCACGAGGAGGTCGGCGTCGGTCGCGGCCTCGACGGTCGCCCCAGTAGGACGGGTATCGCCGGTGTAGACGACTCTGCGGCCCGGCCGCGGCGGCCCCACCACCTGCTCGGGTTCGACCACGGTGCCATCGTCCAGCTCGACGGTCTCGCCCCTGTGAAGTCGGGAGAACTTCGGTCCCTCGGGCACGCCGAGCTCCTCGGCGTGCTCACGATCGAATCGGCCTTTTCGGTCGTCCTCGACCAGGACGTAGCCAACCGACTGGGTCCGGTGGTCGGTCGCGAACGCGCGGACTTCGTACTCGTCTCCCTGAAGCACGACTTCGCCCGGCTGGGCGTCGCTTACCCGCACTGGGTAGCCCGGGCGCGCGCCGGTGACGCCGACGAGGTTCTCGACCGTGCGGCGGGTGCCCTGTGGGGTGTGGATCGCGAGCGGGTCCTCGCGGTCGTTGAAATCGAGGGTCTGACACAGGCCCGGGAGGCCGAGCACGTGATCGCCGTGGAGATGGGTGAGGAAGACGTGCGAGACGGTGAACCCGGTGGAAAAGCGCATCATCTGGCGCTGGGTGCCCTCGCCGCAGTCGAAGAGGAAGCGCTCGCCGTCGCGACGGAGCAGGAGGCCGCTGGTGTTGCGCCGGGTCGTCGGGACCGCACCGCCCGTCCCGAGGAACGTCACCTGCATACCGCACCTCCCGTCCGCCACCGCTTGAAGCCGTCGTTGTGCGGTCGGATCACGGTCCGAACGACAGCGACAGCGGCGAACCAGCCACGCCGCCGGCGTCCGAACGCACGGCGAAACACGCCGTTCGGCGAACGAATACGGAGCGGATCGGAGCCCGAGTCGGTAGAAGCGGAGCGCTCGCGAGTGGCCGAGAGTGGGGTCGGGGGGAACCCCAGTGATGCAACGCAGGACACGGTTCGTGGCGAATAGCGATGCTATCCCCTTCCCAGTGCCCGTCGTTTCGTTTGGAGGTAGCGATTATAACGATTGGGGCTGCCAGTGCAGGGGGTATCGAAAACCACACCCCGATGGCGGGAGTTCCGTGCGGTGACACGACGTTGGTGACGACGGATTTCCTCCGATTGCCTCTGGTTCCGTGCCTTTTGCTCGTGGGTTGGTAACTACAATAGTGGCTCTGGTTGCTACTGCGCGTTTTCGGTACTATCTATCGTTGTCCGACGACTCGGATGAGACAACGGCAGGGAGAGCGATGGTTCTCCAGTCGAAGCTCGGCGGGGCCCTGGGCTACCGACCGGCGATCGCTTCGGCGACCCAGCCGACGCGCTGGGCGATCCGTCGTGCGGTTCCGAGCCGCGACCCGTTCCGAAGCGGGGTGTTGAGGGTCTGTCGCAGCAGCCACCGATCGGACTTGCCGTCGAGCCGCCACCACCGCACGTCCGCCCGGCCGAGGAGGTACGACTTCTCGAGGAAATCTCGGAAGGACTCGACGTAGGTGTGCTCGACGACGAGCTCGGGGACGTACTGGATCGCGTAGTCTCGGGCGATCCGTTCGGCGAGCTCCGATTCCTCGTGACCCCAGCCGAACGTCTCCTCGTCGAACCCGCCGACGGTTTCGAGGACCTCCCGCCGGATCGCCATGTTGCAGCCGGGCAGCACGTCGGTGGGTTTCGACGCCTCGCCCTGATCGTACCACGGGAGTTCGAGGTCGCGGTACGGCGCGTCGGCGGGCTGGACCACTCGTCCTGCGACCGCGGGGTAGGCGTCGAGCGCGACGCTCGCGGTTCTGAGAAACCCCGCACAGGGAACCGAGTCGTCGTCGAGGAAGACCAGCTTCCCGCCGCTCGCTCGCTCGATCCCGACGTTGCGCGCGTGGGCCGCCCCCTCGTCGCGCCGGACGACCACCTCGTAATCGTCGAACGTTCCGCGTGCGAGTCGTTCGACCGGCTCGATCGTCGCCCCCGGCGGGAGGGTCGTCGGCACGATGACGCTCACCTCGACCATCGCCCTCGCTTTCACCAGCCAGCGGAAAGCCCTTCCGGGCGACGACCGCGCTCCCCTCCATCCGATTCGACGACGGGAGAGCGACACGAGCGTACGGTGTCGGTGCGGGACGTCGTCCCGCCGACGGCCCAGTCAGCAACACTTAATGTGTCCGCTGTCGTTCATATTGGCAATGGTCGGACAGGTTCTCGCGGCGGTTCCCGCGACCCTCTCGGTGATCCTCTGGATCATCGTGCTCCTGTCTGCCTGTTCCATCGCGTACTGGACGTACCTCGTGGCGTTCGTCGCCCGGGGTTACGAGTATCCCGAGCCCGAGTACGGCCCCGGCGACGTTCAAGCGCGCTTTCTGACGGTCGACTCCGAACAGATCGTCCAGGAGAGCGTGAACGCGCTCCCCGCGGCGATCACCGATCGCCACGTGATCGCCGAGCAGCCGATGGACATCGACGGCGCGACCGTCCACGTCGTGCCCGAGTCGTTCGAGTGCGCGGCGATCCGGAAGGGCCGGGCGCTCGAATGGGCCCGTCGACACGTCGCCTGCGAGAAGGAGTACGTTCTCTTTCTCGACGAGGACAGCCTCGTGACGGGTTTCGATGGGGTCCCGGACGCCGACGTGGTTCAGTTCCGCGAGCGGCCGCGCCGGAGCGGGTCGTGGCTCACCTACCTCGCGGAGGTCTTTCGACTCGGATTTCAGGTCGAACAGCGCGCGTTTCCCTCGCTTTCCGTGCCGCTGTACGCGTGGGGTGGCGGGATCGCGATCCGCGCGGAGCTCGAGGGATGGATCGGGTGGGATCGAAAGACGATGATCGAGGACACCACGTTCGTCTGGAGCGTGGCGGCCGACGAGGGGGTCGAGCTGGATTTCGCGCTCGCGCGCGCCACGTTCGACACCCAGGCCCCGCCGACGATCCGGGCGATGATCGGTCAGCGGAGCCGATGGATAGCGGGCTCGCAGGCCGAACGCGGCCTGCTCTCCCGGCTGTATCGTACCCTCACGACCGTGCGAAATCTCGCGTGGGCGTTCTCGCCTGCGGTCCCGTTGCTCACGTTCGTCCCGCTGTTCGTCCCGGGGACGATCGCGTTCGAACTCGCCTTCCAGGTGCTATCGGTCGCGGTGTTCGCGTTCGTGATCGTCTGGTCGATCCTCGGGGTTCGCTACTACGGCGAGTCGCCCTCGGTCGGCGCGGCACTGCTCGTCCTGACGCCGATCGTGAGCATCCTCCACTCGCTCGGCGCGTTCGCCGGCCTCGTCGTCCCGCCGACGGACTTCGCCGTGACCCAGAAGGTCGAGCCCGAACTGGTCGAGACCACCGACCGCGAGGTCGAGGGCGATTGAGGACGAGGGCTCCCTGGAGCGATCGTCCCCGAGGCGAACGGGACGAGCGTGTAGGTAGTGAAACGGACGGAACGGCCATCGCCGCGTCGGTCGTTTCTCCCGGGCCGACGCACCACAATCTTTAACGGGGGTCACGGCTACTGCCGAACCAGTAGATGAACCGTCGGACGTTTCTGCGGGTGGCAGGTCTCACCGGTGTCGTCGGCGCGAGCGGCTGTGCGTCGCCGCTCGATTCGTTGCTCGGTGGCGGCGGGGACGGGTCAAGCGGGGCGGACGGATCGGGCGGCACCGATGGCTCGAACGGTGCCAGCGGATCGTCCGGCGGCGGTGGCGGCTCCGGCGGAACCGGGGAATCGACCGCAACGACCGGGACGAACGAAACGGCCGAGACGCCAACCGCGACGCCCGAAGCACCGCCGACGCGCTCGGGAGCGGCGCTCGCGGGCGTCTACCCCGGTGGGCCGGAGTTCGTCTCGAACCTGGCTCCCTACACCGAGTGGCTCGACCAGTCGCCCGCCGTCGTCCTGCTGTACGTCGACGCCTTCGGTCCTTCGGAGAACAAACGCTGGTTCGTCGAGAACCCGCTGACGAACGTCTGGGAGGCGGGTCACGTCCCGATGATCTCGTGGCAGCCGTTCGGCCCACAGCGCGATCGGACCTCGGAGACGATCGAGCGCGAGATCGCCACCGGCGAGTACGACGACCAGCTCGCGGAGTGGGCGTTGCTGCTGGAGTCGTGGGCGCGGCCCCGGGGCGACCGGACGCGCGGTCGACGGTTCTACATCCGGCCGGCTCACGAGATGAACGGCAACTGGTTCCCGTGGAGTCCGGTGGACGCCTCGCGGATCGAGGCGACCGTCACGCCCGTCCCGGGTGGCCCGGAAAACGCAAACGAGACCCTGGCGGGAGCGAGCCGAGCGGCCGGGACCCCCGAGAACTACATCGTGATGTGGCGGCGGCTGTACGACATGTTCGGCCAAACCAGCCTCGACGAGACCGACATGCAGTGGGTCTGGGCGGTCAACGCCAACCAGGTCCCCGACAACAACCGAACCGAACGGTTCTATCCTGGCGACGAGTACGTCGACTGGGTGGCGATCGACGGGTTCAACTTCGGCGCGACGCAGTCGTATTCGAGCTGGCGCACGCCCGAGGAACTGTTCGATCCGATGCTCGGCCGACTCCGGGAGCTGACCGACAAGCCGGTGGCGCTGACCGAGTTCGCGTCGTCGTCGTTCGTCGAGACGACGAACGGTGGGACCGAAGGCGACGGCGAGAGCGCGAACGGCGGGGAGTACCGGCCGGCACGGAAGGCCGCGTGGATCGAGGCCGCCTTCGAGTACGTGCGAGAAAACGACATCAAGATGACGTGTTGGTTCAACATCGACAAAAGCGGACCCGACGAAGCCGATTGGGCGGTGTTCGGCGGCGAGCGCGGGACGTCCGAGGTCACGGTTTCGGGCGAGGAGACCCTCGCGTACGAGGCGTACAAGCGAACCGTCACCGACGAGGCGTTCCTCGGTGCCCGCACCGACTACCCGCCGTTGCTGACCGACGCCGAGTTCGCGGGCGAGTTCTGAGGCTCCTCGGCGACCAAACTCCTGCTCGCGACCGTCGAACCCGTCACCTTCGTTCGGACTCCAGCTGCGAACGCCGGGCTCGGTACGGCTGTCGTCTTGCGTGTGGCGGACGTCCATCGGACACATCGTCGGGCTTTTAACGGCTCTTCCCGTCCCTGTGGTGATGACGCTGGCGAGGGCGACCGTCCGCCGCACGGCGCTCGTCCCGCCGGAGGGGTCCACGTGACCTCGATCCGACGGCGTAGCGCCCTCCTGTTCGCCGTGCTCGCAGCCACGGCGCTCGCGATCACGACCGCTGCCGTCGGGGGTGCGCCCGTGGGATCGCCGGGCGGCGCGGCGTTCCAGGCCGACACGCCGAACGCGAGCGCGAACGCCTCGATCACCGTCGCGAACCAGACACGGGACGGACGGTCGGTGTTCGTCTCGTCGGCCACCCTGCCCGACGGCGGGTTCGTGGTGCTCGAAGCGGCGGGGCCGAACGGCTCGGTCGTCGGGGTGAGCCTGCCGCTCGGTCCCGGCACCCACGAGGGCCGGGTGACGCTGCGCGGCGTTCCCGGGGCCGCCCCGAACGTGAGTCGCCTCGGTGCGAACACGACCCTCGTCGCCACGCTCCACCGCGACACCGACGGCGACGGTCGGTTCGACGGCCTCGTCGCGCCGGACACCGATGGAGCCTACACCGCGAACGGGACGCCGGTCGCCGACCGCGCCCGCGTGACGGTGCCGCCCGACGAGCGACCGACGACCCCGGCGATCGCCTTCACGAACGGGACCACGAACGGGTCGACCGTCGCTGTGGAGTCGGTCACGCTGCCCGACGGTGGCTACGTCGGCGTTCACCGCGGCCCGTACGACGCCTCGAACGCGACCGGCAGCGCGATCGCGGCCACCGACTATCTCGAACCCGCCACCTACGAGAACGTCACCATCGCGGTCGGGGCGGGGGTTCCCGGCGTGAACGCGACAGAATTGAACCGGACGGTACGTCTCGGCGCGGTCGCCTACGAGGACACAGACGGCGACGAGCGGTTCCAGTACGTGCCCTCGAACGGGAGCGAGGACGACCCGTACGTCGACGACGGCCCGGTGAACGCCTCGGCGGTCGTCACCGTCGAAACGCCGGACGACGGGACAGCGACGGCGAACGCGACGACCACGCCGGCGAGCGCGAACGCGACGCCTGGCACGAACGCCACGACGACCGTCGAGAACGCGACGACCCGGAGCGAAGACACGACCGTCGCGACGACTACGGCCTCCTCAACCACCACTTCGACGAACACCACGACCGCCACGCGAACGCCGTCCGCCACCCCGACCGCGACCCCCGCAACCACGACCGATTCACCCACCGAAACCGACACCCCGACCGCCGATCCCGCGAGCGGATCGGAGCACGAGACCACCGCGTACGGTGCCGGGAGCGACGGTCGCGAGGGGATCCTCGACAACCCGTTGTTCCCGATACTCGCGCTCACGTTCGCCGTGTTCGTGGTCCTCGTCGCGGTCACCGGTCAGTGATCCGTGGACGAACGGCGGACCGCGACCGACCGATTCATCTTCGTGGCGCACCGATCCACCCTCGATGGACGGGCCGCTGTGGATCGACACGTACGCACCGGCGCTTGCCGACCTCCCCCAGTCCGAACTCCGGGACTCGTTGACGCGCGCGGTCGACGAACCGCTGAACCTGATCCTCCACGGACCGGCGGGCGCGGGCAAGACCGCCGCAGTGCGCGCGCTCGCCGCGGCAACTCACGCCGATCCCGACAACGACCTCGTCGAGATCAACGTCGCCGACGTCTTCGGTCGCACCAAGAAGGAGGTGAGCAACGACCCCCGGTTCGCGTCGTTCATCACGCCGAAGCGCCGGCGGAACTCCTCGAAGGCCGACCTGATCAAACACGTCCTCGCCGAATCCGCGGGCTACGCCCCGGTGTCGGGCGGGTACAAAACTGTGCTCCTCGACAACGCCGAAGGGATTCGTGAGGACTTCCAGCAGGCACTCCGGCGGGTGATGGAGCGCCATCACCGAACGACGCAGTTCGTCGTGACGACGCGCCAGCCCTCGAAGCTGATCCCGCCGATCAGGTCGCGGTGCTTCTCGATCCCGGTGCGCGCGCCGACCACCGCGGAGGTGGTCACGATCCTCGAACGGATCGTCGCGAGCGAGGACGTTCCCCACGACGACGACGGCCTGGAGTTCGTCGCGGCCTCCGCCGACGGCGACCTCCGGACCGCGATCTCGAGCGCGCAGGCCACCGCCGAGGACGCGGGCGAGATCACGATGGACGCCGCCTACGACACCCTGGGTGCGGTGGGCCACGACGATCGGATCGAGGCGATGATCACGGACGCCGCCGAGGGCGAGTTCACCGACGCCAGAGCGACCCTCGACGATCTGCTCGTCGACGAGGGGATGGACGGCGGCGAGGTCCTCGCCGAATGCCTCCGCGTCGCGCGGTCGCGGTCGGTGGGTCCCGACGCCGCCACGCTCCACCGGCTGGCGGGCGATATCGACATGGATCTCGCGGAGGGGACCAACGATCGACTCCACCTCTCGCACCTGCTCGCCGAACTCGATCGCTGAGTCGGCGCTTCGCCACCCCCGGTCCCGCCGCTGACCCGAAACGACGTTCGTCGTGCGACAACGTTGTCGCACGACGAACGAACGCGTATGATCGTCCCCGACCGACCGTATCCAGTGACCGATAGCGCGTCGACGATCACCGGTGTGGCCGAACGGTGGGCCGAACTCGACAGCGGTTGGCAGGCCGTCGTTCTCGGCTGGGTTCTCGTCGTGGCCGTTCGAGCGGGGGTCTCGATCCCGTGGTGAGGCGGGTCCGACGACTCCTGCCGGGCCTGGCGCTGCTCGTCGCGATCGGTCTCGCTGCCCGCGCCGTCGCGGGGATGATTCCCTCGATGAACTACCTCATCGTGGCGATCGTCATCGGGTTCGTGGTCGCGAACACCCGTGACGTCCCCGCGTGGGCGAAGCCGGGGGCCGAAACCCACACGCTGTGGCTCGAAACCGGGATCGTGGTGATGGGCGCGAGCGTCGCGCTCGACCGCGTTCTCGCCGCCGGACCCCGTCTCCTGGTGTTGGTCGCCGGCACCGTCCTCACGACCGTGGTGGTCGTCGAGGCACTCGCCCGCACGGTGTTCGCGATTCACGAGGAGACCGGATCGCTGCTCGCCGCGGGATCGAGCATCTGTGGCGTCTCGGCGGTCGTCGCCATCGCCGAGAGCATCGACGCCGACGAGACCCGGATCGCCTACGCCGCCGCCACGGTGTTGCTGTTCGACGCGGCGACGCTGTTCGCGTACCCCGTGGTCGGCCACGCACTCCACCTCTCCGACACCGTCTTCGGCGTCTGGGCCGGGCTCACGATGTTCAGCACCGGGCCCGCGACCGCCGCCGGCTTCGCCTTCTCCGAGGCCGCCGGCGAGTGGGCGCTGCTCGTCAAACTCACGCGGAACGCGCTGATCGGACTCGCCGCCATCGGGTACGCCCTCTACTACACCCGACGGACGGGGGGATCGGCGGTCGCGGGACGTGTCACCGGCGGCCTGGCACAGCTCTGGGAGACGTTTCCGAAGTTCGTGCTCGGATTTCTGGGCGTGATGCTCGTCGCCAACCTCGGCGTCCTCGGCGATCCCGCGATCGCGTCGCTCTCACACGCCGCCGACTGGACGTTCATGCTCGCGTTCGCGGGGCTCGGTCTCGGCATCGACGTCGACGAACTCCGCTCGACGGGGTACGAACCGATCCTCGTCGTGCTCGTCGGGCTGGTCGCCGTCAGCACCACCGTGCTGTTCGTCGTCGAGAGCCTGTTCTGAGACGGTCACGAACACCATCCTTTTGTCGAGCGCCAACTCCCCTCCACGGGTGCGGGAGTTCACGTTCGCCATCGACTACGACGCCGGGGCCGACCCCATCATGGACGTCTGTATCGAGCATCCCTCGGTCGTGGCCCACTCGCTCGACGGCTTCGTGACCGAGGACCGGTTCTGGCGTATCGAGCGGATCTCCGGGCCGGAGCGCGCGCTCGATCGGATCGAGGCCGTTCGGTTCGACGGGACGAAATGCGGCGAGTCGATCACCGAGCGCGACTGCGAGGCGGCCCGGTATCACGACGTGCTCGAACGTTCCGCCGACGAGATCGTGATCTACACCTACCTCGAAGACATCGCAGCGTGCGAGTCGGTTCATACGCTCGCCGGCAAACACCTCCCGTCGGGGCTGGTCTTCGAGACCCGCCGCCAGGGCTCGCGTCACCAGTGGCGGGTGTTGATGCGCTCGGACGCGAAGGTGGGGGTGCTCTACGACGAGATCGGCGCGCGCCTCCGCGATGGGCTCTCCTTTCAGATGGGGCATCTCCGTGACGCCGACGGCTGGCAGCGCGACTCGCTCACGACGCTCTCGATGCCGGACGAGCAGCGGACGGCGTTGTGCGCCGCCGTCGAGGGCGGGTACTACGAGACGCCACGGGGGACGACCCTCGACGACCTCGCCGACGAGCTCTCGGTGCCGCGGTCGACGCTTTCCTACCGACTCCGACAGGCCGAAACGCGGCTCGCACGTCGGTACGTCGGGGACGGGACCGACGACCGATGGCTCCGAAACCGGAGGACGAGCGAGTGAGCCCCCGATGGTGGCGGTCGAACCGGACAACCGCCACCCGACGCCACGAGGTTAATGCGTCTCGCGGTACGAGGTGGGTTACCGAATGAGCGACTACGCGAACGACGTGCTCGTTTCGGCCGCGTGGGTGGACGAGCGACTCGCTGCGTTCGAGCGCGACGACCCATCGCTTCGGCTGCTGGAGGTCGACATCGATCCGAGCAACTACGACGCGGGCCACGTGCCGGGAGCGACGAAGATCGACTGGGAGCGTGACCTCCAGGACGCCACGACGTTCGACGTCCCGACGCGGACCGATTTCGAACGGCTGCTCGGCGACGCCGCCATCACCGCCGACTCGACGGTCGTCATCTACGGCGACATGATGAACTGGTTCGCCGCCTACGCCTACTGGCTGTTCGTCTACTACGGCCACGACGACGTTCGCCTGGTCGACGGCGGTCGCGATCGCTGGCGGGCGCGCGACCTGCCGGTGACGACCGACGTCCCGCGGTTCACCGGCCGCTCGTACGCGGTGACGGGAACGAACGAGGCCATTCGAGCCGACCGGCCGGACGTCGAGGACGCGATGGGTCGTGGCGTCCCGCTCGTCGATGTCCGCACTCCCGAGGAGTACCGTGGCGAGATCCTCGCTCCGCCGGGCTGGAACGAGGGCGTCCAGCGCGGCGGCCACATCCCGGGCGCGGTGAACGTCCCGTGGAGCCAGGTCGTCGACGACGACGGCTGCTTCAAACCCGCGGCGGAGCTCCGGGAGCTGTACCGAGAGGCAGGCCTCGATCCGGGAACCGAGGTCATCACCTACTGTCGCATCGGGGAGCGTTCGGCGCTGACGTGGTTCGTCCTCAGCGAACTCCTCGGCTACGACGACGTTCGCAACTACTACGGCTCGTGGGTCGAGTGGGGGAACACGGTCGGCGCGTCGATCGAGAAGGGCCAGCGTGCCGAGATGCGCCGCGAGTAAGGTTCGAGACCGACGATCTGTGCCTCAGCCGAGCACCGCGATATGCCGCACCAGCGAGCGATGCACACGACGCTCGAAGGTGGTCTCGACGTTCCAGCCCGCCTCGCGCGCCGCAGTCGTCCACGGTCGGTCGCCGACCACCACGGCTCGCTCCGCGATCCGCCGCGCCTCGCCGAGCGCGCCCGTCACCACACCATCGAGCTCGCCCTCGATCCTCGACTGGCGGCCGTAGGGGGCGTCGAACACGACTGCGTCGGCGGCGTCGTCGCGAAGCGGGAGGCGGGTCGCGTCGGCTTGCGCGGTGGCGAATCCGGGACTGCCTTCCTCGTCGAGGTAGTGTGTGAGGTTCTGCGCCGCGCCGCGGGCCATCGTTGCCTGGGCGTCGAGCCCCACCACATCCGCCCCGACGAGCCCCGCCTCGACGAGCATGCCGCCGGTGCCGCACATCGGATCGACGAGCAGGCTTTCCGACCCCGCACCGGCGATGTTGACGAGGGCGCGCGCGAGCAGCGGGTCCATCGATCCGGGTTTGAAGAAGGGCTTCTTGGTGGGTTTGCGCGGGCCGAAATCCCGCACGCTCTCCATGTCGAGCCAGCCGAGCACGCAGGTCCCGTCCGCGAACAGCGCCCGGAGCTCGTGGTCGGAGTCGTCGAGATCGACCGCGAACCCACGGTCGGTGAGCACGCCACCGAGGCGTCGTTCGGCAGTCGGGGTGTCGATCCCGGTCGTGCGGCGCACGTCGCGCGCGCGAACCGCGACCGTTCCCGCGACGTCGAGCGTCGCGTCGTCGAGGCAGGCGACGGCGTCCGTGACGGTGGCGTTGGTCCGGCCGACGACGCGACTCGTCCGGTGGGTGTACGCGAGCGTCCGAACCCGATCGCGGTCGACCCCGTGAGCGAGCGCGATGCCTGGCGCGACGACCTCGACGTCGGTCGCCGCACTCGCGGCCTCCCGGGCGGCGAACGCGTCGTGCTCGCCGCCGAGTTCGAACGCGTACACGCGCCGACGTGGGCGACTCCGACGCATCATGCTGTCGATCGACGCCGGAGCGGTCGCCACACCGACCTATCAGGCTGTGACACCAATCTTTATAAGCCTTAAATACGATCTTTAAGACGAGTCATGTCTGCCCAGGACCCGAAGGAGACGATCAACATCGAGAACGTGGTGGCGTCGACGGGCATCGGTCAGGAGCTCGACCTCCAGAGCGTGGCGATGGACCTCGAAGGGGCTGACTACGACCCCGAGCAGTTCCCCGGCCTCGTCTACCGGACCCAGGAGCCAAAATCCGCCGCGCTGATCTTCCGGTCGGGCAAGATCGTCTGCACCGGGGCGAAGAGCACTGCCGACGTCCACGAGAGTCTGGAGATCGTCTTCGACAAGCTCCGCGACCTCGAGATCCGTGTCGAGGACGACCCCGAGATCGTGGTCCAGAACATCGTCACCAGCGCCGACCTCCAGAAGACGCTGAATCTGAAC
The DNA here is from genome assembly GCF_000334895.1 of Halococcus agarilyticus. Lineage (NCBI taxonomy): Archaea > Methanobacteriati > Methanobacteriota > Halobacteria > Halobacteriales > Halococcaceae > Halococcus > Halococcus agarilyticus. Next base: position 213,788 of record NZ_BAFM01000002.1, on the reverse strand, counting down.
GCGATCGCGATCGGGCTCGGGCTCGAGAACATCGAGTACGAACCCGAGCAGTTCCCGGGTCTCGTCTACCGACTCGACGATCCCGAAGTGGTCGCGCTGCTCTTTGGCTCGGGCAAGCTCGTCATCACGGGCGGCAAGGAACCGGCGGATGCCGAACACGCGGTCGACAAGATCACCGACCGGCTCGACGACCTCGGCCTGCTCGACGGCTGACGCTACACTGTCGTCGTTTTCCCCTCTCACTCCCTGAACGTCGGATCGATGAGATCCTCCATCGGGACGATGCTGGTGCCGCGACACTCCGGACAGACCCCGTCGTGCGTCTCGATGGGGAGTCCACAGTCCTCACACGCGTAGCGATCCCGGTCCCGGTCCGCGGAATTTCGCTCCTGCCTGAGATCGTCGGCCCTGGTCATGATCACTCTATGTTGTGTGACACCATGTACCCATCGTTTGCAAGTGCCGGCCGACCGCTTCGCCGAGCCCGCGTCGAACCGACGTCGCCGTGGGGTGACGCCGCGGTACTTTTGCCTTCGTCCGGTGGAGGGCCGGTGTGATGAATCGCGAGCACGTCTCGACCGGCACCGAGTGGGAATCGCAGGTGGGGTACTCGCGCGCCGTTCGTGCCGGGGCCCAGATCCACGTCTCGGGGACGACCGCGACCGACGAAGACGGCGAAATCGTCGGGCCGGACGATCCACACGCACAGACCGTCCACGCCCTCTCGAACGTCGAGCGCGCGCTCGAAGCGGCGGACGCGACGATCGAGGACGTCGTCCGCACCCGGCTGTACGTCACCGACATCGACGACTGGGGGGCGATCGGCGCAGCGCATCGAGAGGTCTTCGGCGACGTTCGGCCCGCGACCAGCATGATCGAAGTCGCGCGACTGATCGATCCCGACCTGCTCGTGGAGATCGAGGCGACCGCCGTCGTGGATGCGACTGACGACGCCGAGCACGCGGACAACCAGTAGGGCGTTCGATTCGTTCGGATCACGCTCTAAAGCACTATCACGAGGACGAGAAAGAGCGTGAGCGTCCCGACCACCGCACCCCCGAGCCAGAACCATCGTGTTGGAGTCGGCTCGTGTCCTTGACGAACCGAATCGGGACGGCGATGATAGTACACTGCAAACCCGAGAAAGAAGAGCCCGTAGGCGATGAAGAAGGCGTCGGACGACAGTAGCTCGTCGGGAAGTCCGTCTCCGAGTGCGCTCACGAGCCAGAAGATCCCCATCGCAGCCCAGAGCACGGCGAGGAAGTCCGCACGCCGGAGCGAGATCGGCGCGGCGTCGTCGGTAGGCGTGCTCATGCCGAACCAGTAGCACTGCTCACACATATGTGTGTGGGAAGTGCGCGAAGACGTTCGGAGACCCGATCAGTATCCAGAACCGAACACGGTTCAGTCGTCAGTATCGGTCAGCGAACCTGTGAGAAGCGAGCTGATGCGGTCGAACGCGCCGACCGACCATTTCACGACGAGCCACAGCGCGATGAAGAACGCGAGAGGTACTATCGGTCCGACGAAAAAGAACTGCGGCCAGACGAACCCGGCACCGAACGGGATGCCGACGAGCGAGAGCAGACCCTCCGCGTTCCGTCGCCGGACGACGGTTCTACTGGTTCCTTCTTCGATGCGGTCACGAATCGGGATGTCGTGCGAAGAGAGCATCTCTCGGAGGACATCCAACTGGCTGGCGGGAACGAGAACCGATCTCGGACTGACGGAAAATCGGGTTTCGTACCGGAGTATGGCCAGCGGCTGCGTACCGACGCGACGGAGTTCCACTCGCTGTACGCCGGCGAGATCGATTTCCTGCTCGGAACCGCTCGGCGAAAGCGGGTGGTCTCCGCCCCGCCACGTCATCCGAATCGTCCCCTCCGCCGGATGGAGTCGGATGGTCGTGTCGGTGAACGCATTGGCGGTGCCCAGATACGTCAGCCAGAACAGACAGCAGAACGTCGACAGCACGATGGCGATGCGTGCATCCACGAGGACGGCGAGAACCAACAGGATCGGTGGTCCGGTGACTGCTACCCGCCAGAGCGTTTGTCCGTCCTGGATGGCGTACGCGAGTCGCCGGGGAAGTCGGCGAAGCCCTCGGTTTTCGATGGTCCAGACCCCGTCGGTTGCTGTTTCGGTCACCGTTGGTGGGGAGAAATCCCGGGTCGGCAACTCCTCGCGCCGCGAGAGATACGCTGCAAGGATAAGGAATCCGACGAGCGGGATCGAGACGCCATAACAATACAGTTCGGGATAATCGAGTTCGCGCCGATTGGCGTCCATGTAGACGAAACCCCCGAGAACGAACTGGAGAATTACCACGCCAGCAATTCCAAGAGGGATCGTATCCGCCATCACGTAGAGCTATCGGCACGTTGATTATAGTTCTGTGCCTCGATACCCCCGAACTGGTACGATCTGCCGTCGGTACGAAACTGACGGAACTGACGAAATCGACGAACTGCACCACCCCGTGGTGGCGTATCGTTGCGTGAGTCCACAGCCGGCATGCACGCGTCGCTCGTGCTCGGCGGACGCCCCATCGACGGAAATAGCCAGACACAAGCCGCCGCGGGGCGTACCGTCGTCCGTGATCGGGACCGTCGCGCTCCAGGCCGTACCCGTCGCCGGCGGTCCGCTCGCGTATCTCGGCAGCTTCCTCGTCTTCGCGGCCGTCTACTCGGCGACCGCCCACATCGCCGCGCGGAACGTGCTCGGGGACGTGCCGCTCCGCCGGGCGCTCGTCGTCGGCGCGACCATCGCGGTGGTCGTGCTCTTGCTCCAGCAGTACGGCGCGATCGCGTTCGCCGTGGCGCTCGCGCTCGATTTCGTCGTCATCCGGTACGTGTATCGGTTGCGACTGCGAACGACCGGCCTCGTCACGCTCGTCCACCTCGTCGTCAGCATCCTCCTGACGATCGCGACGCTCAGCCTCGTTCGCCTCCTCGGGTCCGCTCCGGCCTGATCGATACGGACTCGCTCGGCGACCGATTCCAAAGGATTGCTTACTCCACGGTGCCTCGCTATTCGACGAGCCGTTCGATCTCGGTCACGAGCACGTCGCTCGCCCCCATCCGCTTGACGTCGTTGATCGTCTCGAAGACGTCGTCCTCGTCGACCACCGCGTGGACCGCGACCGCGTCGTCGCCCGCGATGTCCATCACCGTCGGGCCGCCGAGGCCCGGGATGACCTCGCGAACGTCGTCGAGTCGGTCGGCAGGGACGTTCATCATCAGGTAGCGCTTGCCGTCGGCCGAGATCACCGACGCGAGCGCGGTCGCGACCTCCTCGACCTTCGGGTCGTCGGCGACGTCGGGACGCGCGACCAGGCGAACTGAACTCTGGAGCACCTCGTCGACGACCGCGAGGTTGTTGACCGCGAGCGTGGTCCCCGTCGAGGTGATGTCGATGATCGCGTCGGCGACGTCGACGTGGGGTGTGAGCTCCGTCGCACCCGAGACCTCCACGATCGCGGGCTCGATCCCCCGATCGGCGAAGAAGTCACGCGCGACGTTCGGGAACTCGGTCGCCACGGTGCCGCCGGCGAGATCAGCGACCGTCTCGACCTCCCCCTCCTCGGGGGCGGCGAGCACGAGCCGGCAGGTGCCGTAGCCGAGATCGAGCAGGTCGTGGAGGTCGACGCCGGCCTCGCGGACCTGGTCCAGCCCCGTGATGCCGACGTCGGCCGCGCCGTCGGCGACGTACTCCGGGATGTCGGCGGCGCGAACGAACAGGACGGTGACCTCCGGATCGACCGTCTCGGCGTAGAGCTTCCGATCCGCGCCGTCGGCGACGTGGAGCCCGGCACGTTCGAGCACGTCGATCGTCGGGTCGTGCAGGCGGCCCTTGTTGGGCACGGCGATGCGCATACCCGATCCCCGCGTTCCCCGATGAACTGCCTTTCGTTAGCCGTCCGTATCGGTGGGCGCTCGCCCCGACGACCGTCGAGGGACATCCGTCGCGGCTCACTCCTCGCGCGCCCAGTCGCGCGATCGCTCGACGGCCTCGGTCCAGCGCGCGTAGCGGTCGTCGACGGTCGCATCGTCCGTGGGCTCGAACGTCCGCTCGACCCGCCAGTTCTTCCGGAGGTCGTCGTAGTCCACCCAGTAGCCCACGGCGAGACCGGCGGCGTACGCCGCGCCGAGTGCGGTGGTCTCGTCGACCGCGGGGCGGACGATCTCGGTGCCGACGATGTCGGCCTGTTGCTGGCAGAGGAAGTCGTTTCTCACCGCGCCGCCGTCGACCTGCAGGCTGTTGATCTCGAGATCGGCGTCGGCCACCATCGCCTCGGCGACGTCCCTGGTCTGGAACGCGATGGATTCGAGCACGGCCCGGACGATGTGTTCCTTCCGGGTGCCGCGGGTCATCCCGACGATCGTCCCTCTGGCGCGCCCGTCCCAGTGGGGTGCGCCGAGCCCGGTGAACGCGGGCACGAAGTAGACGCCGTCCGTCGAGTCCACGGAGCGGGCGAGATCGGCGGTCTGGGCCGCGTTGTTGATGAGGTCGACGTCTTCGAGCCACTCGATCGCCGCCCCCGTCACGAAGATCGACCCTTCGAGTGCGTACTGGACGGGTTCGCCCGAGCGCTGAAAGCCGACCGTCGTGAGGAGTCCCTGATCGCTCTCGACGGCCTCCTCGCCGGTGTTGAGCAGGAAAAACGAGCCGGTGCCGTAGGTGTTCTTCGCGTCGCCGGGATCGAAGCAGGCCTGGCCGAACAGCGCGGCCTGCTGGTCGCCGAGCGCGCCCGCGACCGGGACTTCCGCACCGAGAAACCCCTCGGGATCGGTCGTCCCGTAGAAGTCGTCGTCCGAGGAGGGCCGCACCTCGGGGAGCATCTCGCCGGGCACCCGGAACTCCTCCAAGAGTTCGTCGTCCCACGCCATGTCGTGGATGTCGAACAGCATGGTCCGCGAGGCGTTCGTGACGTCCGTGATGTGATTCCCGGTGAGCCGGTGGATCAGCCACGTGTCGATCGTGCCGAAACGGAGCTCGCCGCCCGCGGCGCGATCCCTGAGATCGGCGGGTCGGGCGCGCTGGGTCTTCAGCGGGTCGGCGTTGTCGAGCAGCCACTCGGCCTTCGTCGCCGAGAAGTACGCGTCGGCTTCGAGCCCGGTCTTCGCCCGGATCTCCTCGACCTTCCCCGCTTCCTCCAGCTCCTCGACCCGATCGGTGGTCCGGCGATCCTGCCAGACGATCGCGTTGTACACCGGGGAGCCCGAATCGTCGTCCCAGATCATCGTGGTCTCGCGCTGGTTGGTGATCCCGATCGCCGCGAGCTGTGCGGCGTCGATCCCGGCGGTGTCGAGCGCCTCGCGCACGACGATCTCGGTGTTCTTCCAGATCTCCGTCGGATCGTGCTCGATCCATCCCGGTTCGGGATAGATCTGTTCGTGTTTCTCGTAGGCCCTCGCGATCACCTCGCCGGCGTGATCGAAGATCATGAAGCGCGTCCCGGTCGTTCCCTGGTCGATCGCGCCGACGTAGGTTGCGTCGCTCATTTCCTCTCCCTTCGTGTCCGACCGCATTGAGCTACTGGTTGTTCTCGACGAATCCGAGCACGAACACTACCCTCGACCGTGTAGTGAAGTGAGTGGAGAACCACCGTTCGATCACTCGATGACGAACAGCACCGAGGTGCTCGTGATCGGGGGTGGCTCGACCGGCTGTGGCATCGCGCGCGACCTCGCGATGCGCGGCGTCGACGTCACGCTCGTCGAGCGCGGCAACCTCACCCACGGGACCACCGGACGGATGCACGGACTGCTCCACAGCGGCGGCCGCTACGCGGTTGCCGACCAAGAGAGCGCCGCTGAATGCATCGACGAGAACCGCGTTCTCCGACGGATCGCGAGTCACACGATCGAGATGACCGGCGGACTGTTCGCCCAGCTGCCAGGCGATTCCGACGAGTACTTCGAGGAGAAGCTCGCGGGCTGTCGTGAGTGTGGGATCCCCGCCGAGGTGCTCACCGGCGAGGAGGCCCGCGAGATCGAACCCTACCTCACGCGGGACGTCGAGCGCGCGATCCGGGTGCCCGATGGTGCCATCGACCCCTTCCGGCTCTGTGTGGCGAACGCTGCCGACACCGAGCGCCACGGCGGGCGGATCGAGACCCACGCCGAGGTGATCGACGTGCTCGTCGAAGGCGATCGGGTCGTCGGTGTCGAGGTCCGTCACGAGAGCGGGCCAGGCAAGCGTAGCCACCGCGAGCCGGGCACCACCGAGCGCATCGAGGCCGACCACGTCGTGAACGCGACGGGCGCGTGGGCCGGCCAGTTGGGAGCGATGGCGGGCGTCGAGGTCGAGGTCCGGCCCTCGAAGGGCGTGATGACGGTGATGAACTCCCGGCAGGTCGACACCGTCGTGAATCGATGCCGCCCGAAGGACGACGCCGACATCGTCGTGCCCCACGAGACTGCCTGCATCCTCGGCACGACCGACGTGGAAGTCGAGGATCCCGACGACTATCCCGAAGAGCAGTGGGAGGTCGATCTGATGATCGAGAAGCTCTCGGAACTCGTCCCGATGCTCGCCGAGGCCCGGACGCTCCGCTCCTTCTGGGGTGTGCGGCCGCTGTACGAGCCACCCGACACCGGCACGACGGACCCGACGGACATCACGCGCCAGTTCTTCCTGCTCGATCACGCCGAACGCGACGGTCTCGACGACATGACGAGCATCGTCGGCGGCAAGCTCACCACCTACCGGCTGATGGCCGAGCAAATCTCGGATCACGTCTGTGAGAAGCTCGGCGTCGAGGCGCGGTGTCGCACCGCCGAGGAGCCGCTGCCCGGGAGCGAGGACTTCTCGGTCCTCCGGGATTACATGGAGGAGTTCGGGCTGCGATCGCCGGTGGGCCGTCGGAGCACCGAACGACTGGGCAGCAGGGCCGACGACGTGCTCAAGACCGACGACCCCAATCCGGTGGTCTGCACCTGTGAGGCAGTCACGCGCGCCGAACTCGAAGACGCCATCGAGGACGCGGGAACCGACCTGAACGCCACGCGCATTCGGACCCGCGCCTCGATGGGCAACTGCCAGGGCGGGTTCTGTGCCCACCGGATGGCCGCGCTGCTCCACCCCGCACACGACGAGGCCACCACGAGAACCGCACTCGACGAGCTGTATCGGGAACGGTGGAAGGGCCAGCGCCACGCGCTCTGGGGCGAACAGCTCTCCCAGGCGATGCTCAATCACGCGCTCCACGCGACCACGATGAACCGCGACCGCGACCCGGCGGCGCGCGAGGACGCGATCGAGTACGACCGATTCGACGCCGGGCCCACCGAGGCACAGGTCGGCGCGGCGACCGATGGCGGATGCGACGAACGCGAGCAGTCGAGCGAGTCCGGCGACCCGAACGGGGGTGACGAGCGTGGCGATTGAGGACGACGTCTGCGTGGTCGGGGGCGGCCTCGCGGGGATGACGAGTGCGATTCGGGCGGCCCGCAAGGGCGCACGGGTTCGCCTCGTCTCGCACAAGAAGAGCACGCTCCGACACGCGAGCGGCCTCGTCGACGTGCTCGGGTACACTCCCGACGGCGAGTTGGTCGCGGAACCCTTCGACGCGCTCTCGGCGCTTCCGGAGGGCCACCCCTACCGACGGGTCGGGACCGACGCGGTGCGTGCGGGCCTCGACCTGTTCGATCAAGTTGCGGGCGACGCCTACCGGGGCAACCACACCGACACGAACGCGCTCGTGCCGACCCACGGTGGCACCGTGAAGCCGACCGCACGCTACCCGCAGAGTGTGGCCGCGGGGCTCGCGAGTCGCTCGGAGGAAACGTTGTTCGTCGGTTTCGAGACGCTGACCGCGTTCGACGCGCCGCTGGCCGCAGACCACCTCGCCGCGGCGGGCGTTCCGTCGCGGACGCGCGGCGTCACGGTCGATTTTCCGGGCGAGTTCCGGGCCGACTCGCGGGTCACGCGCTTCGCGCGCGCACTCGACGAGAACGAGACGATCGAGACGACGGACGGACCCACGACCGCTCGGCGGGCGCTCGCCGCGGCGGTCGAACCCCATCTCGACGGCGCAGGGCGAGTGGGGTTTCCGGCCATACTCGGCGAGGACGAGCCGAGCGCAGTCCGGACAGCCCTCGAAACCCGTCTCGGAGTCGAGGCCTTCGAGGTGCCGATGGGGCCGCCGAGCCTCCCGGGACTTCGGCTCGAAGAGCTGTTCGACGCGGCGCTCGACGAGTGGGGCGTTCGCCGGACGACCGGCAATCCCGTCGTCGACTTCGAAGCCGACGGCGGGCGGATACGGGCGGTGTACGTGGATCGAAACGGACAGCGAACGCCCTTCCACGCCGACCAGTTCGTGCTCGCTACTGGGGGATTGGTCGGCAAGGGCATCGACTCCGATCGGACGGGAGTGGTCGAGCCGGTCTTCGACTGTCACGTTCCTCATCCTGGGGATCGCTACGAGTGGTTCGCCGACGAGGCGTTCGGCGACCATCCCTTCGCACGATTCGGCGTCGCAGTCGACGACGATCTACGGCCGCTCGACGCCGGTGGGGGAGTCGAGTACGGGAACCTCCGGGCTGCCGGGGGCGTCCTCGGCGGCGCGGACTTCGCGGCGGAGAAATCGGGCAGCGGGATCTCGCTGGCGACCGGCCACGCTGCGGGTCGTGCGGCGGGCGAGGCGGTGTGATCGACGGTCTTCCCACAATGAGTGATGCAGATTCCACGGACGAGTTCGAGCCGGTACAGGTGTTCGAGACGACCGACATGGACCTTCGACCGGGGTCCGACGACTGCTACAAGTGCTCGACGTGCGATACGTCCTGCCCGGTCGCGGAGGTCGACGACGAGTTCCCCGGCCCGAAGTTCCAGGGGCCCGAACAGTGGCGACTCAAACGCAAGGAGGGTCACGCAGTCGACGACTCGATCACGGGCTGCTCGAACTGCATGCGGTGTGACGACGCCTGTCCCTCCTCGGTCCCGCTGAGTCAGATGCACAACACCGCTCGCGGGGAGTACGTCGAGAGTCAGCGGTTCGGGCGCGAGACGCTCGCCGCACTCCGGCGGGGCAAACCACGCGAGGCGCTCGAAATCGTCGACGAGGGCCGGCAGGGGCTCGTCGAGCGCGTCAGGAACCGCATTCTCGCCAACTACCGCACGTCGGCGTGGTTCGCCTCGAAGATGCCGCGGCTCGCGAACCGCGCGATGAACTTCGGCCCCGCGCGCTGGCTCATGGAGAAGACCCTCGGTGTCACCAGCGAACGCGAATTCCCCGCGTTCGCCGAGCAGACGTTCCGCGAGTGGTGGGCCGAGCGCGGCGGTGCGCACGTCGAAAATCCCGAGCAGCGAGTCGCGTACTTCCACGGCTGTTACTCGAACTTCAATACGACGGAGGTCGGAAAGGCGATGGTTCGGGTGTACGAGGCGTTCGGCTACGAGGTGCTGGTGCCGCCCCAGCAGTGCTCGGGCACGCCGATGTTCGCGAACGGGATGCTCGACGACGCGCGCCGCCACGCCGAGACGAACGTCGCAAACCTCGCGGCCGCGATCGACGGCGGGGCCGACGTGATCGCCTCCTGCACCTCGTGTTCGATGGCACTCCGTCAGGAGTACCCCGAACTGTTCGACCTCGACGGGATCGAGTCGGTCGCCGCCCACACCTACGAGGCCCTGGAGTATCTCCGCCTCCACGAGGACCTCGAAGGAGCGCTCGCCGAGGCCGACGTCGATGCCGGCGAGTTCGCCTACCACGCGCCGTGTCACGCCCGGAACCAGGGCCTCGATCGCCAGGCGATCGAACTGTTCGCCGACCTCGACGGCGCGACCGTCGAGGACGTCGGCGACTCGTGCTCGGGCATCTCGGGGACGTACGGCTGGAAGGAGGAGAAGTACGACTACTCGATGGCGATCGGCGAGGAGATGTTCGAACACATGGACGCCGCCGACGGCGAGACCGGGATGACCGAGTGTCCGACCTGCGCGATGCAGATGGAACACGGCACCGGCTACGAGATCCGCCACCCGCTCGAACTCTTAGAGGAGGCGCTGGTCTGACGCGGCGGCTTCACCGCGTGCGTCGCCGAACCCGGGGATTGACGCTCCCGGACGCGAAACGACCGGTATGACGACGCTCGAAATCGTCGGCGGGCGGGTGCTCCGACCGGACATGACCGTCGAGCGCGCGGACGTGCTCGCCGACCAGGCGACCGGCGAGATCCTCGCCGTCGGCGACGTCCCGGCGGGCGATGCGACCCTCGACGCCACCGATGGCCTCGTGATCCCGGGGCTCGTGAACGCTCACACTCACGTTGCAATGGCGCTCCTCCGGGGGTACGCCGACGACAAGCCGCTCCACGACTGGCTCCGCGAGGACGTCTGGCCGGTCGAGGGCGTTCTCGAACCCGCCGACGTCCGCGCGGGGGCCGAACTCGGCCTGGTGGAGATGATCCGGTCGGGCACGACAGGCTTCTGTGATATGTACTTCGACGTGGGCGAGATCGTCGACGCCGTCGACCGCGCGGGCCTCCGGGCGCGAGTCGGCCACGGGGCCGTCACCGTCGGGAAGGACGAGGCAGCGGCCCGCGAGGACCTCGAAGAGGGGCTCCGAGTGGCCCAGGAGTACGACGGCGCGGCCGACGGACGGATCACGACCGCGTTCATGCCGCACAGCCTCACCACCGTCGATAGCGAGGAGTTCGACGAGTTCGTCCCGCGGGCGCGCGAGGCGGGCGTCCCGATCCACATCCACGCGAACGAGACGACGGGGGAGGTCGGCCCGATCGTCGACGAGCACGACGAACGGCCGCTCGAATACGCCGCGGATCACGGCCTGCTCGAAGACCGCGATTTCATCGCCCACGGCACCCACTGCGACGAGAACGAGATCGAGCTGCTCGCCGACACAGGGACAGGAATGGTCCACTGTCCGGCCTCGAACATGAAGCTCGCGAGCGGGATCGCGCCGATCCAGGCCATGCTCGATGCGGGCGTCACGGTGGGGATCGGCACCGACGGCGCGGCCTCGAACAACGACCTCTCGATGTTCGACGAGTGCCGCGACGCCGCGATGGTCGGCAAGCTCGCTGCCGGGGACGCGAGCGCGGTCGACGCGCCGACGGCGTTCGAACTGGCCACCGCGGGGAGCGCCGCGGTCGCGGGCTTCGACTCGGGCCGGATCGCCGAGGGGGCGAACGCCGACCTCGCCGTGCTCGACCTCGATCGTGCCCACCTCACGCCACACCACGACCTCGTGAGCCACCTCGTCTACGCCGCGAGCGGAGCCGACGTGCGCCACACGGTCTGCGATGGACGGGTGTTGATGCGCGATCGAGAGGTGCTGACGCTCGACGCGGATGAGGTCCGCGAGACGGCCGAGCGGCGGGCGGCCGCGGCGATCGACCGCGCCGAATCCTGATCCATGCGATCGGCCGTCGCTCGGGAACGACCCGCCGGACGGCTTTTGCCCGCGCGGCGAGTCGGTGTCCCATGACCGACACCGAGGCGCGGGCGGATCTCGCCGCACGGGCAGCGGACGCGGGCGCGCGCGTCGCGCTCGCATCGTTTCGGGACGACCTCGCGGTCGAGACCAAAGCCGACGAGACCGACGTGGTGACTCAGGCCGACCGCGACGCACAGCGTCGCGTGATCGAAACCATCCACGCGGAGTACGACGAGCCGGTCGTCGGCGAAGAGGAAGACACGCGAAAGACGCTGCCGGACGAGGGGCCGGCGTGGGTGGTCGACCCGATCGACGGCACCAACAACTTCGTTCGCGGGCTCCGGATCTGGGGGACGAGCGTCGCGAGCGTGGTCGACGGCGAGCCGGTCGCCGCGGCCACGGTCCTGCCGGCGCTCTCGGATACGTACCTCGCGGGCGTGGAGCGCGTCACGCTGAACGGCGACCCCGTGCGCGTGAGTTCGCGCGAGAACCCGGCAGCGTTCGTGGTCGACCCGATCCTCCTCGTCGATCCGGCCGAAACCGGCGGGACGAACGCGCTCGCGGAGCGCTTCGGCGACTTCCGTCGGTTCGGCTGCGCCCAGGCGACGCTTGCGGCGGTCGCCGGCGGGTCGATAGAGGCCGCGATCGCCACCGTTCGGCTCGACCCGTGGGACACGGTCGCGGGCGCACACATGATCCGCAACGCCGGCGGCGTCGTGACCGACCTCGACGGCGAGCCGTGGCGGCACGACAGTTCTAGTTTGGTGGCCTCGAACGGCACGGCCCACGAGGTGGTGCTCGCAGCCGCTCGTCAGGCTGCCGGGGACTGAGTGTTCGACGAAGCCGCGAAACAGACTGACTGCTGTGACTAACTGCTGTGTGGCTCCTCGTCGCGGTGGTTGTCGGGGTTTTCGGCCTCACGCGCGGCCGCCTCGCGCTGTTCCGACTCGGTGTCGACCTCGCCCTCGGCGGCCTCCTCGCGCGCCTGTTCGGCTTCCGCCTCGCGTGCCTGTTCCGCCTCCTCGGTCTCCTCGCCGTCCGCCTCCTCCTTTTCGTTCGCGAGCGTGACGTCGCGATCGTGGGGATCGTCCTCGGACATGGATTCCCGTTCGGCTTCCCGTGACTTGAGTGTGGGGCCTGCGGACGACGACCGTTCGAAGTCGACGAGCTCCCTCCGCACCACCGCTCCCGACGGATCGCACCGAACCGACGCCAGGCGTCGAGCGCGATCCGAACGATCTCGATCACCGACGCCCGTTCGGCGGGATTCTCGGGCAGGAGAAGGCAGCAGGCTTTTGTCGCTCTCACGACCCACACGAGCATGGTCGACGTCCTCGGTCATCTCGGAATGGGGCTGCTCTGGCTCGCCCCCGCGTGGTACTTCATCGACGATCGGCGTACTGCGGCGCTGTTCGTCGGCGTGGGCTTCTGGTTCGGCATGTTGCCCGATGTCGATCTCGTGCTCTCGAGGCTCCAGGGCATCCACCACCACGGGGTGTTCCACACGGTGCTCGCCGCCCTGGTGTTCGCGGCGATCCTCGGACCGATCCTCGGCTGGCTCCTCAAGCGACTGTTCGGCGGAACGAAGTGGTTCTCCCGCGAGGCGGCGGACCACGCGACCGCGCTCGGCGTGATCGCGGTCGGCGTGCCGAGTCTCGCACACGTCTTCGCCGACATTCTCTCGGCCCCCGACACCTCGACCCGGATCGAACCGCTCTGGCCGCTGATCAACGAACCGATCGTCTACATCGACGTGCTCTACTACCAGTCGTTCTGGGCGACGATCGGGCTGTTCGTCCTCGGACTCGCGGCCAACGTCGCGTTCTACTACTGGAGCGACCAGAACGAAGCGGACCGACGCACACAGCCGTCCTGACGCCGGAAAATCGGCGACAGCGATCGATTACTCCGTCTCCGTGACCGTCAGCGTGTAGCTACCGGAGCCACTGTACGAGTCGACGTTGATCTGCATCGCCGTCGAGTCGTCGGGGCTGTCGATGGTGACCGTCTCCTGGCTGTTCGTCGACCGGGAGGTGTAGTCGTAGTTGTTCGGCGAGGCGTTCTGGGTCGTGCCCGTGTTGACGTAGAGATCGAAGTCCGCGTCCGTGGGACCATCGAGTTCGACGACGACCTGGCTCGGCGAGGAGTACGTCCACGACCACGTGTAGTTGTCGCCGTCCCAGTAACCAGACAGGCTGCCGTCGACGGAGCCGGACGTGGTCTCGCCGCCGCCACCGCCGCCACCGCCGCCTCCGCCGTCGGCAGGATCGGTGGTGACGGCCGCGAGCGCGTCGACCTGGCCGCTGCCCTGTTCGTTCGCCGAGAGTCCGATGTCCTCGGCGGTGTTTTTGAGGTGCGATCGGAGCTCCTGGTTCGTGAGGTCCCACTGCGCGAGCGTGAGCCCGGCGACGCCGGAGGTGACCGGGGTCGCCATCGACGTCCCGCTCAAGCGCTCGTAGGAGCCGCGGGCCTCGGTGGTCGTCGAGAGGACGTCGACGCCCGGCGCACAGAGTTCGACGTTCTCGCCGTACTGGCTAAAGCTCGCCAGCTGCTCGTTGTCGTCGACCGCCGAGACCGCCACGCACTCGCTGTACGCCGCCGGGTAGCTGACGGAGCTCGACCCGTTGTTCCCCGCGGCGGCGATCACGAGCGCACCGTTGTCGGTCGCGTAGCTCACGGCGTTTTTCATCGTGCTCGTGTAGCCACCGCCGCCGAGCGAGAGGTTGATGACGTCCGCGCCCTGGTCGGCCGCCCACTCGATGGCGTCGGCGATGTCCGCCGTCGATCCCGAACCACCCTCGTCGAGCGCGCGACCGTTGATGAGCGAGGAGTTGCTCTGGCCGGCGACGCCCGTGCCGTTGTCGATCACCGCGGCCGCACAGCCCGAGACGTGGGTTCCGTGGTACTCGCTGCGCGTGTCGTCCGGGTAGGGGTCCGAGTCGTTGTCGGCGAAGTCCCGGCCGGGATTGGACTCGTAGTTCGCCGCGAGGTCGGGATGGTCGTACTGCGCGCCCGTATCGACGACCGCGATCGTCACCCCGGCGTCGCCGAGCGTGGTGTCCCACGCCCCATCGGACTCGACCTGCTTCGGCGCGTACTGGTCGCCGAAGCGCGGGTCGCTCGGCTCGTAGAACGCCTGGTGGGTCGCGTTCGGCTCGGCGTACTTGATGTGGTCTTTCTTCGTGATCGCGTCGATGAAGTTCTCCTTTGCGCGACCCGTGGCCTGGCTCGGGAACTTCACCGCGACGTAGCTCAGCGTCTCGTTTCGGTGGACGATCTCCGCGTTGCCGGGAACGGCCTGTGCGACCGCCCCCTCCATATCGGCCGCCGACGCCGATACTCCAACGAGGATCTCGTCCTTTTTCGGACCGGGTTGGCGACCCGGTGTCGCCGACGCGACGCCGCTCAGTCCGCCGAACAGCGTCCCTGCACCGATTGCTTTCAGGAACGATCGTCGACCTGGAGTGGGTTTCTCAACCATGATCCAGACCTACCATCAGTACACCATTCCTTAAATCTTCCTGTATAATAATGCAATAAATTGTTGCAGTAGTTCAATTATGAGATCAACTAGAGAATCTAACTGCGATCACCCGTCTCGGCCGAACACCGTCATGGCTTTGCCGCCCGCCGGTCGACTCGGCGTATGCTCGGAAAGCTCCGAGAGGCGGTGTCGAGTACGGGTAGTCGCGAACCGGCGGTCGGGCTGTTCGTCGACGGACCGAACGTCCTCCGGAGCGAGTTCGATGTCGACCTCGATGACGTGCGTGCGGCCGCGGCGGCAGTCGGTCGGCCGGCAGTCGTGCGGCTCTATCTCGACGAGCACGCCACGCCGGGGCTGATTCAGGCCGCCGAAGCCCGCGGGTTCGAGGTGCGGGTTACGAGCGGCGACGTCGACGTGAAGCTCGCGGTCGATGCGACCGCCGCCGTCGACGATCTCGATACCCTCGCGATCGCGTCGCGCGACACCGACTTCAAGCCCGTGCTCGAACACGCCGCCCGCTGTGGGCTGGAGACGCTCGCGATCGCGCCCGGGAGTCACGGCCGCTCGGACGCGCTCCGCAACGCTGCCCACGAGGCCGTCACGCTCGAATCCGACCCGACGGACTGACGTGGTGGGTGGCGGATCGCTCCCGGACGGCTACGGCAGCTCTCCGGTCGCGGTGTCCGTGTTCCAGCCCCCATCGACGAGCGCTCGTTGCTCGCTCACCCCTTCAATGGCGGAGCGAGCCGTGAGCGCCGCGACATCGCGTTCGAGTCGCTCGGCGTACGCGAGCCGGATGCACCGCGCGTCGGCCCGCGTCACCGGGGCGTCGTGGCCGATCTCGGTCGCGATCGGTCGGTAGGCCCCCGTGTCGATCCCCATTCGTTCGAGGTACTCACGGACTGCCGACGAACCGGGTCCGTGTCCGATCGCCGCCTGCGAGAGCCGTTCGAGTTCGTCGAACGGCGGCACGCTGATCCGCCCCGGCTCGACGCCCGGATCGCCGATCTCCACCGGCTCGTCCGCGGCTCGACGGACCAGGCGGGCGACATCGCCTACGAGGCGCAGCGTCTCCGAGGGCAGCGCCGTGTCGGGAGCGCGCCACTCGACGGTCGGTGGGCACCGCCGCAGCCGAACCGGGGCCACGATCGCGTCGTCGGGTCGGAAGTGAGTCGTGAGCTCGTCCTCACGAACGCCGCGCTCGGCAGCGAGCGCCCGGAACCGGCCGTAGCTCGTCTCGATCCGGCGTTCCCACTCGGGAAGGTCGGTCGGGTACGACCAGAGGCCGCGAAGCGGGGCGAACGCCTCGCCACACAGCGACCGGTAGGCGTGTGCGCGCGAGGAGTGGCCCCGGGGATGCCCCGCGTACCACGGCGAGGAACTCACCAGCGCGAGCGCGGGATCGAGCGCGGTCAGGAGGGTGAGCTGCCTCGTGGCGTCGACGAGATCGAAGTGGACGTGCGTGCCGGCACACTGGGTCGCGGGCGCGAGCCCCTCACCGTAGATCCGTTCGAGGAGCCGCCCTCGGTCGGTGACCGGCGGCGATGCCGCCGAGGCGAGCGGCGTCCCGAGCGGCACGAGCCGCTTGCCGTCGGCGGCAGCCGCATCGAGCACCGTCCGGAGCGTCGCCCCGAACGAGCGCCGGAGCTCGTCGACCCGTTCGAGCGGCGGCGTGTGGACCTCGATCAGCGGGGCGATGAACTCGGGTTCGACGTTGTCGTGTGTCGCGAGCGCCCGCCCGTCGCACAGCGCTCCCGACGCATCGATCACCCAGTACTCGGCTTCGATTCCTATCTTCATGATCAACACCTCCGAGCCCGCGCGGCGCGAGCTACTCCCGATCGGATGGTGCACACGAGCATAGCGACGACCCTTGCACGTGCCGGTAATACGGCCACGTCGGTCGATTTTCGTGGTACGAGCTCGACGAGAGCGTGCGGTTTTTGCGACCGATCCCCCGAGGATGGCCATGGAACTCGACACGCCGGTGCTCGACAACCACCTCCACCTCGATCCCGCACATGGAAGAGGGATCGAGGCCGTGAAGGACTTCGCCCGGGTCGGCGGCACCCACCTCCTCGTGGTCAACAAACCCTCGTGGCTGCTCGGGATCGAGGTCGAACGGGGCGCGGACTTCGAGGCGGTGTTCGAGACCACGATCGAGGTCGTCACGGACGCGAACGAAGTCCTCGATGGCCGGGCGTGGCCCGTTCTGGGTGTGCATCCGGGACTCGTCTCGAAACTCGTCGACGATCGCGGGTTCGCGCCGGCCGAGGCACGCGACCTGATGCAGGCCGGTCTCGACGCCGCCGCCGAGTACGTCGACGACGGCCGGGCGCTCGCGCTCAAATCCGGTCGACCTCACTACGACGTTCCCGACGCGGTGTGGGACGCCTCGAACGCGGTCCTGCGACACGCGCTCGCGCTCGGAGCCGAGTGCGACTGTGCGGTCCAGCTCCACACCGAGGCGAGCGACGACCTGACCGCGGTTGCGGAGTGGGCCGAGGAGCGCGGTCTCGATCGCCATCGCGTCGTCAAACACTACGCCGGCGGTCGGCTCGCCGGGCCGACGCCGAGCGTGATGAGCGACAGGGATCGACTGACCGAGGCCGCAGAGCGCGCCGAGAGCGCCGACGAGCCGTTCCTGATGGAGACCGACTTCGTCGACGATCCCGACCGGCCGGGCGCGGTGCTCGGGCCGAAAACCGTCCCCCGGCGGGTGCGGTGGCTCCACGAGGAGGGCTGGAACGGGGCGATCGAGACCGCACACGTCGGGACGCCAGCCGAGGTGTATGGCATCGACACGCGCGCGACCCTCGGGTAGACGAAAAGGTCTATCAACAGCGCAACGTTCGGTGCGAGTATGAGCGCATCCACGGACGGCTTCTACACCGACGAACGCTGGCAGAACTGGCTCGATCGCCTCCGCGACGAGGACCTCGATCCGGAAGACGAGGACGCCGCACGGCTGCTCTGGAACCTCCAGGAGGACGCCGCGATCGCGGTCGTGAAGGTCCTCACCGCGTACGACGAGGAGGAGCTCGATCCCGAGATGACGATGCACGAGCTCGCGAACGTCCGCGAGATCGTGCTCGCGGACGTCGACATCGACGACGAGGAGACGCTCCTGCTGGTCGATGGCGTCCAGACCTCGCTGGTCTGTGTGTTCTACGCCGCGGAGCTGTACGTCGCCGAGGGCGTCGCCGACGCCGACGTCACCGAGTGTCTCCGCGCCGCCGAGGCCGCCGAAGCGGAGGAGGAGTTCGACGACGCGCTCGGCCACTGCGCCCGGGCCGGGACGCTGCTGATCGACGGCGCGGAGCTCGACCGCTCGGTGATCGACGACGTGGGCTACGGCCCGGTCGCCGAGTGGATCAACGGGCTCGGGAGTTTGGAGAGCGCGCTCAGCGATCCCGAGCTCATCGAGGAGGACGAGGACGGGGACGACTGACCCGCCCGAGCGCGCGCCACACGACCCGACACGTTCACCGACGAGCGCAGCGCGGATGCCGACGCGGAACCGCCGGCGGACACGACGATCAATGAGCGAGGACCAACGCCCTACCGGATCCGACCCGACCACGAGACGAACGCTGCTCCGCGCGCTCGGTTTCGGGGCGAGCGTTGCGACGGCCGGCTGTCTGTTCGGCGATACCGGCGGGAACGGATCCGCCGGGAACGATACGTCCAGGCCCGCAACCGACGAACCGACGCGCCGCACCGAGCCGTCGACCGACGGCACGGAAACCAGCGAGTCGACCCGAACACAGGAACAGTCGATCGTCACGGCCACCGATCCGGCGACCGGGACGCCACCCAACGCTACCACCGATCCTCGACCCTCGACGACGGTCGCCACGACGACGGCCACGCCGACCGAATCCCCGACACCGACCGAAACCGCGACGCCGACCACCACGCGAACTGCGACCACGACCGAAACGGCGACCGCCACGCAGACCGCCACCTCGACGGAAACGACGACACCAACCCCGACCGAGACGGCGACCGCAACGCCAACCGAGACCGCCACCACGACCGCCACGCCGACGCAAGCGGAACCGGCCGTCGGTGGCTGGACCGAGCGCGCTCCCCTGCCGGTCGTCGGGAGCGACGCCGGCGGCGCGGTGCTCGACGGGGAGCTCCACTTCTTCGGCGGGATCGAGACCGGTACGGGGCTGGCCGCCACCCGACGGACGTTCGCGTACGATCCGACGGCGGGCTCGGGTGGCACGTGGGACCGTCGGCCCGACTTCCCGCGGGCGCTCTGGGGGCCCTGCGGGGTCGCCACCGACGACGCGATCTACAGCTTCGGCGGCGCACCCACCGACGGTCCCTACGACGGCCCGCCGCCCTCGGACGCGATCTGCCGCTACCGCCCGGGCGAGGGCTGGACCGATCTGACCGCAACCCAGGGCGTGCGCTGCCCGTACCCCAACTGGGTGATGGGCGGGGTGTACGACCCGGCGGACGGCCTGGTCTACTGCGTCGGCGGCGGCACCGGCGATCACGACGCTCCGACCGCGACCGACCACGGGTTCGACGGTCCTGCGGCCGGAACCTACGACGAACGCCGGCTCTGGACGTTCGATCCCGCGAGCGAGACGGTCGACGATCCCGATCTCGCGCGGCTGCCCGCAGCGAAACGCTGGCCGACGGTCGCACTGCTCCCCGACGGCGGGAACCGGTACATCCACGTCATCGGTGGGCTGTCGGGAACCACCGGCCCGACCGACTCGAACTTCCGGTACGACGTCGCCGCCGGCGAGTTCGAGCGCGCCCAGCCCATGCCCGAGGCCGGCACCTACGCGACCCACGGCGATCCCGTGATCGGCAACCAGGCGTACCTCACCCACGGGATGTTCTGGCAGGGCCGGCCGACCGTCGATCGCTACGAGACGGCCGCCCATCGCTACGACCCCGTGAACGACGAGTTCGCGACCGACCTCCCCGAACCCACCCACCGCCGCGGCGGGGCCACGTCGGGCGTGATCGACGGGACGCTCTACGTCGTCGGTGGCCACATCAAACGATTCGATCAAAACGGCCTCCACGACTGCGTGGCGCACAACGAGGCGTACACGCCCGGCGAGTAGCGCTCACCCAGGCGACGAGTCAGAACGAACTGTCGCCGATCTCGTCGAGCACGGTCGCCCGCCCGACGTGATCGTTGTCGTCGAACTCCTCGACCCGGAGTCGAACCTGGGTATCGACGAGGTCGGGCGTGGCGTCGGCGAGGCGGAACACCGTATCGCCGATCCGTACGAGAGCATGGCCGTTTTCGTAGCCGGTGACGAACGCCGCGATCTCCTCGCCCGGCTCGAACGTCGGTCGGTTCGTCCGGAACCCGACGCCCTCGAACAGCGCATCGAGTCGGCTCATACCCGTGCCACCTCCGACGACTCGCGGTCGGCAACGTATTCGAGCCCGAACCCGGTCAGCGCCGAGGCGATGAAGACGAAAAAGAGCAGCCAGCCGTGGAAGACGAACGGCCAGACGTCGATGGGGTTGACGACCATCGACTGGGTGAACCACTCGTACTGGTCGGGGAGGCCCACCATCGCGGAGTAGCCCGCGAGGACCCCGCCGCCCCACGGGAAGATGTAGCCGAGCGCGGAGGTGTTCGCGTCGAGGATGTTCGCCCGGCGGTAGGCGTTGATGTTGAACCGCTCGCCGATCCGCGCGATATAGGGCGCGATCGCGATCTCGGCGGCGGTGTTGATCGTGATCATGGAGTTGACGCCCGCGGTCCCGAGCACCATCGTGAGCTCGGCCCGCCGCACGGTCGTGGCGAACGTCTCCAGCAGCCAGTCCTGGATCACCGCGAACCCGCCGCCGCGCACCAGGATCCGCGCGCCCGCGACGATCAACAGCGTGAGCACGATCAACGGGAAGAAGCTCAGCGCGCCGGCGTAGATGCTGCCGGCGACGGCAGCCTGGCCGCTGTCGACGAGTTCGACGAACGGCAGGAACGACAGCGACTGGGCGAGCCCGGCGTCCCGCGGAGCCTGGAACACGATCATGTCGCTCACCGATGCCAGCCCGAGCCCCAGGTTGAGGACGGCCGACGTCAGCAGTCCCCACGAGACGGCCTCGACGATGTGGCGACCCCGGATCGCGGTCGCGATCACGACGCCGATCGAGAGCAGATGGACGAGCCCGAGCGGGTTGCTCTCGTCGACGAGGACGCTCTGGGCACCCTGACCGACGTCGATCCCCGTCATCATGCTGCCGGCGACGATGTAGCCCGCGAGCGCGAGCACCGCCGCGACGATCGCGTACTTGAATCGTGAGGCCACCACGCCGCCGATATCGGCGTCCTGGGTGACGGCGCTCACGATCGTGGTGTCGCTCACCGGCGCGAGGTTGTCGCCGAACACCGCGCCCGAGAGCAGCGCGCCGAACATGAGCACCGGGTTCGCGCCCAGCAGGACGCCGGCCGGGAAAAAGAGCGAGGTGAACGCGATCGCAGTGCCGTAGCCGCTCCCGATTCCGGTTGCGAGCAGCCCGGCGAGCAGGAACGTGACCGCGGGGAACAGCGTCGGGCCGATGCTCAGCGCGTCGGCCGCCCAGACCAGTCCGTCGACGAATCCGCCGACCTGGATCGTTTCGGCGAACATGCCGGCCCACAGCCACGCCACGATCGCCGTCGCGGCGACCCGCTGGGTCATCCCCTCGAAGATGGTGTTCGCGTAGGTCTTCCAGTCGCCCTTCACGAAGAACATCCCGACGATCAGCGCGAGCAGCATGCCCGCCACCAGCCCGTTGGTGGCACTGATCTGGAGGAGTCCGCTCTGGACGATCGCCCAGAGGACGAAGATCGCGAGCGGCAGCGCGCTCGTCAGTCTGCCGCCGTAGAACTCGATCGCCGGTCCCTCGCGATCGTCGTCCGTGAACTCCCGCTCGAAGTCATGCTCGTTCGGGTCGTCCGGATCGCCGCTGGCACTCATGGTTCGTCGTTCGTCACACGCCGTCGAGAGCGCCTATATGTGTTCTGAACGGGCGATCTGGGTGGTATTCACACCCAATTCGCGTGTCGGGGGTCGGCGAGGGGCTGTCGTCGATCGCCGCCGGGTTTATCCGCTGCCGCCGTGGATAGGGCACTCATGAGCGAACAGGAACCGACCAGCGAGGCGCGCGGGCGGCGACTCGGCGAGGCGCTCGGACAGCAGGTCGGCGGGCTGCTGGGACGTCGGCTCGGCGAGGCGCTCGTGGCCGGCGTCGGGGCGGCGAAACCGGGTAGCGACGCCACGGTCGGCTCGCCGGTCGGCGACGAGGACGCCACCGCGGACGAAGATCGGGCGGACGAAGATCAGGGAGACGAAACCGGCGGACAGGACGCGTCCGGGGACGAAAACGGTGAGGGAACCGAGGCCGCCGAGGAGTCCGGGCGGCCGTCGTCGCGCGCGGAGCTCGACGAGCTGTCCTACCGCGAACTCCAGAAGCTCGCGAAGGAGGTCGACGTGACGGCGAACCTCAAGCGCGAGGAGATGGAGGACCGACTGGTCGAGACGCTCGACATAGCGGAGTAGCGCTATTCGACGGCCTCGTCGTCCGTGTCGCCCCGCCGATACCGTCGGAGCCGGCGGTAGCCGACGACGTTGGCGTCGGCGTCGAGGTCGATCTCGTACCGCCCGAGGATGTCCTGGGTGTCCGGGATCGAGTTGCGCTCGATCACCTCGACCGTGGTGTACCAGCCGTCGTCGTCCGCCCGAACCTCGGTGATCCCGTCGAGCGGCCGGCCGATCAGGTCGGCCGCCACGCTCCGGACCTGGTTGCGGACGTCGATGATGCCGACCCCACCCGATCCCGAGCTTTCTTCGGTCGTTTCGTCGGCGGCCTCGCTCGCGCCCTCATCGTCACCGTTCTGCCCCTCGGCCTCGCGACGGTCGAGTTCCTCCTGTACCGCTGCGAGGCGCTCCTCGATCAGCTCGGTGGCCCCGGTTCGGTCCTCGCCGTCGGTTTCGGCGTCGTGGATATCGCGGAGCCGCTCGGGGTCGTCGACCGATTCGAGTTCGTCGTCCAGTTCGTCGATCGTGTGTTCCGTCGGGTCGAGGTCGGCCATTGCTGTATCGTGTCTCTCGGCGGGAGGTAATCAAACCCCGTCCCGGCACTGGCCGGCAACGTCGCGGCCCGATCCGGCGTGGCGCAGGGGAAGGGGAGGTTCGAACGGACGGTCGTTCGGGGAGCGGTTACTGCTCGGCTTCCTGTTCTTGTTCTTCTTCCTCGTCCGTCTCCTCGATGTGGACTTCCGGCTCGTCGGGTTCGGGCTGTGTCATCGGCGAGGTGCCGAGCTCGAGGTTCTGGAGGTCCTCGAGGTCGCCGGACTGGCTCGCCATCTCCAACTTCGATATCTCCTTGCTGTAGTGGAGGAAGGTGTCCACCGACGCGGCGACCACCCGCGCCTCCACAGTCAGGATCTCGATCCCGACGACCGACACCCGCGCCCAGATGTCGATGACGATCCCCTTGTCGAGGATGCGGTCGACCACTTCAGCGAGGCTTGCCGTACTCGGTCGTTCACTTGCCATGACGCCTCACTTGCCCGGCTTGCCTTATGACCGTTCGGGTTGTGAGTGCAGGCACGATCCCGTTCTGTCGGCCAAATACCATCAGAATCGAATCGAAACGATCGCGGCGGTCGCCGACGACTGGGGGCCTTCCAGCGCAGGCACCTATCTTTTAACGGCTGGCGTACCACTCGGTATACGGACGAGACCCATCAGTCGCACCATGGCAAGCACACACCTCTACACGTACGGGATCACCGACGACGCGGACGTCGCGTTCGAGACCGATGGCGTCGACGGTGCGACCGACGTGTACGCGGTCGAGCACGGTAGCCTCGCGGCGGTCGTGAGCGACAGCGAGACGATGGAGCCGGACCGAAGCGACGAGAACCTCCGGGCGCACGACGACGTGCTGCAGGAGTTGCTGTACCGTGACGGCGGCCGGACGGTGGTCCCGATGCAGTTCGGGATGGTGTTCAAGAACGCCCGCGCGCTGAAGGGCGTGCTCCGTGGCGGCCGGCGGGCGTTCCGGAAGGCGCTGAACGACGTCGAGGGGCGGGTCGAGCTGGGGCTCAAGATCCTCGCCGACGAGGGCGCGACGGTCGACCGGGAGTCGATCGTGGCGTCGGTCACGGAGCGACTCGAACCGGTGAGCGTGAGCGAGGCCGAGAACGGACTGTTCAGCGACCGACTCGTACTGAACCGATCGTACCTCGTCGAGCGCGACGACCGAGCGGCGTTCGACGAGGCGGTCGACGGGATCATCGACGAGTACGGCGAGACCTTTACCGTCCAGTACACCGGCCCGTGGGCACCGTACAGCTTCGTCGACATCGAGATCGGGGCGCAGCGGTGAGATGTTCGTCGTCGACGACCTCCTCGTGCGGCCGTTCGTCTCCCTCATCAACGTGGTTCACGCGATGGCGATCGAGGAGCTGTACGACGTCGAGGCGATCCGCGACGACATCAAGGAGAACCGGCTGCTGTTCGAGGTCGGCGAGCGCTCGCGCGAGGAGTACGAGGAGCGCCGCACCGACCTCGAACGTCAGCTCGATGTGGCCGAACAGGCACGCGAGAACCTCCAGGGGAAAGTCGAGATCAAACGATGAGTAACAGAGACACGATCGGCGGACTGATCCGAACAGCACTCCGCGACGCGCTCGAAGCGGCTGCCGACGCGGACGAGGACGGGCGCGCGAGGAGAACCGGCAGCGTCACCGACGGCAAGCGGCGTGCGGAGTACGGGATCACGGTCGGGACCATCAGGCCTGGCGAAGTCCCGAGCACCACGGACGAGTCCCGGACGGCCGCCCTCGAAACGACCGACACCGAGTACGCCACGAGCGTCCGGCGCGTCGAGGACGGTCTCGTGGTCACGGCCGATCTGCCGGCGATCGATCCGGAGGGCCTCGCCGCCGGCGTCACCGACGACTCACGGACGCTCCTGATCGCTGACGACGACCGGCTCCTCACCAGGGTCGACCTGCCCGACGGCGGGTTCGCCGTCGACGGCGCGTCGTTCAACAACGCGGTTCTCGAAGTGTACCTCCGCCCCACCGAGGATACGAAACAATGACAGACGACTCCGACACCACGGCCGGTCGATCGACGGACGAACGCACCGACGTCTCGGCCGACACAGTACCGCCGGGATCGCCGGTCGTGTTGGCCGACGGTGGCGAGGACGAATCCGGAAGCGGTGATGCTCCCGAAAAGAGCGCACAGAGCGGACGCGACGCTGGCGGGGAGGGGACGAGCCTCGTATACCTCGACCTCGAGGGGCTGTTCGTCGACCTGCTCGGCGTGGAGATCGACCTGAACGAGGTCGTGCTGGACGTTTCGGCCGTCCCGGGTTCGGGGAACCTCCTCGGGAATCTGCTGTCGCAGGTCGTGGGGCTGCTCGACGACGTTGCGGGAGCGCTCGGCGGGATGTTGCCCGAGGGTGGGTTCGACCTCGGCAGTCTGCTGCCGGAGATCGAGATCCCGTCGACGTCCGACGTCCTGTTCGGTGCGATCAACGTCGTTCTCGACGCACTCCTCGACGCACTCGGGGACGACGAGAGTGAGAACGGCGACGAAGCCAGCACCGAAGACGACGAAGAGAGCGAAGACGACGAAGAGAGCGAAGACGACGAAGAGAGCGAAGACGACGAAGAGAGCGAAGACGACGAAGAGAGCGAAGACGACGAAGAGAGCGATTAGCGGCCACGATCATCCATGAGCCAACGAGACGAAACCACGGAGAAGATTTCACAGCTGAAAGAACGGCTCGGCTCCGACGAGGGAGGCGTGGCCGAACTCCTCGATCGGGGCGACGGTACCGACGAGAGCGATGTCGCCGATACCGACGACGAGACCGATACGTCGAAAACGTCGTCGAGCAGCGCCGATCTCCCCGAGGTCGGCGAGTCGCTCGGCCGGACGCTCGGTGGCCTCGTCGGCCGGCGGCTGGGCGAGATCCTCGGCCGGAACGTCGACCTCGACGAACGGATGGTCACGCTGCTGGTGAGCTATCTCGAGACGACCGACATCGAGGGGGCCGCCGAGAGTCTCGTGAGCGGGACGACCGGTGGCGACGACACCGGCGATACGGCCGACGAGGACGCGGAGAACACCTCGTCCGAGCCGCCCGAGGACCTCGACGAGATGTCGACCGACGAGCTCCAGTCGCTCGCCGATCAATTGATGACCGAACTCGAGGAGCGCTCGGAGGACGGGTGATGCCGTGAGCGACCAGTCGGTCGAGGGTCGCGAGGACGTCGAGGACGTCGCGGAGACGCTCGACGATCTGTCCGAGACGGTCGAGGAAACGGATGAAGGGAGCACCGGGGGCGACGAGGTGGCCGACGAAGCTGACGAGCCGTCGACCGACGACGGGAACGTACCCGACCGCGATCTCGACGACCTGCTCGACCGCGCGATGGGCGACGTCGACGCGCTGCTCACCGCCCACGAGAGCGACCACCCGTTCGAGGAGGTACAGGAGGACGTCGAGGACCTCATCGCGGTCGTCGAGGAGATCGAGGAGCTCCTCGAAACCATCGATCTCACCGACCTCCCGGACGCCGTCGACCTCTCGGAGCTGCCGGACGCGATCGACGCGAGCGAGGTCCCCGAGGCGATCGCGGAGGGCGACCCCGGCGAGGCCGTGAAGTACCGAAAGCTCCTCCAGGTCGTCGAACTCGGGAAACTCTGGGATACGGTCGACGTCCGGGAGTTCTGGCGGAACAAGCGCGAGTTCGACGACGCGACCGACGAACTGACCGACGACGAGGACGACGAGAAAGGGCCGATGGCGAAACTCCGCGAGCTCGTGGGCGACGACGATGCCGACGGCGACGACGCCGGCAGTATCGAGGGTGGGGGTGCCAGCGGTACAGCCGACGTCAACGCCGACGCCGAGGGCGGGAGCGAGCGCGACGATATCGACGTCCCGACCGAGACCATCCAGCAGCGGGTCCAGTCGAAGCTCAGCGACGCGGTCGAGGAGTTCAGGGAGAGCCTGCTCGACACGAGAGAGCGCGTCAAGGAGCTCAAGGAGGAAAACGAAGCACGGACCGAGGACGTCGAACAGCCGGAGTCGCGGAACCCGACGGCGTACTCCTCGATCCCGACCTCGCGGAACGACATGAGCGGCCGAGCGGCGTTCTCGACGGTGCCCGAGGAGACGCGCTACTCGTCGGCCCCGAACCGGCCACGGCTCTACGGATCACGCCTCGACCGGACGGCGGAGGGCGACGATGAGTGAGCGCGGCGGCGGTCCGACGCGGCGAAGCGACAGTCTCGCGGACGTGGTCGAGATGTTGCTCGACAAGGGCGTGGTCATCAACGCCGACATCGCGGTCTCGGTGGGTGACACCGAACTCCTCGGGATCCAGCTCCGAGCGGCGCTCGCCTCCTTCGAGACCGCCGCGGAGTACGGCCTCGAGTTCCCCGACGGCACCGACATGCGCCGGGTCGAGGCGGCCTCCGACCGGACCCCGATCGAGGAGGTCGACGACGAGGACGACCCGCCGCCGATCAACGAAAGCGGGTCGTGGCTCGCCGAACCGCCGATCACGAGCGACGAAAGCGATTCGGACACCGACTACGACGACGA
Source organism: Halococcus agarilyticus (assembly GCF_000334895.1). Classification (NCBI taxonomy): domain Archaea; kingdom Methanobacteriati; phylum Methanobacteriota; class Halobacteria; order Halobacteriales; family Halococcaceae; genus Halococcus; species Halococcus agarilyticus. Next base: position 186,291 of record NZ_BAFM01000002.1, on the reverse strand, counting down.
GAGTCCCGCCTCGGAACCGGGAATCGGGGCCAGACCGCGGATCGGCGGGCGATCGAGACGGGAGGGCGACGAAGCCGACGGAAGCGAGGACAGGGAGGAAAGCGAGAACGCGGCCGAGGATACCGACGACACTGAACCGGAGGCAACGACCGACGGGGAGAGCGATGACGAAGATTGATCTCGACGGCGACGACGCCGCCGACGGGCTGATGACGCTGGTGCTCGCGGTCATCGAGATCCTCGTCGACGCGCTGGAACGCGAGGCGATCCGGCGAATGGAGTCGGGCGACCTCTCCGACGAGGAGGTCGAACGCCTCGGCGCGCAGCTCGCGTCGGTCGAGGCGGAGATCGATCGACTCGAAGCCGAAGCCGGGGTCTCCGAACCCGTCGACGATCTCCGGGGCGAGCTCGACGGGCTTGTCACCGATCTCGTCCACCGGGCTAACGACTCCGACCGGGCCGAGCGGGGCGTGATCGGGGATGAGTGATTCCGAGAGCGAGTTCGCGACCGGCCGCTATCTCTACTGTGTCGTGAGCGTCGACGAAACCCGTGTGGACGAGGCGTTCGACCGGACGGGCGTCGACGACGAGCCAGTGTTTCTCGTGGTCGAGGAGGGCCTCGGTGCGGTGGTTCACGAGTGCGAGGCGCTCTACGACGCCGCCAATCCCGACGTGGTGCGCAAGTGGCTTCTCGAACACCAGGCGACCATCGACGCGGCGGGCGAGCGCTTCGGCACGCCCCTCCCCTTCCGGTTCGACACCATCCTGACCGGCGGCGACGAGCGCGTGCGCGAGTGGCTCACCGAGGAGGCGGGAACGCTTTCGGCGCATCTCGACGAACTCGCCGGCCACTGGGAGTACCGGATCGAGGTCGCCGAGGACGACGCGACCCTCGACGAGGGACTCGCGAGCGACGACCAGCTCGCCGACCTCGCCGACCGGATCGAGACCGCGGGCGAGGGAACCGCCCACCTCCTCGAAACCCAGTACGAGCAGCGCCGCGACGAGCTCCGCCACGAGCGCCGCGCCGAGCGCACCCACGAGCTGGCCGAGCGACTCGAACCGCTGGCCCGCGAGGTCCGGGAGCTCTCGCCCGAGCGCACGACGACGCTCGACGACGAGGACGACACCGCAACGGGAGCCAACGGCGACCGTGAGGACGACACCGCAGCGGGAGACGACGACCGCGAGAGCGCGACCACTCAGGCGCGCGTCTCGGTGCTGGCTCACGAGTCCGATACGGACGCGATCGGCGAGGAGCTCGACGCGGTGGCGGCCGAGCCCGGCGTCGAGGTCCGCTTCACCGGCCCGTGGCCACCCTACACGTTCGCGCCGACGTTCGACGAGTGACTCACTGATGGAACCATCGAAACCGGAAGAGGGCGCGGTGGTCGACCTCGTGGACGCGATCCTCCGCGACGGGGTCGTGCTCCAGGCTGACGTCATCATCTCGGTCGCCGACGTCCCACTGATCGGCCTCAAACTCAGAGCGGCGCTCGCGGGGATGGACACGATGACCGAGTACGGCATCTTCGAGGACTGGGACCGGACCCATCGACGTCGGGCGCTCGACGACGACGCCGGACAGCCGCTCTCCGTCGAGGCCGAGGACGCGACCGACGACGAGCAAGCGGACACGGAAAACGAGGAATGACGGCGCGTTCGCCGGCAGTGTGGCCCTCTCGGCTGTCCCCGAGTCGACCGCCCGTCCGGACGTGCGCACGACGGTACGACCGGACCACGCCCGGCGCATCGTTTAGGAACGTCCGGCGGCAACCGTCGATCGATGTCGCCCGCCGGGGACTACCACGACGTTCGCTCGATCGCAGTCCACGCCGAGGACGTGGTGAGCGCGATCGAGGCCAATCGCTCCGACGGGCCGCGGACTGTGCTCCGGGTGACGCCGCCGTTCGACGGCCGGATGCGCGCGCGCCTCCACGTCGAACACGAGGGCGAGTACGCCGAGGGCGACGGCCAGACACCGATTCATATTCCACCTTCACGGCTCGTCGCGGACCCACCGACCCGGCCGACCCCGGACGGGACCGGAGACCGACTCCGCGCCGACCCCGCAGCGACCTATTCGGTCGAGACCCACCACGAACGCCACACGACGGCGGTGGCGGCGTGGCGCGAGGCGCTCGCCGCATCGATCGTCGAGTCGGTCACGCTCGACGGCACGGGCGGTCCCCACCGCGTCGAGGTCACCGTTCTCGGCTGAAGCGTCTCGTCCGGTTTATCCCGCGGGCGGGGATATTGTTCGGTATGACCGACGACACTCCGTCGATCCTGAGTCACGAGGAGGCGGCGATCGCGGCCGCGCTCACCGAGGGGCGCGACCCGGTGACCATCGCCGACGAACGCGACGCCTCGATCGCCGCGATCGAGGCGTCGATCGACCGCATCCGGGAGAAGACCGAGCGTGCGTTCGCCACCCTCGACGCCAGCCCGTTCGCCGCCGACCTCGCCGCGGACCTCGATCCGGAACGCCGCGCGGCGCTCCGGGACGCGCTCGCGGAGTGACCGACGCTATATACCGCTCCCGACGCGAACCACAACTGATCCCGAAACACGGCAAAACGCTGCGGAGAAGACCCCTCGACATCGATTGATCGACGAGAAACGCTCCATTACTTGACGACGATCCGTCACCAATGCGCGTCAACGCTCACCACAGTATAAGTCGCTCCAGCACGATGAATCGTTCGGGGCCGTCAGTATGTCACGAAGAACCGAACGAGTGCTCGCCGGCGGGGGCGGCGAGACCGACGGGATCGGCGCAACGCTCGCGTCCGCGTACGCGAACTACCGGGACGATCCCCGGACCGAACCGATTCAGGCGATCGCGTTCTGGCTGGCGGTCGTCCTCCCGGTCGTCCACCTCTCGCTGCTCGCGACCGGCCTGTCGAACGGAACGGAGACGGCGCTGTTCGTCGGGCTGTTGGGACTGAACGCCGTCGCGATCGTCGCCGGCCACGCCCACCGCGCCTGAATTTCGCCACTCACTCGCCGGAGAGCGCCGCCCGGAGCCGCGGCCACTCCGCGGCGAGCGCGCGGCGCTTGAGCAGCACGAACCCCGCGAAGATCAGGACGAACCCCGCGACGGTCGCGGCGTCGATCGACTCGTCGAGGAGGAGTGCGCCCGAGATCGCCGCGAACACCGGCGCGACGTACGAGACGAGGTTGATCTCGATCGGGCCGAGCCGGTCGAGCAGGTCGAAGTAGATGAGGAAGCCGACCGCACTCGCCGCGATCGAGAGGTACGCGAGCGCCGCGATCCCGGCGGGCGTCACCTCGACGGTCGCGACCGATTCGCCGAGGAGGACGCTCACGCCGTGCATCAGGAGTGCGCCGCCGACCATCGACCACGCCTCCATCGTCTCGATCGGGAGCTGTGCGGGGATCCGGCGGGTCAGGACGCTCCCGAGCGCAAAGGACAGCGCCGCCGCGAACACGAGCCCCTCCGCGAGCAGCTCCCCGTTCAGGAGGTTCGTCGGGTCCGGACTGGTGAGGACGACGACGCCGACGAGCCCGAGCAGGATGCCGGCGATCCCCGCGGTCGTGAGGCGTTCGCTGGGGAGGAACACGCGCGCGAACGCGGTCGTCAGCACCGGCGAGAGGCTGACGACGACCGCCGCCGCCGCGCTAGTCGTCCCCTGCTCGCCGACGAACAGGAAGGCGTGGTACGCGGCGATAAGAAAGACCGCGCCGACGCCGACGAGCGCCCACTCCGCTCTCCCACGGGGCCGCCAGCGATCGGTCGCGTAGAGCGCGTAGCCGAGCATGAGGAGGCCGGCGATGTCGTACCGGAACGCCGCGAAGAGAACGGGCGGAAAGTACGCGAGTCCCGCCTTGATCGCCATGAACGCAGTCCCCCACAGCCCGGCGAGGGCGAGAAACGCGAGCAGGTTGCGATAGCGCACCACTTGATCTCCGCGAGGCGACGACCTGAACGTTACGCACTCGGCTCGTCCGCCGGTTCGTCGCGTTCTCCCAGATCGGATTCCGTGGCCTGGGCCCGCTCTTCGGGTGGTTCGAGCGGCGTACTCTCCCAGTAGGCGTGCCCGTCGACCGCCCGGAAGCACGCCGCTTCGTGGCTCGATCCGGCGTCAAAGCGCCGGGGATCCTCCTCGCGACACGCCTCGCGGGCGTGGGGACACCTGGTGTGGAACCGACAGCCGGCGGGGGGATCGCGCGGCGAGGGCACGTCGCCCGCGAGCGCCTCGACCTCCCGATCGCGCTCGGCGGTGTTCGCGCGCGGGACGCTTTCGAGCAGTGCCTCGGTGTAGGGATGACTCGGGCGCTCGAAGATCTCCTTGACCGGGCCGATCTCGGCGATCTCGCCGAGATACATCACCGCGACGCGATCCGAGATGTGCCGTACCACCGAGAGATCGTGGGCGATGAAGAGGTAGGTCAGGTCGAACTCCTCTTGAAGATCCCCTAGGAGATTGAGGATCTGGGCCTGAACCGAGACGTCGAGCGCGCTCACGGGTTCGTCGAGCACCACGAACTCGGGATCGAGCGCGAGCGCGCGGGCGATCCCGACGCGCTGGCGCTGCCCCCCCGAGAACTCGTGGGGGTAGCGCTCGCGCTGGGCCGCCGAGAGGCCCACTCGATCCAAGAGGTCGGCGACGCGCTCGTCGCGCTCCTCGCGCGTATCGATCCCGTGGACGTCGAGCGGTTCGCGCACGATCTCGCCGACGGTCTGACGGGGGTCGAGACTGGAGAAGGGGTCCTGAAACACGATCCCCGCACGCCGACGAAACGCCTTCTCGTCGTCGCCGGACAGCCCCGCCACGGGTTCGCCATCGAAGCGCACGGTCCCGGCGGTCGCCTCCCGCAGCCCAAGCAGCGTCTCGCCGGTGGTCGACTTCCCACAGCCCGATTCGCCGACCAGGCCGAGCGTCTCGCCCCGCTCGACCGCGAACTCCACGCCGTCGACCGCCCTGACGGCCGTCGGGTCCCGTCCCAGCAGCCGGTCGAACAGCGAGTCGTTCTCGTAGTAGTGCTTTTCGAGACCATCGACGGTCACCAGCGGCTCGTCCGAATCTCCGGCCCGCGTCTCGTCCACATCGGTCCCGTCGTGATCGAGTCGTTCGCTCATGTGTCAGTCCCTCCGTCGGATTCGTCGAAGAACCCTTCCGGCAGGGCGCGTGCCTCGTCGAACTCGTGATCGGCGAGATAGCACTTCGCGCTGTGGGCGGTCGTGTCACCTGGCGCGTCGTTTCCTGCCGCAGCCGCCCCTGCTGCATCCGCTCCCGCCCTGTCCGCCTCCTCAGCGACGCCCGCACCGTCGACCGCGAACGCGGGCGGCTTGTCGAGACACTCCTCCATCGCCTTCGGACACCGATCGGCGAAGTAACACCGGTCGTCCATCTCCGCCGCGAGCAGGCTCGGGACGTTGCCCTCGATGGGATCGAGCCGCGGGGCGGGGTCGTCGAGGTCCGGGATCGATCCGAGGAGTCCCTGGGTGTAGGGATGCACCGGGCTATCGAACACGTCCGCCAGACTGCCGTGTTCGACGATCTCACCGGCGTACATCACCCCGAGTCGGTCGCAGGTCCGCGCGATCACCCCGAGATCGTGGGTGATCAGCACGATCGCCATGTCGAGTTCGTCCTGGAGGTCCGCCAGCAGATTCAGGATCTGGGCCTCGATGGTGACGTCGAGTGCGGTGGTCGGCTCGTCCGCGATCAGGAGATCGGGCTCGCCCGCAAGCGCCTGCGCGACCATCGCGCGCTGGAGCATCCCCCCCGAATACTGGTGGGGGTACTCCGCGGCGCGCGCTTCCGGATCGGGGATTCCGACCTGTCCGAGCAGCTCGATCGCGCGGTCGTGGCTCTCCTCGCCGACGTAATCCCGCGTCGGAACGACCGTGCTCGCCAGCATCGATCCGAGGCCGAACCCCTGAGTGCGCGAGCGCGTCGAGCGCGGGTTCGCGCTCGCGCGGCGCTGGACCTCGACCGCCTCGGCGATCTGCTCGCCCACCGTGATCGAGGGGTTGAAGCTGCTCATCGGATCCTGGAAGATCATGCTCACCGACGAGCCACGGAGCGAGCGCCGGACCTCGGGGGGGACGCACCGGAGATCCACAGCGTCCCCGTCGACGGCGTCCGGATGCGATTCTCCCATCTCATCGGCGAGGTCGGCGTCGCGATACCACACCTCGCCCGAGACGATCTCGCCGGGCGACTCCACGAGATCGATGATCGAGAGCGCCGTGACCGACTTCCCGGAACCGCTCTCCCCGACCACGCCGAACACCTCGCCGTCGCGCACCGTGAAGTCGACCGACTCGACCGCGTTGACCTGCCCTTCCTCGGTGAAAAAGCGGGTCGTGAGGTTCCGAACGTCGAGCAGGGGCTCGGAACTCCCTCTGCCGGCCATCACGCCCCACCTCCCTCGCCCTCGATGCCCGGATCGAGGGCGTCGCGGAGCCAGTCGCCGATCAGGTTGACGCCGATCACGGTCAGCACGATCGCGACGCCTGGCATGGTCGAGATCCACCACGCGGTGGCGAGGTAGTCACGGCCCTGCGCGATGTCGAAGCCCCACGAGAGGTTCGCGCCCGAGAACCCGAGATACGACAGCGAGCTTTCGAGGAGGATGATCGCCGCGATCTGGATGGTCGCGAGCACCAGAATGGGGGTGATGCTGTTCGGCAGCACGTGTTTCCGGAGGATGAACCCGTCGCTCGCGCCGACCGACCGTGCGGCCTTGACGTACTCGGCGTCGGTGATCGAGAGCGCCTCGCCCCGCGCGACGCGGGCGAACCAGACCCAGTTGACCAGCGCGACCACGAGGATCACGGTTCCGGGCAGCGCGAACGAGTCGGGCATCCCGGGAGCGAACCCGAGCGCCACGATCGGATCGGGCACGCTGACCGTCGCGCCGCCGAACAGCCCCACGAGCGCGACCGCGAGCACGAGCGAGGGGAAGGCGAGCATGACGTCCGCGCCCCGCATCAGCGCGTCGTCGACCTTGCCTCCATAATAGCCCGCCGACAGTCCCACGGTGACGCCGAGCACGGTGGCGATCGCCGTCCCCAGAACGCCGACGAGCAACGAGGTCCGCGCGCCGTAGAGCACCCGCGAGAGCATGTCGCGACCGAGCGAGTCAGTACCCAGAGGATGGGCGGCGGTCGCGCTGATGTTCGTGGTCTCGTTCACGATCTCGATCTCGCCGTCGACCATCTGCGAGGTGGTCTCGTTGGTCTGGGCGCTGAACCCGAGGGGTGGCAGCGACGAGTTGTTGAGGTCCTGGTCGAAGGGGTTCTGCGGGGCGAGCACGGGTGCGAACACCGCCACCAGCACGACCGCGACCACGAGCACGATCCCGACTTTCGCCAGCGCGCTCGATCGGAGTTCGCGCCGGAGGTTCCGGAGGGTGCGTGGTCGGATCATTCGTTGGCCACCTGCGGGTTGAGCGAGGCGTAGAGTGCGTCCACGAGGAGGTTGACGATCACGAACCCGGCCCCGATCACGATCAGCGAGCCCTGGATCATCGGCCAGTCACGCGCGTTGATCGCGTTGATCACCAAGGTACCGAGCCCGGGCCACGCGAACACCGCCTCGGTGATGACCGCCCCGCCGATCAGCGTTCCCAGCTGCAGGCCGACCACCGTGATGACGGGGATCAGCGTGTTCCGGAGGGCGTGTTTGTACCGCACCAGCGTCTCCGGCAGCCCCTTCGCGCGCGAGGCTCGGATATAGGTCTTGCCGAGTTCGTCGAGCATGCCGCTTCTCGTGAGGCGAGTGATGAGCGCGGTGAAGTACGTGCCGAGCGTGATCGCCGGGAGCGTGATGTGGGCGAGCCACGTCACGAGACCGTCGACACTCCCCTCGGTGAAGAGCATCTCGATCGCGGGGAGAAAGCCGACGACTCGCCGACTCGTCGGGAACAGCCCGAACTGCACCGCGAACACGAGCACCAGCATGATGCCGAGCCAGAAGTTGGGCGTGCTGATCCCGGCCAGCGAGAACCCCGTCGCGCCGTAGTCGGCGGGCTGGTGGCGATGGGTCGCGCTGACCACGCCGAGCGGGATCGAGAGGCAGACGGCGACGACGGTCGCGGCGATCGCGAGTTCGAGCGTCGCGGGCAGCCGGTTGAAGATGCGGGTGCTCGCCGCGGTGCCCGAGATGTACGAGTAGCCCATGTCGCCCTGGAGGAGGGAGGCGAGATAGTCGACGTACTGGACGTATATCGGGCGGTTCAACCCGAGCTCGGCCGCGATCTGCTGGCGGAGCGCCTGGCTCGCGTCGAGCGGCGCGACGAACGTGATCGGGTTGCCCGGCGTGACGAAGCGCAGCAGGAAGACCACGGTCACGACTCCCCAGATCACGAACACGCCTTGCAGGGCTCGCTTGAGGAGGAATCGACCGGTCGCCATCAGGTCGAGCCTCCCGCCGTCGACACCGCCCGATCGCCGACCGTGCAGGGTCGCTGGCGAGGTGACTCCATCCGGGTGGTCAGCTCGTCTCGCCCATCGCGTAGGCGTTGATGCGCTCGTCGCGGCGCGCGCTCCACTCCACCCGGTTGCTCACGCCGTAGACGCTGTACTGGCGATTCAGGAAGATCCACGGAGCCTGCTCGTTGATCAGCGCGTTCGCCTCCTGAAGCAGCGACTCGCGCTGGTCCTCGTCGCTCGTGGACTGGGCGTCCGCGACGAGCGAGTCGAGCTCCTCGTTGCTGTAGGAGGTGAGCGCACCGTCGCTCGTCAGCAGCGGGATGATGGTCTGGCTCGCGTCGAACGTGGCGTTGCCCCACCCGATCAGGTAGAAGTCCGGGCCGGTCGTGATGTCGCCATCGGTGAGTTCGCCCGCGAGCGAGGTGAACTCGCGCTGGCTGATCCCACACGAGACGTTCGACAGCGAGTCGATCTGGCTCACGACCGCCTGGGCGATCTCGACGTCCTTGAGGTAGCGCCCGACCGGCGTGTGGAGCGTGATCTCCGCGCCCGCGAAGCCGCTCTCCTCCACGAGGGACTCGGCCTGGGCCTGGTCCTGGGGGTAGGGATCGACGTCGCCGTTGTACCCGAAAAAGCCTTCGAGCGTCGGCTGTCCCGTGGGGTCCGCAAAGCCCGAGAGCACGTTCTCGACGATCCCGGAGAGGTTCACGGCGTAGTTCATCGCCCGGCGGAACTGCGGACTCGAAAACGGCTCGACGTCGTAGCGCATCGCGTTGTAGATGACCCGCGTGCTCGGGACCGCGCTCAGCCCCGCGCTGTTACTGGAGCGAACCCGCTGAGCGTCCTGGGGTGGGACGTTAACCGCGACGTCGGTCTCGCCTTCGAGCAGCTGGTTGACCCGAGTGCTCGACTCCTGGGCGGCGTTGAACGTGAGCTGTGAGATGTCGGCCGGTTCGCGCCAGTAGTCCTCGTACCGCGAGAGCACCACCCGGACGCCCTGCTCGTAGGACTCGAGCTGGAACGGCCCGGTGCCGTTCATGTTTTGGGCGATCTCCTCCCCGGAGCGCTCCTCGACCCACGACTGCTGCATGACGTCACAGTACGTGGCGAAGGAGGCGAACACGATCGGGTTGAACCCGTCCGACATCACGTCGACCGCGCGCTCGCCGTCGACGACTTCCGCGCCGGTCACGCCAGCGAGCTGGTCGGCCTGCGGGCTGGTGAACCCGACGTCCTCTTTCACGATCCGGTTGATGCTGAAGGCGACATCCTCGGGGGTGAGATCGTCGCCATTATGAAAGGTGACGCCCTCCTGGAGCGTGAAGCGCACCCGGCCCTCCTCGACGCGCTCGTAGTCGGTGGCGAGCTTCTGGATGATCTTGCCCTCCGCATCGCGCGCGAGCACGCCCTCGTAGGCGTGGAGCACCACGTTGTCGGTCGGCGTCTCGCGGTGGTTCTGCGGGTCGAGCGTCGACGGCGGCTGACCCTGGGTGATCGTCACCCCGAACCCGCCCGTGCCCGATCCGTCTCCGCTCTCGTTGCCGGCTTCGGTCTCGGTGCTCTCTCCGCCTTCGGTCCCGCCGCTGGTGGTCGCCTGATCCCCCGCGGTGGTGTCGGCCCCCTCGGTCGCCTCGCCACCGCTCGCGTTGTCGCCGCCCGAACCGTTCTCGCCGCCGTCGCCGCCACCACCGGAACAGCCGGCGAGCGCCGTGGTCGCTGCCGCACTCCCGGCGAGCGCGAGAAAGCGCCGCCGGCTCGTCGAACGATCGTGAGGGTCGGTCATGTCCCGCACATTGGTTCATCGTGGTATATATGCTACGGTAGGAGTTACCAGTCCCATTGATCCACCTTCTCCCTCCAACGTCGAGTGGCGTGCCGAACGAAAGGCAGTTCCGGCGCTCCTAGCGCGGATATGTTCGGAAACTGTTCGGCTGATACTGCCTCCTCTCGACCGAGATGGGAACATCGGGACTCACGGCGTTTCTCGTGGCGAGGTGCGCTCCGTAGCCTCAGTTTCCTTCGTCCTCATCGACGAGCAGCGTACTCGTGACGAGGCTCTTCGTCGCCCGACGGAATCGCTCGGAGAGCGCCTGGTGGGAGACGCCGAACTCGGCGGCGAGTTCCTTGGCGTTCACTTCACGCGGGATCTCGTAGTAGCCCTGCTCGACAGCCGCGGTGAGCGCGTCGTGTTGTGCCTCCGTGAGATCGTACTGTGCCTTCTCGAACCCGTCAACTCCATAGATACGCTTCACGTCGAGCGTGAACTCGCTTTCTTCGGCGTACTCGTTCGTGGCCGAGAGACCGTTCCGCTCGGGAAAGAGCACGCGGAGGTGCCACTCGCCGTCGGTCGCGGTGGCCTCCTGGACGGTCGCGCCGTGGCCGTTGACCATGTACCCGATGACCTGGGCGGTGTCGTTCCACACCAGTCGGTAGAAGCACTCGTCGTCCGTCTCGCCGAACAGTTCGACCTCCTCGACGCTGGAATCGGCTTCGAGTATCTCGGTCAACCCCTCGAGCTTCCCCTGCGTCATCCGCACGAACGGCACCACCTGGGTCGTGTTGTGGGCGACCACGCGATCGATGTTGAACGTCAGCTCCGGCCGGCGTTCGAGCGTCTCGTAGAGCGCGAACTCCTCCGCCGGGATACTGAACTCCGCGATTACCGACACGAGATGTATCCATGACTTGCTTGCATATGAATGGTGGCGTTCGGTAGTTTCGGGCGCTGTTCAAAACAGCCATCAGGGCGCTGCAAAAGCGTCCTGAGACGAATCTTCGGGGGATCAGCGTCCGTCTGCGACGCTCGGAAGGCTATCTTTCGACAGCGAGAGAATCCCGCCCTGAGGCTTCGACGAACCGATGGGCAAGATCCGGCGACCAGGCGAGCCGAAACGGGCGGCGATCGCCGACGACACACCGACCCCGCGCTCTCCGGGACGATGTGTTCGGAGCCTGCTGCGTGAGACCATCCCGCTCATCGGCCAGCGAAGGACAGCTCGACCGCTCAACGAAGGAGAAGCCCTGTTCGATTTCACGACATGACCGATGGAGGGGAACGAACGCGATCTCTCCAGTCACATCCAGTGAACCTACGAAAACAGTCGGCGCTGGGCGAACTTGCCGATTTCGGCGGCGAAGTACGCTGCAGTTGCACCCGGATCATCAGCAGAGAGAACGTCGTGGTGACGTGGACCATCGGCCGGACGAAGGAACTCCCTGAGAGCGGCCTTCCTGTCCTTCCGGGCGATCACGTGAGCGATGTCGCCCAGCAGCCGACGTGCCTGGACGCCAGATCGATAGTCGAGTACCGTTTCGCAGTCTCCCGTGGTCGCCAGCTCGTACAGCAGCGCGGGGAAGTCCACACCCGCCCCGACGGAGAGCGCGAGGCTTCCCCAGAGACGAGGGTTGATTTCGATGAGCTTCGGTTCGCCATCGCGCGAGTCGATACGGAACTCGGCCATCGCCACCCCTTGCCAACCGAGCCCGGAGAGGAGGTCGTCGGTCACCGAGATCAGGCCCGGATCGTCGACGGTTTCACGCAACGTGCTCGTCCCACCCCCGGGTGGGTCCGTCCGAATCCGCTGCTGTACGGTCACCGCTTTGAGTTCGGACGACCAGTTGTAGAGCGTGTAGACACCACGCTCGCCCCCGTTCGGAACGAACTCCTGGAGAAGCAGCGGGTGGTGGTGATCGGGCGTGTTCGCGTAGGCGGCCTCGAGTTCGCCTGGTGTGTGACAGACGGAAACACCGAGCCGACCGGCTCCCTGCCGCGGCTTGACGACCACGGGGTACCCGATCTCGTCCGCCACTTCCTCGACGTCGAGCTCCGCTGGCGCGAGTGTTTTCGGATGGGGCACTCCCGCCTCGCGTGCGGCTTCGATCGTCCGTTTCTTGTCCGTCCCGATGCGCAGTGTGTCCGCCTCGGGAAACGGGATCGCCGCGTACGGTTCGAGTCGATGTCTGGCTTCCACGACGGGGGCGACGGTGGGATCGGCGATCGGGAGCAGTACGTCGTAGTCGTGAGTACGGACCTCTCGCTCGATCCGATCGACGAACGCTGCCGGATCATCCTGGGGACGCGGATATCGAACCCGCCGATCGACGTACTTCGACGCGCCACCGGCGTTCAGCCGCAATCCCGATGCAGCGGTCACGTCGATCCCTCGACGACCGAGCGAGCGGATCGCCACCAGCGCCTGTCGCCGCTCGGCATCGAACACGAGCGCGCGTCCGTTCATCGTCGAGTGACACCCCCGCTGCGGTGTGGCTTCCTTCGACACATCGTTTTCGAACCGTCCATCGCTTCTGGCACAGTACTGAATCGTATTCCCGTCACGGGTTCGATCAAGCCGGCTGCTGCGGTTTCCGCTGTGGATCGAGGTTGCGCTGCAACCAGAGTTCGACCGTCGTGATCGCAGCAACGAGCGTTGTCACGTGGTTGGCCTCCCGCTGGTGATGCTGGCGCTGAAGACGTCTGATCGCCTCCGCGCGAAACAGCGATCGCTGACAGGCGTCGTCGAGCAGTTCGTCGATGTACGCCCGAAACGCGGGGTGCTGTCGGTACCACTCGTCCGGAGTCTTCCCGCCACCGTAGGCGATGTTCGAGCGGAGGCGGGAGACGCCGGTTTTGCAGACGAAGCCAGCCAGCTGTGCCGGGTACGGCCACACCGGTCCCAAGCCCGTCCGTTCGTACGGGATCCGACTCAGCTCCCCGACGTGAGATCTGGCGAGCGCGTGCTTCGGTCGGGTCATCCCGTACGGGATCGCGCCCTTCGTGAGCGGGAACGTCCCCATTCGGTACTCGATCGGCAACCGAGCCGTGTGCTCGAGGAAATCCCCGTGTGCGAACGGGACCCGTGTTCCCACCTGGCTGCGCATGATCTCGTTGCTCGCGAACGCCATTCGCGAGTAGTAGTTGGTGTAGTTCACGTCGAGGAGGCGCTTCTCGGTGGTTCGTTCCGCGCTTCGCCGCCCCGATTCCCGGAGCGAGCGCTTCGGATCGACGTTCGCCGTCAGCAGCGCGTCGACCGCCGATGCATCCACCATCGCTTCGCTCATCATGAGTCCCTCCACGACGGAATCCGTGTGTGTGAAATGGTACTGCCGCGGGTGCTGGCCGATCAGTTCGCCCTGACCGGAGGCTTCCATGAGGACGTTCGTCCCGTCGTTCGGGAGCGAAAACACCGTCGAGAGGTTCAGCAGCGACGACCATCGCAACATTCCGTCGACGAGGTCGACACTCTCCTCGATGATGTCGAGGAACGTGTCCGGATCGAGCTCGACTTCGGTGTTGTCCACATCGAGCACCGATGCCACCCGGGCTGCGATCTCCGGGTTCCCCCCTCCTTTGGGGTTCGCATCGTACGTGTAGGTCGTCAGCGAATCGAACGTTCGACCGGCGTGCTGGCGCAGCTCGGCGGCCATCGATCGGCTGTCGAGTCCGCCGGAGAGCCACAGCCCGAGCTCCCCGTCGACTGTCGTCGAAACGTCGGCCATCGCCTGGCGATACTGCCGGACGAGTTCGGCGACGTACCCGCGGCGTGGTGCGGAGTCGTAGTCCGGTTTCCAGTACCGAGCGAGGTCCACGCCCGCATCATCGTATTCCAAGACCGTCGCCGGTCCGAGCGCACTGACACCCTCGACGAGCGTCCGTTCTCCCCAGACGTTCCCGAGGAGCAGCATGTCACTTACTGCATGTTCGTCGACGGCTGGCGCATCGATCGCCGGGAGCAGGGCAGCGAGAGAGGAGCCGAGAACCACCCCATCGTCGTGTGCGTAGTAGCACGGTCGCGTTCCGAGCTTGTCGGTCGCGACGACGAGTCTCCCGGCGTGTGCATCGAGACACGCGATGACGAACGGACCGTCGAGTTCCGCGAGAAACGACGTGTCATCGAGAACGCGTTCGAACACCTCGTCCGGGCACACTCCCAGTCGGTCGACGTTCGAGATCGCGCCGTGGACGATGCCGGCACGGCCGTCGCCTTGCCACGTTGTATGGCCCGCCGGATCTTTCGCGCCGTGATGGAGAAATCCGAGACCCGTGGTTCCCTCCTCGAAGCGCTCGCGCTCGTACCACGGCTCGTGGTGGAGTTCGTCGACCAACGAATCGAGGGTGGAGCCGACAACAGTCCCGCCGACGAAACCGGTCATCGGAGGTCGTGGTGTGACTCGGTAGCGTCCCGTGGCCCCGGCGTTCGCGGACACGACGCCCCAATCAGTCCGTGGAGGGATGGACCAACCATTACCGAGGCGACACGCCAGACGTCAATAAACTGTGTGGTACATACGCTAACAGATCGCTACTGAGCAGCACAACGGAGTATCCCACTCTAAATCGGGAAATCAGCAGAAAATCCAATCAATACGAGAACAACGACAGAACGATTTCGTACTGGAAAAAGGAGGCGTCACGCTCGAACCGCGTTTCATAAGTCGACCGTCCTCGGTGGTCGACGGAAGGTGAGTCGATAGTCTTGTCCGGAGCGAACGAATCGGACCTCTCGTCGCTCGTTTCGAGTGCGAGTCTGATGTTGGTGGGTGGGACGCTGGGTTCTTCGTCGAAGCTCGTCGAGCGGGTCGTCATCGCACGCGTGCTGTCCCAGAGTGCGTACGGGGAGGTTGCGCTGGGGATCTCGGTGATGAGCCTCAGCACGACGGTCGCGCTCGTCGGCCTGGACACGGGGATCGCCCGGTACATGTCGCGGCTGAAGACGAGCCGGGAGGTGCGAGGCGTCTGGGTCACCGGCCTGATCATCTCTCTCGTCGTGTCCGTAGTCCTCGCTGCGCTCCTTCTCGTGGGCGGATCATGGATCGTGGGTCTCCTCTTCGAGCAACCTGGCTCTCGAGAACTGCTGACGCTGTTCGTTCTCGCGATCCCGTTCGGCGTCGGCTTTCGCATCGCCATCGGAGCGATCCGGGGACTCGAAAACACGATCTACCGCACCTACGCGCGCGACCTGTTCTACAACGGCGTGCGTCTCGGGCTGATCGTTGCGCTGTTGCTCGCCGGGGTCGGTGTGTCGTCGGCGGGATACGCCTATCTGTTCGCCGGCGTTGCGACGTTCGTCCTCGCGCACCTCCTCCTGAATCGGTTGCTTTCGCTCCGTGGCGAAATCACCATCAGGCCCAAGCAGTTGCTGCTGTTCTCGATCCCGTTGGTGCTCTCGGCGATGACGTCGAAGCTGCTCGGGGAGGTAGACACGCTCATGCTCGGGTACTTCAGGACGACAGCCGAGGTCGGGGTTTACGACGCTGCCTACCAGCTCGCGGCCGGGTTGCCCGCGCTGATGAGTTCGTTCGGGTTCCTCTACATGCCGCTCACGTCGCGGCTCGACGCCGAAGGCAATCACGAGGAGATCAACTCGATCTACAAGGTCACCACGAAGTGGGTCTACATCGCGGGGTTCCCGATCTTCCTCGTCTTCGTCGGGTTTTCGGCCGACGTCGTCGCCCTGTTCTTCGGCGAAACCTACGCCGAGGGCGGGACGGCGCTGTGGATCATCGCGACGGGATTCTTCGTCAGTGCTGCCTACGGCCGTGCGCAGGACACGCTCGCAGCGTTCGGCCACACCAGGGTCATCCTCTGGATCAACGTGATCGCTGCCGTTCTCAACGTCCTGCTGAACGCCGTTCTGATCCCTCGATACGGCTTTCTCGGGGCTGCGATGGCGACGGCGCTCTCGTTCGCGACGCTCAACGGTCTGGCGTTCGCCATCCTGTGGAACTCGTTCGGGATCACCCCGTTCTCCCGGTGGTCGACCCGAACGTTCGTGCTCCTGCCGCTCGTCCTGATTCCTCCCGTACTCCTCGTTTCACGGACGGTGACGCTGTCGCTCGTCCTGTTTCCCCTTTCGGGCGTCCTCGCAGGGCTCGCAACGCTGGGCGTCGTCGCTCTCACGGGCTGCCTGCAACCCGAAGACGAAATCCCGGTCGAGCTCGTCGAGAACCGTCTCGACGTCGCGATTCCGGTTATTCGGCGGTTCATCCCGGCTGACGACTGACCACTACACGTCGACAGAACGGGTCCGGGTGATCGCTGACGGTCCTCTTCTCCTCGATTCGTCCCCTCTGATCGGAGCTGTATCGACAAACATGAGACGACTGCCGCCCGAGAGTTCGATCCGTCGTCCGCGTCGAACACCGTTGACGATCCACCCTGTGAAACCCGACGACCGGGCGAACCGAAACACACTACAACCACCTTCGACGCGTCGGTCCCCCACGTACCCGGGTGTCGACCGGCCCCAGCAGCCCGTACCGTTAAGTCCGCGTGTGTGATAGCGTTGGCATGGCCGCCTACGGCCGGCCGACCCTCCGGGATCTGTTCGATGACTCGCCCACCCCCCACATCGCCCACCCCCCGCGGACCCACCACCGGGAGTTCTACGTCGCTACCGACGGCTCCTTTCGGGCGCGGGGCGGGGGTCTCGGCGTCGTGATCGAGACCCGCGACGGCGAGCGCGTCGCGCGGCTCTCCCTGCCCGACGACCCGCCGGACAACAACGTCGCCGAGTACCGCGCGCTCCACCTCGGCCTCGACGTGCTCGCCGCGCGCACACCCCCGGAGACCCGCGTCGGCGTCCTCGTGGATCACGACGCGCTCGCGGCGAACGCCAACCGGACTGTTCTCGCCGCCCGCTCGGACTGGCGCACCCACCCGGTGTCGGTCCCCGCCGATTCGCGCCACCACTGGCGCGGGATCCGTGCGCGCCTCCGGGAGTTCGGCGAGTGTCGCGTGGCGCGGGTTCCGAGCGCACGGAACCCCGCTCACCCGCTCGCCAACGCCCCCGATCAGTACGGTCACGTCAACAGCGAGGCCGACCGGTGTGTGCTCCCGACCCCGAACCTTGACCGCCCCGACGAAGTGCCACCGCCCTCGCGCGCCGACCGCCCCGCCAGCGACTGACGCTCGTTCGGTTCATGATCGCTCCCCGATGGCGGCGTGACGCGACGGCCCCGCGGGTAGTGGCCCGGCACATGCAACCCCCGGACCCAACCGCGTGGCCCGTGAACCTATAAGCAATGCGACCGAAGGGAGGGGCACGAATGCGAACGGGAGTGGTCACATCGCATGGCGGCTGACGCTGGCGGGACGGACGGGACCCCGCCCGTCACCGACGACCTGATCCTCGTCTCGAACCGCCAACCGTACACACACAGCTACGAGCACGACGACGCGGGCGAGCGGACCATCAGCGTCAACCGGCCCGCCGGCGGGCTCACGGCCGGGCTCGATCCGGTGATGCAGGAGACCGACGGGACGTGGGTCGCGTGGGGCGACGGCGAGGCCGACGCCGACGTCACCGACGAAAACGGCGAGGTCCGGATGCCGCCCGAGTCCGAAGCCTACACCCTCAAACGCCTCTGGCTCTCCGAGGAGGAGGTCGAGGGGTACTACTACGGGTACAGCAATCGCGTGCTCTGGCCGCTGTGTCACGGCGGCACGATGAAGACCGAGTACGTCGAGCGCTACTGGCAGCGCTACCAGCAGGTCAACGACCGCTTCGCCGAGGCCGTCGCGGAATCGGCGAGCGACGACCCCCTCGTGTGGTTTCAGGATTACCACTTCACGCTCGCGCCACGCGCCGTGCGCGACGCGCTCGACGACCCCTTCATCATGCACTTCTGGCACATCACGTGGCCCGGCTGGGACACCTTCCGGGCGTGCCCGCAGGGCAAGCAACTGCTTGAGGGACTCCTCGGCAACGATCTGCTGGGGTTTCACGTCGAGCGCTACTGCGAGAACTTCCTCGACTGCGTGGATCGGGCCTTGGAGGACGCCTTCATCGACGAGGACGGTGGGCGGATCAACTACGAGGGTCACACTACGACTGTTCGAGCGTTCCCGCTCGGAATCGACGCCGAATCGATCCACGAGGAGAGCGCGGCCGCCGACGCGTCGTTCGAGGCCGACATCCGCTCGACGTACGACATCGGTGCCGACACGACGATGGTCGTCGGCGTCGACAGGTTGGATTACACCAAGGGGATCGTCGAGCGCCTCGAAGCGCTCGAACGGCTCTGGGAGACCGAACCCGACTACCAGGGCTCGGTGACCTACATCCAGAAGGCGAGCGAGAGCCGCTCGCTGATCCCGGACTACCAGGACCTCCAGCAGAACGTCCGGGAGACGATCGAGCGGATCAACGACCGCTTCGGCACCGACGACTGGCAGCCCGTGGTCTACATCGACGAGTTCATCCCCCAGTCCGAGCTCTGCGGGCTGTACCGCTACTCCGACGTCATGTTGGTGAGCGCGGTCCGCGACGGGATGAACCTCGTCGCGAAGGAGTACGTCGCGGCGCAGGTCGACGACGACGGCGTGTTGGTGCTCTCGGATCAGGCCGGTGCGCACGAGGAGCTCGGCGAGTACGCGCTCACGATCAACCCCTACGACACCGAGTCGTTCGCCGACACCATCCAACAGGCGCTCGCGATGGACCCTGACGAGCGCCGCGATCGGATGGCCGCGCTGCGCGAACAGGTCGCCGCCCACGACCTCTACGCGTGGATGGACGACGTGTTCGAGACCGCCCGTGACCTCCGCGAGCAACGCGATCACGATGGCGGGTGAGCCGACCGGCGGTAACAGGGGGACAGCCAGTGAGGACGGCACCGACCGACCGCCGGCGCTGTTCGACGGCACCGACGAGCCGCTCGCGACGATCGCTGACCGGCTCGCCGCCGCCGACGGACTCTACTTCTGTACGGACTTCGACGGCACGCTCTCGGCCATCGAAGCGGACCCCGACGCACCCGAGATCGCGCCCGACAACCGCGAAGCGCTCCGGACGCTCCGCGATCACGATCGGGTCCGGGTAGCGGTCATCAGCGGCCGGGAGCTCGCCGACCTCCGGCCGCGCGTGGGGGTCGAGGGAATCGCGTACGCCGGCAACCACGGGCTCGAAGTCTTCCGGGACGGCGAAATCACTGTGCATCCGGTGGCGAAGAAACGACAGCGCGATCTCGAACACATCGTCGACGATCTCGACGATCGGCTCTCGGACACCGACTGTTTCGTCGAGGACAAGTCGGTGAGCGCGACGATCCACTACCGTGCGGCCCCCGATCGACGGGAGGCGGTCCACGAAGCGGTCGCGGAGGCCGTCGAGCGGATCGCGCCCGATGGGTTCGAGCGCTCGATCGGCAAGGAGATCGTCGAACTCACGCCGGCGGTCGCGTGGGACAAGGGTGCGGCGCTCTCGCTGTTGACCGCCGATTTCGAGGAGTGGCTCTCGGTGTACGTCGGTGACGACACCACCGACGAGGCGGCCTTTCGCGCGCTCGGCGAACGGGGTGTCGGGATCCACGTCGGTGCGGGCGAGGACACCGCGGCGGACTACCGGATCGACGACCCACCGGCGGTCGAGCGGCTGCTCGACTGGTTCCGTACCGAGGGACTCGCCGCACTCGACCGATCGTCCCCCTAGGACGAACCGCTGGAACCCCCGGCGTCACCGCGGTCGAGCACCGACACGTAGCCGAGCGGAAACACGTCGCTCACGGGATCGGCTCGTTTCGTTTCTGCCCACGACGGCAGGCCGAGCAACGCCGGTTGGTGACGATCAAGCGAGCGCGGACCTAAGCTGGCGCAGCTGGGGATGGTGCTTCGCCGCTCCGCTGACCCCGACAGAACTATGATTCCTGCGTTCCTTCGTGGGAACATGGGTGCGCCTGGATCGACGCGGAGTGTCCTGCCCGAGGACGTCCTCGCGGTGTTCGACGACCGTGATGACGCCGCCGAGCCGCTCACCGCTCCCGAGGTCGCCGAGGCGCTCGGAGCCTCGCGGCGGACGGTTTTCAACCGGCTCGACGATCTGCACGACCGCGGTGAGCTGGCGTCGAAGAAGGTCGGCGGGCGATCCCGAGTATGGTGGATTCCCGACGACGAGGCGGCCCCCGCAGCCCCGCTCAAGCGGCTCGTCGGGCTGCTCGACGACGAGGCGGCCGATCGCGCCGAGCAGCGCCAGCGGGAGTGGCGCGAAGGGTTCGACCGCGAGATACGGAGCGACGATCCCGACGCGTGATCCTCGACTCGACGTTCATCAACGATCTCGTCCGACAGCAGCCAGTCGCGACCGACAAGCTTGCAGAACTGATCGACACGGGAACACCAATCGCGCTCTCGACGCTCACCGTTTTCGAGGTCGGGGTCGGTCTCCGTGGCGAAGCCGAACGGCACCGGGAGCGCTTCGATGGCGTCGTCGACGAGATCGACGTCGTCCCGTTCACAGCCGCTGCTGCCCGCCACGCCACAGCCACCCAGCGCAAACTCGTCGATCGGGGCGAGCGGATCGGCGAGGTCGACGTGCTGATCGCCGGGACCGCCGTCGAACGCGACGAAGGAGTCCTCACGCGCAACGTCGACGAGTTCGGACGTATCGACGCCCTCGACATCGACTCCTATTGACATCGCTCGCCAATCCTCTCCCGGCACACGCCGACTAAGGACTTATGGCTCTGGCGGCCGGTACGAAGACACATGGGACTCTCGGACCTGTTCACGTCGAAACGATCGGGCCTCGTCAGCGCGATTTCGATGGTCGTCGAGGCCGGCCTCGCGCTGTACCGCGGCGACACGAAGATCGCAGCGCTACTGCTCGGCGCGGCCGCACTCGCGTACCGCTGGAGCTTCGTCGGAGCGATCGCGGAGATCCTGATCCGGGCGTACCAGCGGCTCCGATAGCCACACGCGTCGCTCGTTCTCCAACTGGTCGATAGAACAGGAGTGATTCGCGACGACTCAGTGGTCGTCGAGCGCCACCGCTCTACGCGCCGGCTTTCTCGATCGCGCTTTCGAGCTCGTCGCGCTGGGTCACGCCGATGAACCGCTCGACGACGCCGTCGTCGTTCTCGATCACGAGCGTCGGCAGCGAGCGCACCTGATACTCGTTGGCGACCTCCTGATCGGCCTCGACGTCGATCTTCTCGAACTCGACGTCGCCGTTCAGGTCCTCCTCCATCTCCTCGAGGATCGGATCCTGGGTCTTGCAGGGGCCACACCAGTCCGCGTAAAAGTCTTTCAACCGGACAGTCATGTGTTCCACCGAAACTACCCGCGCCGCGCGCATAAGGGTTTCCCACCCGTGCGCTCCGTCTGCAACACCTTCCAGCCATCGGGAAACACGACGAAAGGCTTAGGCCCGCGGCTCGCGGAGGGTGGGTATGAGCAGCGGCGAGAACTCCGGCGGACTGATGTCGAGTGCGGGCCTGGTCAGGTACTTCGATGCCGAGGACCGAAACGCGATCCGGATCGATCCCAAGACCGTGGTGGCGTTCGGCGTGGCGTTCGGGGTGCTGATCCTCGTTTTGAACGTGCTGTAACACGGCACCGTCCTTTCTGCCTTCCAAACTGTTTCCATGACTCTCACAGCCGGCGTGATCGCGGTCCAGGGCGACTTCCGTGAGCACGCTGCCGCGATCGAGCGCGCGGCGCGCGCCCACGGCGAGCGCGTCGAGACGGTCGAGATCCACACCGCGGGCACGGTGCCCGACTGTGACCTCCTCCTCCTTCCCGGCGGCGAATCCACCGCCATCTCGGCGCACCTCCACCGCGAGGGGATCGCGGCGGAGATCGCATCTCACGTCGCGGCGGGCAAGCCGTTGCTCGCGACGTGTGCGGGACTGATCGTCGCTGCCGCCGATGCGGGCGACGACCGGGTCGACACGCTCGGCCTGATCGACGCAACCGTCGATCGCAACGCCTTCGGCCGCCAGCGCGACAGCTTCGAGACCCACCTCGACGTCACCGGATTGGACGAGCCGTTCCCGGCGGTGTTCATCCGTGCGCCGCGGGTCGCGTCGGTCGGCGACACAGAGGTGCTCGCGTCGTTCGACGGCCACCCCGTCGCGGTCCGTGACGGGCCGGTGGTCGGGACCGCGTTCCACCCCGAACTCACCGACGACGCGCGGGTTCACGGACTCGCCTTCTTCGAGACAGTCACGGTTTGAGCGCAATCGCGACGAGCGGCGACAGTCGGGTACCGATCGAACGACGAAATTCCACCGCCGGCAGTGACAGACTTTTCATCGCGCGCCCCGTCCGGGAGCCATGCACGCCCACATCGACGCGGTCCGTGTCGCGGGCACGCCCTCCGGGCCGGTCCCCGTCGTGCTCCTCGCGAGCGACGGCGAGCCCGACCTCCTGCCGATCTTCATCGGGTTCAACGAGGCGACCGCGATCGCCCGCGGGATGGATGCGGTCGACATCGGCCGACCGCTGACCCACGATCTCCTGCTCGACGTGGTCGAGGAACTGGGTGGTCGGGTGGATCGCGTGGTGGTCGACGCCATCGAGGAGAGCGAGGAGGGCGGCGGGACCTACACCGCGAACCTCCACCTCGACACGCCGCGCGCGGACGCCGTGATCGACGCCAGGCCGAGCGATTCGCTCGCGCTCGCCGCACGGACCGGTGCCGACATCGAGGTCGATCCGGGCGTGTTCGACGAGGGTGGCCGGCCACGCGAGACGTTCGAGGAGCTCCAGGACATCCGCGAGGTGGACGAGCTGTGAGCGACGATCGCACTACCGCCGGCACGAAAACGGCCGAAGAACCGGTGCTCGACGAGCTGTTCGCCGTGATCGAGGAGCGCCGGGACACCCTCCCCGAGGGATCGTACACGGCGTCGCTGTTCACCCACGAGAAGGGCGAGAACGCCGTGCTCGAAAAGCTGGGGGAAGAGAGTACGGAGCTCGTGCTCGCGGCGAAGGACGACGACCGAGAGGAACTCCTCCACGAGAGCGCCGACATCGTCTATCACCTGCTCGTGCTGCTCGCGATGAACGGCGCGGACGTGGACGACCTGCGCGCTGAGCTTCGTGAACGGCGATAGGCCTGCTCAGAGCAGTCCGGCGATCGCCCCGCCGATCGCGCTTTCGAACCCCGACACGATCGCCACGAGCACACCGACGACGAGCGCGCCGCCGCCGAGCAGTCCACCGAGCGGACCACCGGCGATGCCGGCCCCGATCGTGATCGCGATCCCGAGGACGATCGCGAGCACGATCCCGCCGATCGACCCCGCGAGCAGGCCGTGCCACGCACCGCTCCCGATACCGCCACCGGCGACGTAGCCCGCGACGAACCCGGAGACGATCCCGGCGGCGAGCGGACCGATCCCGATCGGCGCGCCGACGATCCCGAGTACGATGTGGACGAGGAACCCGATCCCGACCGCACGCCAGTTCGTCATATCCACGGGTAGTCCACGTGATAGTATATGTGTATCGGCGGCGCTGGAATCGACGACATAGACGTTCCTCGTCCGTTCGCCGCCGACTGACGCGTTTTTACGTCCGTACGATCTACAGCAGGCATGATTTTCGAGGATCTGCCGACGACGCCCACCGCGGAGGAGCTGATCGACCGGGCGTTCTCGCGGGCGACGCGGGCGGGCCGGGCGAAATCCGGGACCGAAGCCCAGCAGTCGATGCTCCAGACCGCGGCGAACGTGCTCTCGGACAACCTCGAACACGTCGTGACGAGCTGGCCTGACTTCGACACCGTCGACCCCTTTTACTACGAACTCGCCGATTCGCTCGTCGCGGTCGACGAAGTGCGGAAGAGCCTCTCGGAGGTCGGGTGGGCGAGCCGGAAAACCGACGAGATCAAGGACGAATATCAGAGCCGGCTCCGCGGCGACATCGAGACCGCGCGCAAGCTCAGAAAGCAGGCGTTCGCGCGGCTCGCGGACGTGGTGGAGGAGGTCGCCGACGATCTCGATCGCCTCGGCGAAGCGCGCAACGATCTCCGCGCGCTCCCCGACATCCGCCCCGACGAGCCCACGATCGTGGTCGCGGGCTTCCCGAACGTCGGCAAGTCCTCATTCGTCAACAACGTCACGAACGCGCGCCACGAGATCGCGTCGTACCCGTTCACCACCACCCGAGTCGGCGTCGGACACCTCACTCGCGATCACATCCGCTACCAGCTCGTCGACACTCCGGGGCTGCTCGATCGCGACTCCGGCGAACGCAACGACATCGAACTCCAGGCCGAGAGCGCGCTCACCCACGCCGCCGACTGCGTGGTGGTGTTCGTCGACGCGAGCGAGTCGTGTGGCTACCCGCTCGCCGACCAGCGTGCGCTCGAAACCGCCGTCCGCGAGCGTTTCGACGTGCCGGTGCTCACGGTGTGCTCGAAGGCCGACCGCTCGCGCGATCTCGACGCCGATCACTACTTGAGCGTCGAGGAGAGCGAGGGGATCGAGGAGCTGATCGACGCGGCGGTCGACGCGATCGGCTACGAACCCGAGCTGCCCTGACGTCGGCTCCAACCACGACGCTTTCACCGCTCGCACCCGAACTACCGCCATGCACTTCGATCAGCGCACCCAGCGCGCGCTCGCCGACGCGGGACTCTCCTCGGACGAGATTCGTGCGGCGAGCGAGTCGGTCGTCGCGGCCACGAACGACGCTGCCGACGAGCTCGAAGCCTTCTTCGATGGTCTCGATACGGTCTACTCCGACATGGACCGGGCCCACAGCGCGAGCGAGTTTCCCGAACACGGTGTCGAGTACCTCGATCTGTTCACTCACGCCGACGACATTCGGGGCTATCTCCGGTTTGGGACGTGGGGCGTCCCGGTCGAGGGCGGGCGCGTGCTCACCGAGGACGTGGTCGAACTCTCGCTCGGCCCGACGGTCCACGATCGAGTGCGATTTGCGGCCGACCGCGACGCGCTGCGGTAGACGACCACGCCGCTTCGCTACCGCCTTTTCGACTCGTCGTTCCGGCGGAGATATCGCCACGCTGCGAGGCCGACGCCACCGAGCGCCGCGGGCACGCCGAACCCTGGTCCTGCGCCCGCACTGCCCCCACCACCCGTTCCGTTGCTCGTCGCTTCGGTCCCGCCCGTCGAGCCGGTCGTCGGCACGGAGCCGTTCGCGGTCGTCGCGTCACGGTTCGTCGTTGTGCTGCGGGCCGTCGGTTCGTTGCGGGCCGTTGCGTTGCGGTCGGTCGCAAGCGTGGTCGATTCCGGTGCCGGGCCGGCGCGGTCGGGGAACGTGTAGAGATACGCTTGGGGAAGTTCGCCGTACTGGTTCCAGCTACAGCCCACGAAGAACTCCCCGGGGACCGCGAGCACGGTCGCCCAGAAACTCGTGTTCTCGGTTCGTCGCCACCGAGCGATCTCCTCTGGGTTCGCTGGATCGCTCACGTCGTGGATCTTCACCCCGCCGCGATACCACGACGAGTAGAGCCGGCCCTCCTTGAGATCGAAGTTGTGCGCGGTGGTCCAGAGCCCGCCGTAGCTCGGGGCCGGTGTCGGCGGCGCGTCGATCGTGGCGAGTTCCTCGGGGTTCTGTGGCGATGCGATGTCCCAGAGCGTGATCCCGCCCGGGCCGCCCTCGCCCTCGACGGCCCACGACTCGACGCCGACGCCCATGATCGCGGCGTCGTCGTCGACGGTGACGTAGTGGGAGTTGCCCGGCGGAACGAGCTGTGCGCGCCGGAGCGCCTCGCCCGACAGCGACGCGAGCTCGTCGGGTGCGAGCCCCCCGATCCTGGTGATCGCGGTCGGATTCGACGGGTCGCGCACGTCGATCAGCCACGTCCCGGCGTCCCAGTGGGCGATGTAGGCCATCCCGTTTTGTACCCAGATGTCGTGGACCGTCGCGGGAAACAAGGGAATCTCTCCCCAGTCGGGCTCGTCGAGGATCGACCACCGCCCGACGCGCTCGGGCTCGTCGTTCGCGACGTCGACGATCGTCATGCCCACCGTCTCGCCGTCGAACTGCGAGAGGTACGCCCGGCCATCTGTCAGGAAGGCGTTGTGGATGGCGTAGTCGGTCTCGTGGACCGCGACCCGTTCGGGATCGGCGGGATCGCTCACGTCGTAGAGTACCATCGCGTCGATCCCCGCGTTCGGGTTCGCGGGGCCGACGACGGCCAGCCGGTCGCCAGCGAGCTTGACGTCTCGGATATCGCGGAGAGGACCGTTCTCGTGGCCGGCGAGCAGGTTCCGTCGGTCGGCGAGCACTCGTGGATTTCGGGGATCGCTCAGATCCACCGTGCCGAACCCGGTCGTGGCGGCGAGAAACGCCGTCCGGCCGTCGTCGCTCACGACGACCTCGGTCGCGCCGTCGAGCGGGACGCGCCCGAGCGGTTCGTACGCCGGTTGGGCGGTCGTTCGCCGAGTGACGGCCGGCAGCGAGAGCGTCCCGGCCGCAGCGCACAGTAGATCCCGGCGTCGCATACGCGGTGTTCGGTCCGGAACGGGTATGGGTTGTGGTTCCGGTGGCCCGTCGGCCCTTTTCGAACCCCTGAGAGGGCTTTTGTTCGTCCCGACGGTAGTGGGTTCGCATGGAGAAGACTGCCATCGACGAGGCGGCGCAGAGCGAGATGGGCGACGCCGATCGGCGCAGCCTGTCGGAGCCGCTCGACACCGCGGATCTCGCCATGAACCACTACGCGCTGGAGCCGGGCGAGGCGTTCTCGGGCGGGCTCCACGCCCACCTCGATCAGGAGGAGGTGTTCTACGTCCAGGAGGGGACCGCGACGTTCGAGACCAAGCCCGAGGCCACCGCCGACAGCGATCTCGTCAAGGTGGCGGCCGGCGAGACGATCCGGTTCGCGCCCGGCGAGTTCCAGCAGGGACGCAACGAGAGCGACGAGCGCGTGGTCGCGCTGGCGCTCGGCGCGCCGAAGGACTCGACCGAGGGGCGCGTGCCCCAGCCCTGCCCCGAGTGCGACGAGAGCGACGTGCTCGCGATCACGATGACCGACGACGGGATGGGGCTCGAATGCCCCGAGTGCGGCGCGGCGATCGACGCTGAGGTCTGAGCCACATCGATTGGCCCGGCTGCTGTCCTCACCCGCGGCGATCGGCCGGATCGCCGGTGCCGCCGGTGAGTGCGCTCGCGAGCGCCCCTCGAACCACCACGTCGTCGCCGAACTCGGTGAGTTTGACCTCGGGGACGTTGGTCATCACGAGGTCGTCGAGCCGGTCGCGGATCGGATCGACCACGAGCGCCTCGTTGTTGAGCGCGACCGCCCCACCCACGGAGATCACGAGCGGCGCGTAGGCGTGGACCACGCCCGCCACGCCCATCGCGTTCCACTCCGCGAGGCGCTCGACGACCCGCCCCGCGAACGCGTCCTCGCGGGCGTGGGCGAACACGTCGACGGCGTCGAACGCCTCCTCGTCGATCGGGAGGGCGGTCGCGGGTCGGTCGGCGTCGTTCCAGAGCAGTCGCGCGTACGCCGGGATGTTCGCGCCCGAGCAGTACGCCTCCCAGTGACCGTCGTGGCCACAGCCACAGGTCAGCCGTCCCGCGGGATCGACGGCGTAGTGACCGACCTCGCCCGCGTTGCTGTCCCAGCCGCGGAGCACGGAGCCGTCGACGGTGACGCCCGCACCGATTCCACTGGAGATCGTGAGGTAGACCATGTCGTCGGGGTTGCGCTCGGCGTGGTACCGCTCGCCGATCACGCCCGCGGCGACGTCCTTGTGGAGATGGATTCGATCCGAGTCCACGAGGTTCGCGATCGGTCCCGTGAGCGGAACGGTGTCGACCGCGATGTTGGTCGGCTCGACGATCCCTTCGGTGGGGTCGAGCCGACCAGCGGCGGCCACCCCGACCGCCTCGATCGCTCCCGGGGACGTGTCCGCCGCCACGCACGCCTCGCGGAGACAGTCGAGTATCGTGTCGGTGACCGGGAGTCCCGTCGAGAGGTCGGGCGGGACCGGCCGCTTGTCGCTGCCACGGATCTCGCCGTCGGCGTCGGCGACGACCGCACGGACGTTCGTCCCGCCGAGATCGACGCCGGCGTACCTCGCCATACGTTGGTGGTCGCGCTCGCCGACTTAGTTCCTCGTGGTTCGGTGGCGTGACCAGTCGAGCTGTCAGGACCACGGGAGGAGGTCGAACAGCAGGGCGAACCCGAGAGCGGCGGCCACGGCGATCGCCGTACCGAGAACGATCCCCAGAACGGAAAGCGACGACCCCATCGTCGTCACCGACGACAGGAACACCGACAGCCCGACGAAAAACACCGCGACGAGCACCAGCGACAGCGCCACGGTGCCGACGACGTTCCACAGCGCGTCGTTCACCGCGCGGTACACGACCGGATACAGCTCCTCGTTTGGGCCGTCAGTCGCCATCGTCTCCTTCTCATAGCGATCCGACAAGAGCGTTTCCCCGTCCGGGCGGCATATGCTCGCCGAGCGCGGACACGGGGTGTGATCGATCCCGACCTCACCGGGCGTACAGCGCTCGTCACCGGCAGCGCGAAGGGTATCGGCCGCGAGCTCCTGCTCGCGCTCGCCGAGCGTGGCGCGTCGGTCGCCGTCCACTACAACACCAGCGCCGACGCCGCCGCCGACGTAGCCGACCTCGCGCGCGAGCACGGTGTCGACGTCACGACCGTCCAGGCCGACGTGACCGACCCCGACGCCGTCGACGAGCTCTTCGCGACCGTCGAGGGTTGTTTAGGAAGCGTGGACGTGCTCGTGAACAACGTGGGACGGTTCGCGCCGACTCACTGGGAGGCAATCGACTTCGCGACGTGGAACGCGGTGATGGACACCAACTTCACCGCCACCTATCTCTGCTCGAAGCGCGCGCTGGATGGGATGCGCGAGACCGAGTGGGGCCGGATCGTCAACGTCGGCTACGCGAGCGCCGATCGACTGCTCGTCAGCCCGCAGAACTTCCCCTATTTCGTGGCGAAGGCCGGTGTGTTGATGTTCACCCGGATGCTCGCCGCTGACACCCAGGACGACGGAATCACCGTGAACGCGATCTCGCCGTACGTGGTCGAGAACTCCGAGGTGTTCCCCGACAGCCTGCCTCGTGGTCGACCAGCGAAATTCGAGGACATGTGCCAGGCGATGCTCTTCTTTCTGGAGGCGGACAGCGACTACCTGAGCGGCCAGAACGTCGCTGTCGACGGCGGGTGGCGGCCCGAGCGGGTCTGAGACGGGACGGTCAGTTACGCGACCGGGTAATACTTTTGTGGTATTACGGCCAAGTGCAACCATGAGCAAGGTGACGAGCAAGGGTCAAGTCACGATCCCGAAGCCGATCAGGGAGGAGTTGGGCATCGACCCGGGCGACGAGATCGAGTTCGTCGAAACGGAACGGGGGTACGCCATCGAAAAACGGGTGGATGAGAACCCCTTCGAGAAGTGGCGTGGCGTCGCCGACACCAGCGAAAGCGTCGAGGAGCGCATGGCCGACCTCCGCGGCGAGCGCGAATGAAGACAGTCATCGATACGAGTGCCCTCATCGCGCTGCTGTATCCCGACGACGACCACAACCGCCGGGCCGCCGCCGCGCTCCACGAGGCGTCCACCGACGGCGCGACAGTCATCAACGACGTCGTCTATACCGAACTCGCCGCCGACCCGTACTTCGGTGACGCTGCGGCCCTCGATGGGTTCCTCGACGACACCGGTATCGGTGTCGAACGACCGTCGTGTGAAGCCTCCTTCACCGCTGGAACGGCGTTCGAGACGTATCTCGACCGGCGTGGGGAGAAACTCCAGTGTCCGGCGTGTGGCGAACACACGACTGTTACCTGTCCCGCCTGTGGGACGAGACTCGCACCCCGCCAGCACGTCGCCGCGGATTTCGTCATCGGCGCGCACGCAACCGAGCAGGCCGATCGGCTGCTCACCTTCGACGAGGGATTGTTCAGTAGCTACTTCGACGTGGAACTACTGAGTGTGAACTGAGGATGCAGGATGACTGTACCTTCTGTCGAATCGCCAACGGTGGCGTGCCGTCGTTCAAAATCCTCGAAGACGAGGACATTGTGGCGTTTCTGGACGCGAACCCGGCGACCGACGGCCACACGCTGGTCGCACCGAGAGATCACGCCACGGGACTCACGGATCTCGATCCGGAGCAGACGGCAGCGCTGTTCGACACGGTGCGAACTGCAACGGCGACTATCGAGGACGCACTGGACCCGGCGGGAGTGAACATCATTCAGTCGAACGGCGCGGCCGCGGGTCAGGAGGTGTTCCACGTCCACGTTCATATCGTCCCACGATACGAAGAAGATGGCGTAACTATCGATTTCGAATCGACCGAACTCGATGAAGAACGGGCAGACAAGCTAACGGCCCTTCTCGCGGAACTGCTGTAGCACCGGGATGTATTGGATTTTCGGCATCCGCGCGAGCGAAGCGAGCGCGGTTCACCGCGAGCGACCGCAGGGAGCGAGCGGGGCTTTTTAGTCCAGGTTTTTGCGAGGAGTGGTGGGCGAGCGAAGCGAGCGCACCCGACGAGGAAAAAGTGGACCGACAGGGTTTCACCCTCCGCGCCCGCACCGAAACCCAATGAGTAAGGACGTCATCGAGGTCCGCGGCGCGGAGGAACACAACCTGAAGGATCTCGACGTCACCATCCCGCGCGAGTCGTTTACCGTCGTCACTGGACTCTCCGGCTCGGGCAAGTCTTCGCTCGCCTTCGAGACCGTCTACGCCGAGGGCCAGCGCCGATACATCGAGAGCCTCTCAGCCTATGCACGGAACTTCCTCGGCCAGATGGACAAGCCCCAGGTCGAGAACGTCGAGGGCCTGTCGCCGGCGATCTCGATCGACCAGAAGAACGCCGCCAACAACCCCCGTTCCACCGTTGGAACGGTCACGGAGCTCCACGACTATCTCAGACTCCTCTACGCCCGCGTCGGCACACCACACTGTCCGGAGTGTGGTCGCGAGGTCGGCGAGCAGTCCGCCCAGCAGATGGTCCGGCGGATCTTGGAACTCCCCGAGGGAACCCGGGCAAAGATCGCCGCGCCGGTCGTCCGCGACCAGAAAGGCGCGTTCGAGGACCTGTTCGACGAGCTCGTGAGCGAGGGGTACTCGCGGGTGGAGGTCGACGGCGAAACCTACGACCTCGCAACTGAACAGCCCGACCTCGACGAGAACTACGATCACACCGTCGACGTGGTGGTCGACCGCGTGAAGATCACGGACGACGCCCGCTCGCGCATCACCGACAGCGTCGAGACCGGCCTCGAAGAGGCCGAGGGCGTGCTCAAGGTCATCCTGCCCGACCCGCCCGCCGAGGCCGACATCGGCGGATCGACGGCGCGAGCCACCGGTGACCTCGCGGGCGAGGCCGACGAGCGGTCGGTCGTCGAGTTCTCCGAGGCGCTCGCGTGCACCCACTGCGGGATCGACATCTCGGAGATCGAAACCCGGAGCTTCTCGTTCAATAGTCCGCACGGAGCCTGTCCTGCGTGTGAGGGAATCGGCGAGACCAAGGAGGTCGACGAGGACCTCGTGGTCCAGGACCCCGAGAAACCGCTGCGCGAGGTGTTCGAGCCGTGGAGCTACTCCCGTTCGTACTATCAGACGCGGCTCGACGCCGTTGCGGCCCACTTCGACGTCTCGCTCGACACGCCCTTCGCGGAGATCGATCCCGAGATCCGGGAGGCGTTTCTCTACGGCACCGACGAGCAGGTGGTCTTCGAGCGCCGGACGAAAAACGGCACCCGGCGGAAGGAAAAGCGCTTCGAGGGCGTGATCCCCAACCTCGAACGTCGCCACGTCGAGACCGAGAGCTCGGGCACCCGCGAGCACATCGAGAAGTTCATGGCGACGACGACGTGTCCCGCCTGCGAGGGAACGCGGCTCAAACCAGAGAGTCGCGCAGTGCTGGTGGACGACACGCCGATCACTGCGGTCAACCAGCTGTCGATCGGCGACGCGCTCGCACAGTTCGAGGGGATGGAGGCAGACATGACCGAGCGTGAGCGGACGATCGCCGAGGAGATCCTGAAGGAGATCCGCGCCAGGCTCGGGTTCATGTGCGAGGTCGGCCTGGAGTACCTCACGCTCGATCGCCAGGCGGCGACCCTCTCGGGGGGCGAGTCCCAGCGCATCCGACTCGCCACCCAGATCGGGTCGGGACTCGTGGGCGTGCTCTACGTGCTCGACGAGCCCTCGATCGGGCTCCACCAGCGCGACAACGACCGTCTCCTGAACACGCTCGCCGAACTCCGCGACCTCGGCAACACCCTGCTGGTCGTGGAACACGACGAGGAGACGATGCGCCGGGCCGACGAGGTCATCGACATGGGGCCTGGTCCCGGCAAGCGTGGCGGCGAGGTCGTCGCCCAGGGCACAGTTGACGAGATCGAACGCGCCGAGGGATCGATCACGGGCGAGTACCTCAGCGGTCGGAAGGCGATCCCGGTGCCCAAGGAGCGCCGCGAGCCCGACGGCACGCTCACGATTCGCGGTGCACGCCAGCACAACCTCGACGACCTCGACGTGTCGATCCCGTTGGGGTGCTTCACGGCGATCACCGGGGTCTCCGGTTCCGGGAAGTCGACACTGATGCACGACGTGCTCTACAAGGGGCTCGTCCGCGAGATGAACGACAACCGCTCCGTCGATCCGGGCGACCACGACGCGATCGAATATGATGGAGTCGAGACCGTCCGACTGATCGACCAGTCACCGATCGGCCGGACGCCGCGCTCGAACCCCGCGACCTACACAGGGGTGTTCGATTACGTCCGGAAGCGCTTCGCCGAGACCAAACTCGCCAAACAGCGGGGCTACGAGAAGGGCCGCTTCTCCTTTAATGTCAAGGGCGGCCGGTGTGAGGCCTGCGGCGGGCAGGGCACGGTCAAGATCGAGATGAACTTCCTCTCCGATGTCCACGTCCCCTGCGAGGAATGTGGCGGCGCGCGCTACAACGACGAGACCCTCGATGTGACGTTCAAGGGGAAAACCATCGCTGACGTGCTCGACATGTCGGTCGAGGAGGCCTACGAATTCTTCGAGGCCGACACCCGGCTCGAACGCCGGCTCCAGCTGCTTCGGGACGTCGGTCTGGGCTACATGCGACTCGGCCAACCCTCGACAACCCTCTCCGGTGGCGAGGCTCAGCGCGTCAAGCTCGCCGAAGAGTTGGGGAAGAAACAGACCGGCGACACGCTCTACCTGCTCGACGAGCCCACGACCGGTCTGCATTCGGCCGACGAGCGCAAGCTCATCGACGTGCTCCAGCGACTCGTCGACAACGGCAACACGGTCGTGGTGGTCGAACACGAACTCGACCTCGTGAAGAACGCGGACCACGTGATCGACCTCGGACCCGAGGGCGGCGAGCACGGTGGCGAGATCGTGGCAGCGGACACGCCCGAGGCCCTGACCGAAATCGACAACTCACACACCGGGCGATACCTCCGTGATCTGCTGCCTGGCGTC
This sequence comes from Halococcus agarilyticus, assembly GCF_000334895.1. Classification (NCBI taxonomy): domain Archaea; kingdom Methanobacteriati; phylum Methanobacteriota; class Halobacteria; order Halobacteriales; family Halococcaceae; genus Halococcus; species Halococcus agarilyticus. The sequence goes on along the minus strand of NZ_BAFM01000002.1, from coordinate 152,702 downwards.
GACTTGGAGGGGCCGCGTGCGGACCGCCGCGTCGGTGCCGCTGGCGACGACTGAAGTTCTGGGTTCTGCCGCCGATCACTCCTCGACGAGCCGCGCCACGGCGTCGTAGACGTCGCTCCGATCCAGCGCGGAGCGCACGAGCAGCCGACCGCCGATGCTCGCCGGGCTGATGACGGTGTCGGCCCCCGCGCGTTCGAGCTTCGGGACGTTCTCACGGTCGGTCGCGGCCGCGACGATGTACACCTCGCTGTTCAGATCTCGCGCCGTCAGCACCGCGAGTGCGTCCTGGGCGTCGTCGTCGGTCGCGACCACGACTGCCCGCGCGTCGTCGATCCGAGCGCGTCGGAGGGTCTCCTCGTCACTCGGATCCGCGGTGAGGACGTCGACGTCGTGATCGGCCAGCGTCGAGGCTCGATCCGGATCGGGCGTCACGACGAGGAAATCGGCAGCATCCGTGAGCTCCGCGACCACGGGTTCGGTGAGATCGCCGTAGCCGAGCACGAGCACGTGATCTTCGAGGAGTTCGAGCTGGCTCCCGGTCATGCGCCCGAGCGCCCGCGAGAACCGCGCCTCGATCGCGGGGCCAAGCAGCGTCCCGAGCGCGAGCGCGAAACTGCTGGCTCCGAGGAGCACGACCGAGATACCGAACAGCCGCGCGGCCTGACTCGTCGGCACCGCGTCGCCGTAGCCCACGGTGCTCGCGGTCGCGATCGCGTAGTAGAACGCGTCGACGGGTGTTTCGATGGTGGTGAACTCATCACGAAGCGTGTACGCGCCCACCGTCCCATAAACCTGGGTGGCGACGAGCGCGGCCCCAGCCGCCAGCTGTGACGTCGAAACTGAAAGGTCCCGGTCGAACCGTGCGGCGTTCGTGAGCACCACCGGGAGCGTCACGACCGAGAGCACGACGAGCGGTACCGACAGCGAACTCGACTGGAGCAGTCCCTGGAGCGCACCCATCGGGAGGAGTATCGTCGTCGCGTACCACGCGACCCGCAGCCGCCGCCGGAGCCCGAGCGCGCTCACGACGAGCAGAAAGCCGGTGAGTGCGCCCGTGAAACCGGCGGTTCGCTGTACCCACTCCGGAACGAACTGCCCGAGCGGGCCGACGACGCTCCGCGCACCGATGTTCGCGACTCCGGTCGCTACCGACAGCGCGGCGACGGTCGCGGCGAGGAGGACCGTGAGCCGGCCGCCGTGGCGCTGCCAGTACGAACGAACCCACGTGCTGTCCACCCGCGTTGCTACCTACCCACATCGATAAAACTGGACCGATGCCGCGCCGTGGTTCCGCCCGTCTCGCCGTCCTGCCCGCCTCGCCCGCTCCGTCCGCTCGTCCCCCTGTGAACGCCGGTGAAGCGGTGATTCGGCACTCAGACCCGCCAGTACGAGGGGGTGAACACGATGAGAACCGAGAGGATCTCGAGGCGGCCGATCCACATCAACAGCGCCATGTAGACCTTCGCAACCCCCGAGAACGGCAGGAAGTTGTTCATCGGCCCCACGACGCCGACCCCGGGTCCGACGTTGCCGAGCGTCGCGATCGCCGCGCTCACCGCCTCGATGCCGGAGAGTTCGAGGCCGGTCAGGTGGCTGTCGATGTAGAGCACCACCGTCGAAACCGCGAAGATCACGATGAAGAGCACCACAAACACGAACACGCTCCGGATCGTGTCCTCGTCGGTCGGCCCCGAGGGGAGCTCGATCGGCCGCACCGCTTCGGGGTGGATCGAGGTGAAAAGTTCTCTAGCCATCGCCTTCTGCACGAGATACCACCGAATGATCTTGATCGAGCCCGCCGCGGAGCCGGCCGACCCCCCCAAAAACATCGCGAACAGGAGCACGACCTGGCTCGACTGGTCCCAGGTATTGAAATCCATGCTCGCATAGCCTGTCGTGGTCACGATCGCGGCGGTCTGGAAGAGCGCCTGACGCACCGAGTGTTCGATGTCACCGGGGATCGTCGCGACTCCGGAGGGAATCTCATCGAGGCCGACGCCGGCGAACAGCAGGACGGCGAGGAAACCCCCGACGACGCCCATCGCGAGGAGGTACGACCGGAACTCGACGTTGCGTACCAACCGTCCGGGTTCGCCGCGCATGGCGTACCAAAACAGCGCGAAGTTGGTGCCGGCGACGATCATGAAGACGATCACCGCCCACTGGATCGCCGGCGAGAACGCCTCGATGCTCCGCGCTTGCGGCGAGAATCCACCTGTGGGGAGCGTGGTCAATGCGTGCGCGACCGCGCCGTAGAAGTCCATCTCGGGGGCCATGCCGACGAGATGGAGGGCGTAGTACACCACGACCGCGAGCGCCGTGAACCCGACGTAGATGCCCCAGAGCGCCCGAGCGGTGTCCTGAATCCGCGGAGTGAGCTTCTCGATCGACAGCCCGGGCGCTTCCTCGCCGATGACCTGTGCGCCACCGACCGAGAGCTCTGGCAGGATGGCCACCATGAGCACCAGGATTCCCATCCCCCCGATCCACTGGGAGAGCTGTCGCCACAGCAGGATCGATCGGGAGTGCTGCTCGAAGGAGATCTCCGCGAGGACGGTCGACCCCGTCGTGGTGAACCCGCTCATGCTCTCGAAGAACGCGTTCGCCGGGTGGGCGATCGTGCCCTGTCCCGCGAGCAGGTACGGCAGCATGCCGACCAACGGCACGACCAACCACGTGAGGCTCACGAAGAGGAACGCCTCGCGGTGGCCGAGCTGGGCGTCCGATCGGAGTCGATCGAGGGCGACGCCCAGCCCGCCCATCACGATGATCGTCACGAGAAAGGGGAGTGGGTCCTCGCCGTAGTAGAGCGCGACCGCCGCCGGCACGAGCGGCGCGAGCGCCATGTACTTGAGCACCAGCCCGACGAACCCGAGACTCGATTTGTAGTCGGTGTAGATATCGAAATCGAGGCGGAGAGCGTCCGTCACTTTACTCAGCCGGTCGGTGCTCATGCGATTGTGTGGGCGCTCGTCCGACGGATAAGGGACTCGAAACACGGAACGCGAACCGCGTGGCAGCGAGCGTTTCGACGCTCCTCTCAAGCGCCGTTGCCGGTCTGCCGTGCGGTTCGGCGGGAGGGAACGAACCACCGATCGAGGCCACTCAGATGCGGTTCGCCACGGTATCGACGGAGTCGGTCTCGGCGAACGCGACGACGTGATCGCCGACTTCCACCACCGTATCGCCCTGCGGGGTGACGAGCGTCCTGTCACGGGTGATCGCCCCGACGGTCGTCCCGGCCGGGAGGTCGGCGGCGGACTCGCGGATCGGCCGGCCGGCGAGCACGCTGTCCTCGTCGACCTCGATTTCGAGGATCTCCGCGCGGTCGTGGTCGACGAGGGCGACGTTCTCTGGCCGGCCGGTCTGGGTGAACCGGATGATCTCCTCGGCGGTCACGTCGCGCGGGTTGACCGCCGCGTTGACACCCACTTCCTCGAACAGCCGCGTGTCCTCGGCGGTCTCGACCAGTGAGACTGTCTGGCCGACGCCGATGCGCGAGGCAAGCAGGCTGGCGAGCAGGTTCTTCCCGTCGGTTTCGAGCGCGGCGATCACCACGTCGGCGTCGCCGACGTTCTCCCTGTCGAGGAACTCGCGGTCGGTAGGGTCGTTCTCCATCACCGTGGCCGTGTCGAGCGTCTCCGCGAGTTCGCGGGCGCGGTCGGGATCGCGCTCGACGAGTCGCGGGCGGTGGCCACGCTCTTCCAGCATTCGTGCGGTCTCGACCGCGATCTCGCTGCCGCCGAGGATCACGATGTCGCGATCGTCCATGGTGCGATCCGGCGCGAGGTCGCCCGCAAACGTGCGCGTGTCGTCGGGACTCCCGATCACGACCAGCTCGTCGCCGACCTCGATCGTCGTTTCTCCCTCTGGAATCACGATGTCGTCGTCACGAATGACCGCGGCGACCCGCAGGTCGGGGAACCGATCGGTTTCGGTCACCGTCTGCCCCGCCACGGGACTCCCCTCGGGAACGCGGAACTCCGCCATTACCACGCGGCCCTCGGCGAACACGTCGACGTCCCGGGCGGCCGGCAGGCCGATGACCCGGACGATCGTTTCGGCGGCCCGGAGGTTGCTCGACACCATGAAATCGACGTCGAACGCCCCGCCGAACTGCTGCCACGTGTCGCGGTAGTCCGAGCGCTTCACCCGCGCGATCGTGAACGCGTCGCCGACGGTCTTCGCGGTGGCACATGCCACGATGTTGGTCTCGTCGTCGTCGGTGCTCGCGATCAGGAGATCCGCCGCCTCGACGTCGGCTTCCTGTAGCGTCGATAACGACGCACCGTCGCCCTCGACGGGGAGTACGTCGAGCGAGTAGGTGAGGTTCTCGACCCGCTCGGCGTCGTTGTCGATCACCACGACCTCGTGGTCCTCGTCGAGGCTCGCGGCGATCGAGGAGCCCACCTCGCCCGCCCCCACGATCACGACGTTCATCCGCTCGTCCCTCGATCCATACGGAAAGTGGTCCGTGCCGTCGGAAGTGAATTGCCATCCAATGGCTCCGACCGAAGCGTTCGGTGTTGGCCGCGGGGACGAACGTTTTCACCTCCCACCGTGTAGCTCTCGCCATGCCCACGATCCACGTCGCGATGCGGAACGGGTTGCTCACCGCCGAGCGCGACGATATTGCGGAGCACGACGGCGCGGCGTCCGATGGCGCAGCGGCCGACGACGCCTGGCGAACGAGACGCCGCCTCGGAGAGCACGACCTCGAATGCGTCGCGGTTCATCCCGACGCGCCCCATCGAGCTTTCGTCGGGACGTTCGATGCGGGGCTCCACCGGAGCGAGGACGGCGGCGAGAACTTCGAGCGCGTCGGGCGGGACACCATCGGCGAGCACGTGATGTCGCTCGCGGTCCATCCCCACGATCCGGCAACGGTCTGGGCCGGGACCGAGCCGAGCGCGGTCTACCGTTCGACCGACGGCGGCAACTCGTGGGAGCGCCGCGACGGGCTCACCGATCTGCCGTCCTCGTCGGAGTGGTCGTTCCCGCCTCGGCCCGACACCCACCACGTCCGGTGGATCGAACCCGATCCCCACAGCCCGGACCATCTCTACGTCGGGATCGAGGCGGGCGCGCTGGTCGAAACCCACGACGCCGGCGAGACGTGGGAGGATCGCGTCGAGAGCGCGCGCGTCGACAACCACTCCCTCGCCACGCACCCCGACGTGCCCGACCGCGCGTGGTCGGCGGCGGGCGACGGCTACGCCGAGACCCACGACGCCGGCGAGACGTGGACCCACCCTCAAGAGGGCCTCGATCACCGCTACTGCTGGAGCGTCGCGGTTGACCCTGCCGATCCCGACACCGTCCTTCTGTCGAGCGCGAGCGGCCCTCGATCGGCGCACAACGCCGACACCGCCGAGAGCTACGTCTACCGCAAGCGTGTCGACGGCTCGGAGGGGGATGCCGAATCGTGGAAGCGCCTCGACGACAGCGGCCTCCCGACTGGCGAAGGAGTCGTGCGCGCGGTGCTCGCGCGGGGCACGGCCGCTGGCGAGTTCTACGCGGTCAACAACCGTGGCCTCTTTTCGACGACCGACGCCGGCGATTCGTGGACTTCCCTTGAGGTCGAGTGGCCCACGACATTTGAATCACAGACGCCGCGCGGCCTGGCCGTACTTGCCTGACGGGCGGTCACGTCGGCAGTCAGCCCACGCTCGCGATTCGGCTCAATCCTCGAACTCGGTGCGCTCGGTCGTGGGGGTCGGTTCGGCGCGGTCGGCGTAGAACGCGCGGTAGGTCGCCCGATACCGCGCGAGCTTCCGGTAGAGGAAGTAGCCGAAGAACCCGTCGTAGAGCACCACGAACCCGAGCAGCGCCACGAAGGTCGGGACGCCGAGCACCGCGGCCGCGACCTGCGGGACGAACGTGAGGGTGTTGTAGGTCGCGTGGATCAGCGCCGCGATCAGGAGCCCCTTGATCACGATCGGACCGGCGCGATCCCGGTTGAACTTCGCGAGGCCGAGGTAGTAGCCCGCGAAGGCCGAATAGATCACGTGACCTGGTCCGGCGATCGCCCGGAGGGGCGTGACCCCGCCGCCCGCACCGAGCACGTTGCCGATCACCGGCGTCCCGACCGCGTCGGTGATGTAGAGGGCGTTCTCGATGGTCGCGAAGCCGAGGCCGGCGACCGCGCCGTACACCGCGCCGTCGATCACCGCGTCGAAGCGCGAACTCCGGTAGGCGTAGATCCGGACGGCGAGCCACTTCACCGTCTCCTCGACCGGCCCCACCACGAGGTAGAAAAACCAGATCGTCCCCACCACCGGCACCAGGCCGAACACGCCGCCGAGCGCGGAGTTGACCAGCGCGGCGAACCCCGCGAACAGCGTGCCGAGTGCGAACGTCGCGGCGAGCAACGAGATCGGCTCCGCCGAGGTCACGTCCGAGCGCCAGACGAACACCACGAGTGCGAGCGCCGGCAGGATCGACAGCAGCGTGAATCCAGCGACGACGGGGTTCGTCACTCGACTGAGGTCGGTCCGCGACGCCAGCCACAGGAGGATGCCGACCGACGCGAGCACCAGCAGCCACTTGCCGGTCACACGCAGCACGCGATACAGCGTGACCGCGATGCCGTCGAGCGGCGATCGCACCTCCCACGCCGTCACGTCGTAGAGGTCGCGCGTCCCGTCGTCGCGCGCCTGCACCGGATCGTGTCCGTCCACCATACCCGCTTCTCGGCCCGCGGTTCCTAACCGTTGTCCCCGCACCGGAGCGGTATGTGTTTATATAACATTATCGCTTTTAGGCGTAGATTGATAGGCTTCCGCTGGCGAGGCACAGGTCCATGACACCGCGAAGCACGTCACGAGGAATCCTCTACGCGACACTGCCGACCGACGAACCGGACGAGGGGGAATCGACGGCAGCAGCGGCGACGGACGAACCCACGGCGACGGGATCGAACGCCGGCCCCGCTCCGGCGGACGACTGATCCGAGGACTTGCTCTTCCCCGGTCGCCGACTCGCCGAGCGCGAGCTACGTCGACTCGATCTCGACGTACCGCACCTGCACGTCGACCGGGCCGGGATCGACGATCGAGCCCGGGAGGTCGAGGGTTCCGAGCGCGCCGTCGATCCGCCGGTCGAGCGGTGCGGCGAGGGACGCCGTTTCGGTGTCGGGCGGTTGGCCGACGACGACGGTGACGTTCGTCGGCTGGCGCGGCGGCACGGGATCGTCGTACCCGAATCGCACCTCCAACAGGCTGAGCTGGCCGTATTCGGGTTGCCCGAGGAGTTCCTCGACCTCGCCCCGGACCTCCTCCTCGAACGTCGCGGTGCGGTAGGAGTCGTAAGTCACGACGCCGAGAAACAGCGATAGAACGAGGATCGCGGCCACCAGCGCACCGACGCGCTCGCGGGTGGCGCGCCGCGCGGTGTCCTCCTTGAACCAGTGATCCGGTCGGTAGCCCCGATACCAGAGCACCGCGAGCGCGGTCACGTTGATCGAGAGCACGTTCACGAGCACTAACACTGTCGACCCGAGCACGGTCCCGGGCAGCCCCCACGCGATCCCGATCCCGATCACGCCGAGCGGCGGGACGAGCGCGGCCGCGATCATCACGCCGACGATCGCGGCCGACACGCCGGAGGCGAGGCTCGCCGCGCCCGCCACGCCTGCCCCGAGCGCGACCGCGAGCGAGAGGAAGTCCGGCGTGAGCCGGCCCCTGACCTGGCTGATCGCGAGCACGTCGGTGCCCGGCGGGATCACGTTCGTCAGCCTGGCGAGGCCGGCGAACACGGTCGCGGCGACGATCGCGATGCCGAGCCCCACAGCCTGGAGCGTGAGTCCCTCGCGGAACATCCCGCGGTCGTCGACCACGGTCCCGACGGCGGTCGACATCGCCGGCCCGATCAGCGGGGCGATCACCATCGAGCCCACCACGACTGCCGGCGAATCGAGCAGGAGGCCGGCGGTGGCGACCACCGCGCTCACCACCGTCATGACGAGGTAGGTTCCGGTGGTGGGGACGAGCTCCTCGGCGCGGGCGTGGAGCTCCTCGCGCGCGATCCGCTTGTCGGTGTCCTCCTCCTCGTAGCGCTCCGTTAACTGGTCGAACCGGCGCGACACCACGGTCTCGGCGGCGACGACGACCGTGTAGGCGTCCTCGTCGATCCCGGTCTCACGGAGCTCGTCGAGCACGGGTTCGACCGCGGTCGTCGGCAACGGGAAGGAGACCACCCCGGTGAACTCCCGGCCGCTCGTCTCCTCGGTCAGCACGTAGTCGATCCCCTCGTCGTCGAGGGTCCGCAGCACCGCCTCGCGCTTGCCCGCCGGGATCGTCACCTGGACCAGTCGCACACGCGGTGCTCTCGGCGGATGGTCAAATATCCGTGGATGTGCTGTCGCTCGGATGTTGGACTTTCAGTTGCGGCGGCGCGCGGGAGTGCGCTGGAGGCGCACGACTCGCGCGAGGGATGACTGAGCAAGCGAACGGAGTGAGCGAGCGAAGGAATCGGTTGGGGAGGGAGTGGCCTGCGGTCTCTCATTTGCGTCGTGATTTGTCACAGACGAGTTGGCTACCGTCTTTGAATTCGAGACGGCGCTGTCCGAAGCTCTGGCCGAACGAACGCGACACTCGGTAGGGAGAGTTAACCGATCGCAACCGGTACGCCAGTCATGTTCGAGGGACGCCCGAATCGCGGCGCGGAGATCGTCTTCTGTGGTCGGTCGAACGTCGGCAAGTCCACCCTGCTCCGCGAGCTCACGGGCCACGATTTCCAGACTGGAAAGAAGCCTGGCGTCACGCGCTCGCCTGGTCACTACGACTGGAATCCCGAGGACTTCGTGCTCACCGATCTCCCGGGATTCGGGTTCATGTCGGGCGTCGCCGACGACCGCAGAGAGGAAATCAAGACCGACGTCGTCCGGTACATCGAGACCAACGCCGACGCAATCCTCGTGGGGGTGCTCGTGATCGACGGCAAGAGCGCCGTCGACATCATCGATCGCCACACGGAGCGCGGCGACATCCCCCACGACGTCGAACTGTTCGGCTTCCTGCGCGACGTCGGGATCCCCACCGTGGTCGCGATCAACAAGATGGACAAGGTCGACGACCGCGACGAGCGGCTGGACGCCATCTGCGAACGGCTCGGTCTTCCCTCCCCGTGGCAGCAGTGGCAAGAGACGATCGCGCCGGTAAGCGCGAAACGCGGCTCGGTCGGGCCGCTGACCGACGCGATCCGCACGCATCTCCACGACCAGCAACGCGACGACCTCCTGAAGTTCTTCTGACGCACCTTTTTACTTCGTCGGGTGCGCTCGCTTCGCTCACGGGTCGCTACGCTCCCCGTTCGCATTCGAGGTCGCCCGAGAGAGCTTCGCTCCCTCGGGATCTCGAAGTGCCTTCGGCACTTCGACGAGTCGTCGGAAGACCGCCGGTCTTCCGAGATGACGAGACGCCAAAGGCGTCTCGAACCACGCTCACTCCGTTCGCGCCTCGCACCGCTCGCGCACCACTCCTCGTAAAAATCTGCCCCAAAAACTCCCGCTCGCTCCCTCACTTCGTTCGGTCGTTCACGGTACGATCGCTGGCGCTTTCCACGACCGCAACTGCACCGCCCGAGCCCTCGGCGCGCTCCCGACGGCCGCGCGCCTTCGCCCTCGATCCGCCAGGACCGCAACCCGATCCCTCCTCGGCCAGCGAATCGATGGACACCTCCTCGGTGGACGCGGCTGCCACGGTGGTCCGCGCCTCGTCCGAATCGGTCCTCGTCTCGGACGTGCTCGCCGCGTCGGAGCCCGCGTCTCGGTCGCCGACCAGGCCACCGAGACAACCCGAAATCCCGACGACGGGAACCACACCGACGCCCGCCAGGAATCTCCGGCGATCCATGACTCGTCTTCTTCTCCCATCCGCTTAGCCCGTTCGCGCTCGGGCGTCGTCGGCTCACAACCCCCACACCGAAGACGGCGGGGCCCTTCGATCCAGTCGTGACCGGGTACGTCGTCGAGATCAAACCCTCCGCGCGGCGGGCGAGTCGTGACGCTGGCGAGTGGGTCAACGAGTTCGGTCCGCGCCGCGCGTTCGCCTCGAAGGCGCTCGCGCGCGAGTGGGCGCGGACGGCGAGCGCCGACACCCCTGTCTGGGTGCAGGACGCCGCGCCCCACGATCCGAGCCCGATCGACGGCTACCTCGTCGGTGGTCGGCGGACGCGTGGTTCCCTGGCCGAGGCGGGTCGCCAGGCATCACTCGACGGCGCGTGAGCCGAACGCGACGAACACGACGCTTTTGCCCCCGTAGCGCGAACGTCGGGCATGGCCGAGACCACGAACGGGGATCCGGTGATGAACCGGAAACGCGCGGCCCTCGCCGTCCTCCCCTTCCTCGCGATCGGAGTGGCGGACGTCGTTCTCATCCTCCAGATGGGCGTCCGGCCGCTGTGGGGGTTCGCCATCCTGCCCCCGATCCTCTTCATCTGTGTGCTCGCGTGGATCGCCTTCCGCAGCGGGTTCACGGAGCGATAACTCTCTCGGCGCGGATGCGGTGCTGTCGAACTGTTTCGTCGGAGAAGTGCCGGGGGTGAGATTTGAACCACGTCCAGACGGTCCGGCTCGCTGCGCTCGCCGGCTGCGACTGGCCTACTTCAAATCTCGTGCGGCGCGACTCACTCACGGATGCGAGCGCGATGAAACGCGCTCGCGGATGGGTTCGTGAGAAGCGCCGGGGGTGAGATTTGAACTACGCCCGGACGTTCCTGCTCGCTCGCTTCGCTCGCTGTGCGGGCTGCGGCCAGTCTCATTCAAATCTCACGCTTGCCGTCACCTGCTCACGGTTGCGAGAGACACGGAGGTCTCTCGCGTCGTTGTTCGCAGGATGACGCCGGGGGTGAGATTTGAACTCACGAGTCCGTGAGGACAGTTGCTTTCGAGGCAACCGCCTTGGCCAGGCTAGGCTACCCCGGCTCCATCGACCGTTCGCCCGACGCCACTTTATCGGTTTCGGTCTCGCGCGCATCGCCACCGATAAGCGCCTCGATTCCGGGGTACGAGCATGGACGCCACGGACGCCGACGTCGCCGAGGCGGGCGAGGAGATCGACGCGGTGCTCGACGCGCTTTCGGCGACCGTCATCGCCGACCGCGAGCTCTTGGAAACCGTGCTGCTCGGCGTGCTCGCCCGCGGTCACGTCCTGCTGGAGGACGTCCCCGGCACCGGGAAGACCCTGATCGCCCGGAGCGTCGCCCGCACGCTCGGGCTCAGCTTCTCGCGCGTGCAGTTCACCCCCGATCTCCTGCCCGCCGACGTGACCGGCACCCACGTCTACAACGAGGGCACTGGGGAGTTCGAGTTCTCGCCCGGTCCCGTTTTCGCGAACGTCGTACTCGCCGACGAGATCAACCGTGCACCACCCAAAACCCAGGCCGCCCTTCTCGAAGCGATGGAGGAACGCCAGGTCACCGCCGACGGCGAGACCCACGACCTCCCCGAGCCCTTCTTCGTCTTGGCTACGCAGAACCCCGTCGAGATGGCCGGGACGTTCGAACTCCCCGAGGCCCAGGTCGACCGCTTCCTCGTCAAGACCGCCATCGGCTATCCCGACGCGGCGGGCGAGACCGAGCTCCTCCGCCGCCGGGCCGACCGGGATCGTCGGAGTCCGACCGCCGAGGAGGTGCTCTCGGCGGAGTCGGTGCGCGCACTCCAGGCCGTCCCCGAGTCGGTCCGGGTCGAGGAGGACCTCCTCGATTACCTGGTCGCGCTGTCACGGGCGACTCGCGACCGTTCGGCGTGTGACGTCGGCGTGTCGCCCCGCGGGACCCAGCGGCTGTTCGAGGCCACCCGCGTCCGGGCGGTGCTCTCTGGCCGCGAGTACGTCACCCCCGAGGACGTGAAACGGGTCGCGCGGCCGGTGCTCGCCCACCGGCTCGTACTCACGCCCGACGCCGCGGTCGAGGGCGTCGACAAGCGAAGCGTGATCGACGACGTGCTCGATGCGGTGCCGGTCCCGACGGTCTGAGAGGCGACGAGCAGCGGAACACGTGACTGTCGATCCGCCGTCACAGCGCGTCTGGAGTCCACATCCTTCGGAAGCCTCGGAAAGAACGCCCATCGTCCGGATCGCTCCGTGGCGTGCTATCGAACGTCACGACAGATTTATTATCCTCGTTCCGATTGTTCGGTTTACGTCATCCGCTCGGCTGCGGCCGCCGAGACCACCGGGTGACTGGGACCGAAGATGACTCGACTACCACACCCACCGCATGCTGTCGAACCCGACAGCACTGCGCTCGCGTCCGGAGTGCCTGCCGAGGTGCTCCGGAACTTCCCCAGCCGCGATACCGGGGACACGGGGCGTGGTAGGAATGAGTGACTCTTCGGTCGCCACTCTCCCACACGCTCAGTTCGTCCCTGCCCGGATCGCGTAGGGCACTCGTCTTCGACCCCTCGATTCGAACCCGCTCTCGGTGCTCACCGTCGAGCGGGTTCGGTGTGGGCGGGACGTCAGGGAGAACTGGCGTGGTTCTTTTCGACGGTACCGTTCGTCGAGTGGGTTCGATTCGTGTCCCAGCGAGCACCGGGCGAGACTGAGCGACGATCGATGACGGACCAGCCCCCAGCACACGAGAGCACGACCGGCTGACGCGGACGACGCTGTCCGCGCTTTGCCGTTCGCGCAGCAGACGCCGGCGAGGTCGGCGTCCGACCCGCCTGGGGCGGCGTTCGTGTGTCGGCGGGCTTCGCACGCAGGTCGGCCCAGCACGTTCGGCGTGGCTAAGTGAGGTGTGAGGTCCCGATGTCGGGGCCCACGCTCCCGTTGGCCGAGTCGCTGCCAACGCGGCACTCGACCGCCACACCGGGAACCACGAGGCCTCGTGAGAGGCATTGCTGTGGGTCGTCCGCGTGCTGCGGCACCGATCGCATCGCTACCCAACCGCGGCAAACAGCCGAACCAACGAACGAGGATACACCGATGAAACGACTGCGCAGACGGCGATCGCTTGACGAGAACTACCTGGCCGGCACGACGGCTGACCGCTTGCGAGTGGATCGACGGTCGCTGCTCGAAGCAGCGCTGACGCTCGTGGTCGCGCTGGTCGGCCTCGCGTGGGCCGGGACGCTGCTCAGCACCGCGCCCGTACTGATCGCGATGATCGTGGCGTACGCGCTCCTCACGACCCTGCCGGTGGTGGTTCCGTATGCCACCGTACGGGCGGTTACGGTGCTGTTGGAACGCCGAGCGAGGGACTGATTGCGGTCTCGACTCCCGCAGACGGCTCGGCGACACCCGACCCCTTCTCCAGTGGCGAATCATGGCCGGAGCACGACCACCAGCACCACCGCCCCACACAGCAGCGCGATCGGGACGAGCGCCGTCCCGCCGCTCGCGGTCCGAAAGAGCGCCAGGCCGATCCCGGCCGGGATCGCCGCCACCACGCTACTCGCCCCCGCGTGGACGAGTTCGAGCCGCCGGGTGTCGGCCTCGCGGCCGAGCTCCTCGCCGACCTCGATCCCGAAGGTGGCGACGTCCCACGCGACCACCGTGGCGGCGGTGGCGAACACCACCACGCTCGCGGGCGCGCCCACGAGTCCCGCGAGGACGACGCCGCAGAACAGCCCCGCGCCGCCGAGCGTCACGGCGGTCCGCCACCCGCGGGCGAGCCCGAGCGCCACGAGCACGAACCCGAGTACGCCGGCCGTGAGCGACGGCGTGCTGACGGCGAGCGCGAGCGCCCCCGCGAGGCTCGCAGCGAGCGCGATCGCGATGCTCGCCCGCGCGGGCGCGTCGTCGATCGGCGGCGTGGCGGTCGCGGTCACCCCGACCCTCCCGCGCGGGCGAGCGCCGTCGCGAGCGGCTCGTCGCGCCAGTCGAGCGCCGGGATCGACGCGCTCCGCAGCCTCGACAGCCGGAGCCGGCGTTCGACCGCAGCGAGTCGTCGACCCGACGTCTCCCGTCCCGTCGGATCGGGACTCACGACCGTCACGCGGTGGCCGGCGGCGTCGAGTCGTTGGAGCAGGCGGACCACGCTGTCGTCACACAGCGGCGAACAGACCACGAGCTGGGCGTCCTCGGGCAGCCGGCGGCGGAGGCGTCGCGTCCGGATCGACGGGTAGAACGGTCTGTCGGGCGGCGTGGGCGCGAGCGCGGGATGGGTCGCCAGCAGTTCCTGCACTCGAGCGCGGTGGGCGGTCCCGACGCCAGGGGCGAGCCAGCACGGCTCCGGCGACAGCGCCGCGATCCCGACCCGGTTCTCCTCGCTCGTGAGTGCGTCGTACAGCGACCTCACGGCTCGAACGCTCCGCTCGACCGCGCTCTCGGCGTCGGGGCTCGGTGCCCGATAGGCCTCCTCGCGGGCGTCGATCAGGAGGACGATCGACGCGGCGCGCTCCTCCCGGAAGTCGACGGTGGCGAGCTCGCCGGTCTTCGCCAGCCCGTTCCAGTCGATCCGCGAGAGGGGATCGCCGGGGCGGTACTCCCGGGTGGTGTGGAAGGCGACGCCGCTCCCGCCGATCTCAGTCAGCACGCGCCCCGGCTGGCCGGTGGTTTGCGCCCGGAGCGGGAGTTCGCCGGCGGCTGCCAGGGTGGGCACGCAGGTGATCGGCGTGGCGTCGGCACGGATTCGGCGCGCGCACTCGGCCGTCCCGCTCACGTCGCGGGCCACCGCGAGCGCCGGCTCGAAGGCGTGTGCCCCGCGGGTGGCGGTCACGTCGTAGGAGAACGTCGCCGACTCGCCGGATCGGAGCGCGGTTCCGAGCCGCGGCGAGCCGGACTCGACGGCGAGCCCCGGCGGGACGCCGTCGATCAGCCGGAGATCCGGGAGGGTCGACTCGCCGACGTTCGTCACTTCGACTGTGACCGTCACCGAGTCGTCGGGCTCGGGATCGGCGTCGCTCACCGACCGTTCGAGCGCGAGCGCGACGTCGGGGGGGCTCGCGGCGCGCGCGAGCGCGGCGAACGCCACGCCAACGGTTCCGGCCACCACGAGCGCCGGCTGGTTGGCGAGGACGCCCGCCGCGCCCGCCACCAGCGCGAGCGCGCTCACGCCCCGCCACCGCTCGGTCCGGCGGGTGACCGTCTCGTTCGGGTCGAGCTCCTCGTAGGCGTCGCGTGCGCTGGACGAGCCACGCATCACCGCTCGCCCCGCCCGTCGCGCGAGCGCGTCGATCGCGTGGCGCGCCCGCCGTCTCATCGTCGGCTCGACGCTGAACGACAGCCGGAGCTGGGTCGCGAGCGACACGTCCTCGCCGGGATCGTCGGCGAAGAAGGCTGCGGCGTGGGGATCGTCGGTCCACGTTCCGCCGGCGAGCGCCTCCCGGGCTGCCCCCTCCGAGAGGCCGTCGCGGACGAGCACCGCGACCGCGGTCGCTTCGAGTCGCTCGCGGATCGCGCGGCGTTCGCGCGCACCCCGCGACGGACGCGCCGCCCCGACCGCCGCGAGCTGGCGGTCGAGCCCGTCGCCCGGCGTCGCGTACGACTGTGGCCGTTCGACTGCCGGGAGTTCGGGACGGCTCTCGGTCGCGTTGAACCGCGCCCGGACCGCCAGCCCGGCGAGGACGAGCGCGGTGACCCCGACGCCCGTGAGGATCGCGGCGTTCGGCTGGATCCCGCTCCCCAGCCCGGGGGCGATCGCGACCGCGAGCCCGCCGGCGACCAGCACGAGTCCGAGGGCGAGACCGAGCCGTCGACCCCGGCTCACGGCTCCTCCGCGTACTCGCGTTCGATCCGCCGGAGCGCGGTCACCGCTCGACTCTCGCGGTCGTCGGTGACGCGCCGGCCGCCGTAGCGAACGGTCCGAAACAGGTCGGTGAGCTCGTCGACGTCGCCCCGTGTCATCCCGGCGTCGGTCGCGGCGCGGGCGAACTCCCCCGGTGTACTCGATCCGGGATTGGCGACGTCGAGGTGGTCGGTCATCTCCTCCCACGCGCGGTACACCTCGTTTCTCGCCTCGCCCTCGTCGGCGATCCGATCGGCCGCGCGGCCGGCGGCGCGGCCCACGCTGGCGGTGACGTCCGCTTCGGGGTCCTCGGCAGCGGTCTCGGCGTCGGCTTCCGTCCTCCCGCTGCCCCGGACGAACAGGAGTAGCACGACGATGGCCACGAGGAGCACGACCCCCACGATCACGGTGAGTGCCGTTGGGTCGGTCGTGACCGTTTGCGCGCCGTCGCTGACGGTCCCACCGCCCGGGAGTTCGAACTCTCGGTCACCGCTGAACCCCTGCTTCCCGCCCTGACTGCCCGAGCCGATCCAGTTGTAGAGGAGGTACAACAGCAACACCGCGATGGCGGTGAATCCGAAGACGGCGGCGAGCTCGCGGAGGTCGTCGCGCCACGCATAGAGGCCGACGAGCAGCCCGATGATGAACAACGCGGCGAGCAGGCGGACGGCGACCGGGGGGATCGACAGCGGGTTCTCCATCTCGATCGGCCCTGGCTGACCGAAGTCGACCGCCTCGCCGCTGCCGGGGCCGGTGTCGTCGCCGTCGCTGATGCCCACTCCCTCGCCGCCCGCGTCGATCTGGTCGAGCGTCGCCGCGCCGACGCCGAGCGCCACCACGGCGAGGACGGCGATCAGGACGGGCCCGAACGCGTCGCGGTTCACACTCTGACACCGGTTCCCGGTACTGTTGAACGTTCCGTCGGAGCCGGAACGGTCGGCACCGGCGTGCCCTCTCGTCCGACCCGTCGTCCGCCAGTGCCGAACTCGCCCCCGATAGCCATGTCGAGGCCGCCGAGATCGGTCCGCCCGTCCGCCGACATGAGTTGGTTCTCGCGGTACTCGCGACGAGCGTGGCATAAGTTTTCGGGCTGGCGAGGCGTCACGTGCCGGTGGCGGAGCCGAACGTTTTATTTCACAAGCGGTGATGTTTCAGGCTGAATGATGCGACACCGCGATCCGACATCGGCGACGGGCGACCGTGCCGGCGTCGGCGCGAACGGGTCCGTTGCGAGAGGGCGGGACGGAACGCACACGGACCGTCCCGAGCGCGGGCCGGACCGCCGACCGACCGGGATCGCTGCCGCGGGGTGGCAGTGATGTCGGCGATCGAACTCGACAATGTCACGAAGCGCTTCGGCGACGTCACGGCGCTGCGGAACTGCGATCTCGACGTCCACGAGGGCGAGATCTACGGCTTTCTCGGGCCGAACGGCGCGGGGAAATCGACCACGATCAACGTCCTGCTCGATTTCATCCGGCCGACCGGCGGCACCGCGCGGGTGCTCGGCCACGACGCCCAGGTCGAGAGCCAGCGGATCCGCGAGCGCGTCGGCGTCCTCCCCGAGGGGTTCGACGTCTACGATCGCCTGAGCGGTCGCCAGCATCTCCAGTTCGCCATCGACTCGAAGAACAGCGGCGACGACCCCGACGCGCTCGCCGAGCGGGTGGGCATCCCCGACGCGATCGACCGGAAGGCCGGCGGCTACTCGAAGGGGATGGCCCAGCGCCTCGTGCTCGGGATGGCGCTCGTCGGCCAGCCAGACCTGTTGATCCTCGACGAGCCCTCCACGGGGCTGGACCCCAACGGTGCGCGCGAGATGCGCGAGATCATCCGCGCCGAGTGCGACCGCGGCGCGACGGTGTTCTTCTCGAGTCATATCCTCGGTCAGGTCGAGGCGGTCTGCGACCGGGTGGGGATCCTCCGCGAGGGCGAACTCGTCGCCGAGGACACCGTCGAGGGGCTGCGCGACGCCACCAGCGCGGAAGCGATCCTCGTCGTCGAGGTCGATCGCGTGCCCGACGGCCTCGTGGAGGAGGTCCGCGCGCTCCCGGCGGTGTCGGAGGCGAGCGTCGAAGGCACCACGATCCGGGCGTCGTGTGACGACTCCTCGAAGACCGAGGTGTTGGGAACGATCGAGGACGCCGGCGCGACCGTCGAGGACTTCACGACCGACGACGCCTCCCTGGAGGACCTGTTCGCCTCCTACACCACCGAGGGCTCCCCCCAGTCGAACGACGGAGCCGACTCATCGGCCGTCGACATGGATCGATCCGACGACGAGACCGATCGATCACGAGACGATACTGACGAGTCGGCCGACAGTACCGGGACGGAGACCGACAGTACCGAGACGGAAGGCGAGACCGAGGAGGTCCGGACGTGAGCACGCTCACGGTCGCGCGGAAGGACTTCCAGGACGCGATCCGATCGTGGCTGTTGCTCGGACTGACAGCGGTGTTCGTCGTCTTCGCGGCCGGTGCTGCTTACATCTACATCGCGCTCGGGGCGTTCGTCGGCGGTCCCGCCACCGGCGAGAGCATCTCCTCGACCGCCCTCATCAGTTTCCTCTCGGCGCTGACCGCGTTCTTCATCCCGCTGATCGGGCTGATCGTCGGGTACAAGTCGATCATCGCCGAGCGCGAGAGCGGCAGCATCGCGCTCCTGCTCTCGCTGCCCCACACCCGCCGTGACGTGGTTCTGGGGAAGGTGCTCGGTCGGACGGGGGTCGTCTTCGTCTCCGCCGTCGTCGGCTTCCTGATCGCCGCCGGCGTCGTCGTCGTGCTGGCGGGCTCGCTCTCGGCCGCGGACTACGCCCTGTTCGTGCTGGCGACCCTCCTGCTCGCGCTCGCGTTCGTGGCGCTGGCGGTCAGTTTCTCGGCGGCGACGAAGTCCTCGACGCTCTCGCTCGTCGGCGCGGGCATCCTCACGGTGCTGTTCATCGTCCCGATTCCGCTCCTCGGCTCTCTCTGGGCACTCATCCCGACGCTCGTCCGGTTCGTACTCGACGAGTACACCCCGCTGACCCTCGATCTGTCGACCCAGCCCGAGTGGGCGCAGTTCTTCATCCAGCTCGATCCGACGGTCGCGTACTCGGACGTGCTCGGCGTGTTGATCCCCGATCTCGCGAACGGTGGCGGCGGTGCGCCGTTCTATCTCGCCCCCTCGTTCGGGTTCGTGATCCTCGCGGCGTGGATCGTCGTTCCGCTCGCGCTCGGCTACTACCGGTTCGACGCGACCGATCTGTAGTCCGTCGCTCCGCACGGTTTCGTTCGCCCGTCGTTTCGGAAACCGAAACTTTCATTGAGAGAGTGAATGTCGTCCCGAGCGAAACCAATGTCACTCACCGACGTCCTCACCGACCCGGACGCGTTCTTCCGGCATCGCGCCGAAAACCCGGGGCTCCTCCGACCGCTGCTCGTGGTCTTCCTCGCCGCCGTCGCCGCCGTCCTGTCGCCGCTGGTGACCTATCAGGCGTTCGTCGGCGCGGGTGCGCCCCCGCTCGCCCTGATCGGCCAGGCGGGCGGGATCATCATTGCCTTTTTCGTCCAGTTCGTCGCGTGGCTCGTGCTCGCGATCGTGTTCTACCTCTTCTCGCTCGCGGTCGGCGGCGAGGGATCGCTCGGCGACACGTTCAAGCTGAACGGGTGGGGGTTCGTGCCCGCGATCGTCGCGGGGATCGTCACCGCCATCGGCCAGTTCGTCGCGCTCCAGAGCGTCGGCGTCCCCGATCTCCCCGAGAACCTCAACGAAGAGACAGCACAGCAGTTCACCCAGGCGTTGGCGGAGTTCACGTCGGCGCTCCAGAGTCAACCGGCGGTCAGGATCGCCACGCTGCTCGCCGTCCTGCTCACGATCTGGCAGGCCGTCATCTGGGTGTACGCGACGCGACACGCCCGCAACCTCTCGGTCCGCAGGGCCGCGATCGCCGTCGGGATCCCCGTCGGGCTGCTCGTCCTCTTCAACCTGTACAGCCTCCTGAACGGGTGGGTCATCTGACGCACCGTTCGCGCGACCCCGTCGCCACGCCCTGACCGATCGCCTGGCCCGGAACCCGGCCACAACCCACTCAAGCGACGATCCGTTTTCGACCCACATCACGATGCACGCCATCGAAACCACCGACCTGACGAAACGCTACGGCTCGACGACCGCGGTCGAGGGCCTCGACCTCGCGATCCCCGAGGGGGTCGTGTACGGCTTCCTCGGCCCGAACGGCGCGGGCAAGACCACCACGATGCGGATGCTGACGACGCTGACGACACCCACGAGCGGCTCCGCGCGGATCGCGGGCCACTCGGTCGAGAGCCGCGACGACGTGGTGGGTCGGATCGGCTACCTCCCGGAGGAACCGCCGCTGTACGACGAGCTCACCGGCCGCGAACAGCTCGACTACATCGCGGGGCTGCGGGACGTGCCCGCCGAGCAGAGTGAGAATCGGATCGGATCGCTGCTCGATCGGTTCGACCTCGCGGCCGACGCCGACGATCGGATCGCGACGTACTCGAAGGGGATGAAACAGAAGACCGGGATCATCCAGGCGCTGTTGCACGATCCCGACGTGGTGTTCCTCGACGAACCCACGTCAGGACTCGATCCGCGGGCCGCGCGAACGGTCCGAAACACGATCGCCGAGCTGGTCGCTGGCGACACCACCGTGTTCCTCTCGACGCACATCCTCCCCGTGGTGGAGGAGCTCGCGAACGAAGTGGGGGTACTTTACGAGGGCGACCTGGTCGCCGAGGGGCCGCCCGACGCGCTGACCGAACGGATGGAGACCGGCGAGGAGAGCACCCTCGAAGACGTCTTCCTCGAAGTTACCGGCGGACGGGAGGGCGCGGCGACTCCCGACCATGAGTGAGTCGGGCTGGCTCGGGCACGGCCTCCGGATCGGCGTCGTGGAGTTCCGGCGCACGGTCCGAGGCATGCGCCGGAACAAGGGCCGACTCGCGCTGTTGGTGTTCGGGGTCGGGTTCTGGACGCTCTCGATCGCCGGGCTGGCCGTGCTGTTCACCGCGCCACTCCGCACGCTCGACACGCCGATCGCGCTGCCGGCGGCCGTCCGCGGGGCGGCGGCGCTGGCGTGGGTGTTCGGCGTGTACGTGGTCGGCCAACGCGTCCTGAGCCAGTACAGCCACATCGATGCCGAAGCGGGAATGCTCACCACGGTCTCGGCACGGAGCGTCGCGACCGGCCTCGTGATCGCCGAACTCCTCCGGGCGGCGGCGTACCTCCTCGCTCCGCTGCTCGTCGTGACCGGGCTCGTGGTCTACATTTTCGGGACACCGCTCGGCGTCGCCACGATCCCGCTCGCCGCCGGACTGTTCGCGCTCACCGCGACCCTCGTCGGCAGCGGGGTCGGCTACGCCGGCGCGTTGCTGGTGGCGCGGTCGCGGTTCGTCGCGCGATACAAGACGATCATCGGCGGCGCGATCGTGCTCGTCTTCTTCGGCGGGTACGCCGTGTTCGTGTTCTTCGCGCCGGGCGACCTCGGGATCGGACCGGCCCAGTTCGCGTGGCTGCCGGTGGGGTGGTACGTCGATCTCGCCGCGATCGGCTCGCCGATCGCCCCCTCGATGGGTCGAGTGGCCGGCGTGCTCGTCGCCACCCTTGCAGTGCTCGGGGGTGGCGGCTGGGCGATCGAACGGCTGACGACCGCGCTCTGGTTCGCGGATCCGGTGGAGCCGACGCGGGACGAGGCCGACGATTCCGACGCCGCTTCCCACACCGACGCTCGCGCCGACACCGGACCGACCGCGAGCGGTGCGAGCCCGCTGACGGCGGCGATCGGCCCCTTCGGGTCGGTGATCCCGGCGAGCGCGAGCCGGCCGACCCGTCGCGTCGCGGCGAAGGCCTTGGTCCGGACGTGGCGAAATCCGAGCCGGCTCACGATCCTGCTCACGCCGGTCGTGATCGCGGTCGTCTCGGTGTTCAACGCGACACAGTTCGGTGCGGCGTTCGCGGTCGCACCGGTCGCGATCGTCCTCCTGCTCCCGTGGCTCGCGGGCGCGACGTTCGGGCTGAACCCGTTCGGCGACGAGGGGGCGGTCCTGCCGGCGACAATGACTGGTGGGATCTCCGGGAAGTCGTTCGTCCGCGGGCTCGCGCTGCCTGGCCTGGTCGCCGGCCTCCCGTTGACGGTCGCGCTCACGCTCGCCGCCGGGTGGTTCAGTCCCTATTCGCTGCCCGAAATCGCCGGCCTCGCCGGCCTCGGCTGCGTTCTCGTCGCCGCCGCGGTCGGGCTCGCGCCCGTGATCGGGATGCGAATCCCCCGATTCAGCACGTTCAGCGTCCGCGGGAGTCGCGACGTGGTGCCGCCGAGCATCACTGCCGGGATCGTCTACACCGTCACCCTCGTCGTTCCGGGCGTTCTCGCGGCGGTCGCGCTGGTCGTTCCCGAACTCTTGCGTGGCTTCCTCGCCGCGCTGGGGAGCGGTGTGATCCCCTTCGTGCTGCGGTGGCTCGGC
This sequence comes from Halococcus agarilyticus, assembly GCF_000334895.1. NCBI lineage: Archaea > Methanobacteriati > Methanobacteriota > Halobacteria > Halobacteriales > Halococcaceae > Halococcus > Halococcus agarilyticus. The sequence goes on along the minus strand of NZ_BAFM01000002.1, from coordinate 130,563 downwards.
GAGCGCGGCGTGCCGCTCGTGGCCGCGTCGGCAGGATGGTTCGAGGGGCTCGGTCCCGCGATCCGCGGCCTGGCGACGATCGAGATGCGGGCGGTCGGCTACACGCTCCCGATACTGCTCCTGAGCGTCGGCGGTTTCGTTGCGTATCGCGCTGCGGCGCGCCGGTTCGAGACGTACGAGGTTACCTGATCGCTCGCAGCACTCGCGTCGTCTCTCCTTTCGGATCAGCGCCGCGCGATCGCGGCGACGGCGACGACGCCGAGGCAGAACGCGGCGATCCCTGCCCAGCGAAGCGTCTCGGCGTACCCCACGATCGCCCCGAGACCCACGAACACCGGCGGGCCGACCGTCGTCCCGCCGAGGAGGACGCTCGTCCGGAGCGACATGATCCCGCCCCGGAACTCGTCGGGCGTGACCGCGTTCAGCGCGGTGTCGGTGATCGGCTCCGCGAGCCCCTGGCCCACCCCGAACAGGAGGAGCGCCACTGCGATCACGGCCAGCGAGTCCGCGAGCCCGGCCGCCACGAGCCCGACGCCGTACACCACGAATCCTAAGGGAACGAGCTGGATGCTCGACGCGTGACGGAGCAGCCGCCCGGCCTGGCTGGACGTGATCCCCATCGTTACTGCGGGGAGCCCGATCAGGAGCCCGATCCGTCCCGGCGAGAGCCCGTAGCGCTCGTCGAGCACGAACGGGATCGCGGTGAGCTGTGCGCCGTACAGCACGACGAAGATCCCGAACAGCGCGACGTACAGCGAGAGCACCGTCCGGCCCGGGACGGCACGGATCGCGTCGAGAACGTAGTCGAACCCCATCGATCGCCGATCGAGCGTCGGCTCGTCGAGCACGGCGGCTCCCGCGATCGCGACGATCACGCCGAGCCCGAAGCAGGCAAAGGGCGCGGCCCACGAGATCGCGGCGAGCGCGCCGCCGACGATCGGGTAGCCCGCCGCGCCGATCGCGAGGATCGCGGCGTTGAGCCCGATCAGCCTGTTCCGGGTCCCACCCGAGAACAGGTCGCCGAGCAGCGTGACCGTGAGGCTCGTCGCCGCGCTGCCCGCTACGCCCTGGAGCGCCCGGAGCCCGAGAATCGCGCGGAAATCCCCCACGAAGACGATCGCACCGCCGGCGAGCCCGAAGACGAACAGCGACGGCACCAGCACCGACCGGCGGCCGATCCGGTCGGCGAGCAGCCCGACGAACGGCGTGAGCACCACCCCGGGAAGCGTGTACGCGGAGATCAGGAGGCTGGCCTCCGCAGCCGAGATCCCCCACGCCGCCTGGATCGTCGGCAGCGCGGGGCTGATGAGCGAGACGCCCATCACCGTGAGCAGCGTGCTCGCGAAGATCACGAGCACGGTCGGCGATCGCCACGCACTCCCGAACCGCGTCGAACGGACGGTCTCGCTCGCCATCAGATCACACGCACCGACGCGATCGACGACCGACAGCTTCGGGCCGACGGTCTGCGCCGCCCCGCCGCAGCCGCGATCCGTTCCGCCCGTCTCGACCGGCCGCTCCGAGTCCGTTCGCCCTCCCTCTCGTTCATTGTCCCCGACTACTCGACCGCCCCATTTACGGCTTCAGATTCGCCGATACACTGCGGCGTGGCGTCACGAATCGCCCTCGGTCGTCGTTCGTCGTCGACGCGATCGGCGGTCGTCGGCCCGTTCGCGCCGTCTGAACCCGAACTCGAAGAGCACGCCAGCGACGACCCCGGCGGCGGTCGCGTAGACGAACCCCCAGAGCATCTCGGTCTCGATCCGTGACGGCGAGACGCCCGGGACGAGCAGGAACTCCGTCCCGAGCCAGAGGTCGGCGACCCAGCTTCCGACCGCCCAGACGCCTGCGGCCGCCGTGGTGGTCATCACGACGACCACCACCGCGAACGTCGGCGTCATCTCCACAGGGGTGAAGGCGTCGAGTTCGGCCGCGACGATCAGCGCGATCCCCGCGAAGGAGAGCGCGGTGACGAACGCGTTCGAGAGGGGACCCTCGGCGAACACGCGGCCGGCGAGCGGGAGCCCGGCGAGGACGAGGAGGCCCCACGGCAGCATCACCGCGGGCGTACGAGAGGCGAGCGCCGGCACGAGCGCGAGGCCGACGACCGCCACGCCGAACGCGACCCACAGCGGGTCGGCCGCGACCGCGAGCCCGACGGTGACGAGGCCGATCGCCGCGAGCACGACCCACGATCGCCGTGCGTTCGTGCGATCGCGTTCGATGAGCCCGTCGAGCGGATCGTCGCCGCTCGCGGCGGGCGAGGGGTCGGCGGGTCGCGTCGAACGCCCGCGCGGCGTGTCGCGAGGTCCTCCGGTCGAATCGAGGCGCGCGACCAAGGCGTCGACGACCTCGCTCACCGCGCCGGTGCCGAACGCGGCGACGAGCACGGCCCCTACCGTGTCGAAGACGAGATCGAGCAGCGAGTCGTCGAGCCCGTACTGCACCAGGACGGGGTCGAGCCCGAGCGCCGCCGAGGCGATCCGCGAGACGAACTCCAGGACCTCCCAGAACACGCCGAACGCGAGGGTGAAGATCAGGACGAACACCCCGAGAAATCGCGGCGGGAGGTAGACGTCCTCGCGGTGGACGTCGATCGCGCGGGCGGTGACGTAGCCGACCGCCGCGACGATGGTCGCCGACAGCGTGTGCGTGACGTGATCCCACCACCAGAGGTCGTCGTACAGTCCGAGCATCCCGAGCGTGTGGAGAAAGAGCGCGCTCGTGATCCAGAGGGTGAGCCCCGCGTCGAGCGGGATGCGGTAGTCCCGCGCCAACAGCGCGGGGAGGAAGGTCGCACCGAGCGCGAGCGCGGCGTTGACGATCACGCTCGCGTTCCGCGTGAGGAGTCCCACGACCAAGATGAGTCCGATCGCGACCTGCATCGCGCGACTCGCGATCCGCTGGTGACGGTCGGTGATCTCGATGCCGGCGATCTCCATGTTCTTCGGCGATACGACCTCCAGAAGCATAACCGTAGAGGGCGGAGATACCCTCGGAGTGGGTCACGGTCGACCGGCGGGACGTCCCCCACAGAGCGTCGCTCGCTACCGGTCGGCTCCCCGCCGGACGATACTGGCTTATCCACTCGGCACGTACCCTGAACCATGATGGCGACCACGCACGCGCTCGCCGGGATGGCCCTCGCCGGCGTGACGGTCGCGATCGCACCGGCGTACGCCCCGGTGGCCGTGGCGGCCGCCGGCGTCGGGGGTGCGTTCCCCGATCTCGATCTCTACGCCGACCACCGCAAGACCCTCCACTTCCCGACGTACTACGCGGTGCTCGCGGCCGCCTTCGCCGTCGTCGCGCTGCTCGTCCCGGGGCCGCTCACGGTCGGCCTCGCGTGGTTCTTCGTCGCCGCGGCGCTCCACTCCGCGATGGACGCCTTCGGCGGCGGGCTCGAACTCAGACCGTGGCACGCCACCTCCGAGCGCGCGGTGTACGACCACTATCGAGACCGGTGGCTCCGTCCTCGACGGTGGATCCGCTACGACGGCGCGCCCGAGGACCTCGCGCTCGCGGTGGGGCTGGGGCTCGTCTGTCTCGCGATCTATCCGAACTCGATGGATCTCGTGATCGCGGCCATCGTCGGCATTTCGGCCGTTTACGCACTCTTTCGCAAACCGATGGTGTGGATCGCCGAGCGGCTCGTGGACCTTCTCCCGGCGACGCTGCTCGAACACGTCCCTGAGCGGTTCACCGAGGACCTCCGATAGCGTCCCAGTCGCGCGCTCAGCGTCGTTGGACGACGTGGCCGGAACATCACTCCACCCTGCCGACGAGCGTGGCGGGGCCGACCTGCGTCGTGCTGCCGACCGATCGGATTCGGCTCTCCGGATGTGATCGAAGTAGCTGGAGAGTGTTCGGCCAGCCGACGGTCGTCGGTCGGTCTCGTCATGGCTCGCACGGGGTGCTCGACGGGGTCAGCCGTCGTTCGTGATCTCCCGAAGCAGCCGGCGCGCGTGACCGAGCGAGTACTCGACGCCGAAGCGCTGCCCGACGTACTTCTGGAGGAGGGCGGGCGTCCACGACGAGCCCTCGAACCCGAACGCGCCGGGCGCGCGCCGGAGCGTGCGTTCGAGGTCCGCGCGCTGGCCGGGGGCGAGCTTCGGGGGACGGCCGGGCCGCTGTTCGTCCGCGATCGCCTCGTCGATGGGACGCTCCTCCAGCCGGTCGAGCCACGAGTACACCGTCGAGCGTGGGATCCCGTACCACTCCGCGAGGGTCTCCACCCGGACGCCCTGCTTGTACGCCAGCCCCACCATCAGCCGCTTCGCCGCCTTCGCCTCCGTGACCTCGTCGAGGGTGCGCCGCAGCGCCGCGGCGTCGACCTCGTCGAGCTTGTTCATGCGCCGGGATGGACCGACCCGGTAATAACTCTATACACTTTTGTCGCCAAACCGTGGCCGGTGGTCGTCCCCGTGGCCGAACACGAACTTCGCCAGCAGATTCTTGGGTGTCCTTGGCATACGGCCTGCATGGCGAAACACCTGCTCGTCCCGTTCGACGGCTCGGACCAGGCCCGGGACGCGCTGGCGTACGCCCTCCGGGAGTACCCCGACGCGACGATCACGGCGCTCCACGTGGTGAACCCCGCGGAGTGGGGGTACGGCTCGACCGAGGGCGGCCTCGGCAAGCGCTGGTACGAGGAGGCCCGCGAGGAGGGCGAGGCGGTGTGTGCCGAGGCGACCGAACTGGCCGACGCCCGTGGAAGAACGGTGACGACGGCGATCGAGGACGGTGTGCCTGGCGAGACGATCGCCGCGTACGTCGAGGGCCACGACGTCGATCACGTCGTCATCGGGAGCCACGGTCGATCGGGACCGAAACGGCTCCTGCTCGGGAGCGTGGCCGAGACGGTCGCGCGGGGCGTCCCGGTGCCGGTCACGATCATCGGTTGATCGGTTCGAACGGGTCGGAGTCGAGCCGCGACGGACGCCGCGAGTCAGCGCCACCCGAGTCCAGTAGGCGTTGACGGCGGGGCGAGCGGGCTCGTCGGGAGATCCTCGGCGAGGTCGGGATCGTTGTACGCCCGCGGGGCGACGTCGTTGGGAGCGTCGGGGTAGAACAGCGAGGCGAGCGCGTGGAGGTGCTCGCGGCCGACGTCGAGTTCGAACTGGCCGCCGCCGTAGCACTCGATGTCGTGTTCGCGGCAGTACTCGATGGTCTCGAACAGCGATTCGACCGAGCCGAACCGGGAGGGTTTGACGTTGAGCACGCTCGGCTCCCACGGGAGGCTCTCGACGGTCTCGACGCCGTGGATCGGGGCGTCCCACGAGACACGTTCTTCGTGTCCGTCGAACAGCGGGCGGGTTTCCTCGGTGAGCGCGGGGTCCTCGATCGTCGCGTCGGGGACCCCCTCGATCACTCGCTCGTAGAGGTCGGGATCGGCCGCCTGGTCCACGCTCGTTCCGCGGTACTGACCCTTGAGATCGAGCACCCGGACCCGGCCGGTGTCGGCGAGGCGTTCGATCAGATCCGTCGACCAGTCCGATGTCGGATCGAGTTTGAACTCCAGCGCCGGATCGCGGTCGAGGAACGCCTCGACTCGATCGAACGTCGGCGGGTCGCCGAGGCGAGTGCTGGCGACGAACCGGACCTCGTCGTACTCCCGATCGAGCGCGCTGGCGAGGTCCGTGTCGGCCTGGCGGAGCGCGAGGTCGAGCGCCGCGCTCTCGAAGGCCCACCGGCGGTAATCCCGGAACGCGTCGCGGTCGAGGTCGCGGCCGAAGAAGAGGTCGGTGTCCCCGACGTGGGCGGCGAACTCGCGGTGAGTCGTCGCCCCGGTCGGCACGACGTCGGGTGCTGCGTCGATCAAACTGTGGTGCTCGTCGGCCTCGTAGGTGACGTCCTCGCCGCGCCCGACCTCGCCGTCGCCGTGGAGCGAGATCACCGTCGTCACGCGCTCGAACCCGCTCGACGTATCCCGGACTCGGCGGTCGAGATCCCAGCCGTCGATCGTCACGTCGAGATCGCCGATCCGGTCGTACAGCGTCATACCGCTCCGACGCCCCCGACCGGGAAAAGCGTGCACCGTCCGCAGGGTGGTTCGACACCGAAGCCGTTATGCCTCATCGCTGTTAGTAGCAAAGTAGTACAAGCCTTCCATGGGAGCCAGCCGCTACGTCGCACTCGACGGAAACAGCCCACACATGCCACCCAACACCGCGTCTCCGCCTCGGCGGTGGGGACTCAGATGAACCGCTCGACCGTCTTCGTCCTCCTCGTCGGACTGCTCGTGATCCAGGGCAGCGTCGCCGGCGTCGTCGCGAACGACGCGAACGCCTCGGCCAACGCGACCACCGAGGGGTCGGCACCGACGACGGATGTTCACCCGACCGACGACAACGAGTCGATCGACATCGACGCCATCATGAACGCGTCGACGACCGACTCGTCATCAAACGACTCGTCATCGAACGATTCCTTGACGACCACGACGCCGCGAAACACGAGCACCGACGACGCCAACGGAACGACCACGGCCGCGACGACCACGGCCACGACGACCGCGACGGCCACCGAGACGTCATCGTCAACGGAGACACCGACGGCCACGGAGACCCGGACGCCGACGGCGACGTCGGAACCGGACAGCGATTCCTCGGCCGCCGGTAGTGAGAACGCGACGACCGACGGAGCAACGGGTGACGGCGCGCCGTCCGGGGACGGTGCTTCGGGCTCGCGCGGAAGCCAGGCGGCCGCAGGCGCGGGCGACCAGGGAGCCAGCACCGCCCAAGCCGGTGCGCAGCGATCCGGTGGCGCACAGGCTGGCGGCGCACAGACTGACAGTGCGCAAGCCAGCGGCGCGCAGACCGTCGGCGCGCAGGCCGGCACCCAATCGCGTGGTGGGAGTCAGGCCGGCGGCGCACAAGCGGGAAGCGGTGCAGGAGCCGGTAGCGGTGCGAGTGCGGGCGGCAGCGGTGCGAGCGGGAGCGCCGGTGCTGGCGGTGGCGGCGCAGGGGCCGGTGCGGCCGGAGCGAGCGGTGCGGGGGCCGGTAGCGGCGCAGGAGCCGGCAGCGGTGGTGCAGGGGCCGGTGGCGGTGCGCAGGCTGCCTCGCCCGATGCGGAGTTCAACGTCACGGGCGTCGACAGCGACGTGACGATCGGCGAGACCGGCACCGTCTCGCTCACCATCGAGAACACCGGCGAGGATGCGACCGACGCGGTCGTGAACCTCCAGTCGCTCTCGGGCGATCTCGCCTTCGGCCAGGCGGTGAGCACGAGCCGGTTCGTCGGCGACTGGGACGAGGGCGAGTCGAAAACCGTGGAGGTCGCGGTGCAGGCCGCACCGACGGCCGACACCGCCGAGTACCCGATCCAGACCACGGTTTCGTATCAGGACGACGACGGCAACCCCGCCCAGTCCGCCCCGCTCACGTTCGGCGTCACGCCCGACGAGGCGAGCAGCGACCTCTCGGTGGTTTCGGTCGATTCGGACGTCCCGGTCGGCGGCACCGGGACCGTCTCGGTGACGCTCGAAAACACCGGCGAGGACGCGACCGACGCGAGCGTCAATCTCCAGTCGCTCTCGGGCGATCTCCTGTTCGGTCAGTCGCCGAACACCAGTCGGTTCGTCGGCGACTGGGACGCGGGCGAGACGAAGACGATCGAGGTGACGATGCGGGCCGCTCCCACCGCCGACACGACCGAGTACCCGATCCAGGCCACCGTTTCGTACGAGGACGGCGACGGGAACGCGGCACAGCTCGGCCCCGCCACGTTCGGCGTCGCGCCGACTGGCGAGCAGTCGTTCTCGCTCGGGAACGTCGACGGCGACCTCGCGGTCGGCGAGTCCGGCACCGTCTCGGGCGTCATCACCAACGAGGGCCCGAACGCCGCCACCGACGCGGTTCTCACCGTTTCGCCGAACGCCACGCCCGACGTGCTGCCCCGTCAGACCCAGGTCGTGCTCGGCGACCTCGATCCCGGCCAGTCCGAGGCGTTCGAACTCCCGGTGATCGTCGACAGCGAGGCCGAGCCGGGACTGCGCCAGCTCCCGCTCACGGTGCAGTACTACGATGCCGACGGCAACCCGATGCGGAGCGGGACGCTCAACGCACGCGTCGAGATCGGCGAGGAGAGCGACGACTTCGAGATCGAGTCGGTCGATGCCGACGTCGAGGCCGGCGATCAGGGCCGGCTCGCGGTCACGATCAACAACACCGGCGGGAACGTCACCGATACTCGGGTCTCGTTCCAGTCGCTTTCGAGCGGGATCCTGTTCGGCCGGTCGGCGAACGCCACCGCGTTCGTCGAGGAGTGGAACGTGACCGAGACGCGGACCTTCGAGTACGAGGTGACTGCCGCCGAGAGCGCGGCCGGGACGACGTACCCGCTCCAGACGTCGCTGACCTACGACGATGCCGAGGGCGATCCCGCACGATCGGGACCGCTCGCGTTCGGCGTCACGCCGGGCGAATCGGTCGACGAGTTCCGGGTCGTGGGGACGAACTCGGGGGTCCAGATCGGCGATGAGGGACCGATCTCGGTGACGCTCGAGAACACGGGCGCGAACGCCTCCGCGGCGACCGTCTCGCTCCAGTCGCTCACCCCGGACATCACCTTCGGCCGGACCGCGAACGCGACCCAGTTCGTCGGCGACTGGCCGACGGGCGCACAGCGCACGATCACGTTCAACGCGACCGCGAGCAACACGACCGACGTGCAGAGCTATCCGTTCCGGGCCTCCGTGTCGTACGACGATGCCGACGGTGATCCCGCTCGCGGCGGGCCGTTCACGATCGGCGTCACGCCACAGCCAGAACAGGCGTTCGAGATCGAAAACGCCGCCAGCACGCTCCGAGTGGGCGACGAGGGCAACGTCACCGCGACGATCGCGAACGGGGGTCCCCAGGACGTCCGGAACGCGGTGGTGCAGCTCGTCGCGCGCGGTGAGAACCTCGAACCGCAGGAGACCGAGGTCGCGATCGGCGATCTCCCGGCGGGTGAGGCAACGAACGTCTCCTTCCCGGTCGAGATCACCGAGGGTGCCGCGGCGGGCCAGCGCCAGTTCTCGTTCGTCGTGGAGTACGACAACGCGAACGGCGACCCGCGCCGGAGCGGGACGCTCGACGCCCAGGTCGCGATCGAGCCGGGACGCGACGAGTTCACGGTCGAACCGCGGAACGCGACCGTCGACTCGGGCTCCTCGGAAACGGTGACGCTCGACGTGACCAACAACCGCGACACCACAGTCAGCAACGTCAACGCCAAGGCGTTCGCCGATGCGCCGCTCTCGCTCGGGAGCGACGAGGCGTACATCGCGCGGCTCGGGCCGGGCGAGACGAAGCAGATCGCCTTCGAGGTGAGCGCGAGCGGCGACGGTGAGGGCCAGTACCCGCTGTCGGTCGACTTCCAGTACGACACGGCCGACGGGGACTCGGCGCTCTCGGAGACCTACGACGTCCCGATCGAGGTCACGGCCACCGACGGCGGCGGGATCCTGTCCTCGCTGTCGGTGATGGGCGGGCTCGCCGCGCTTCTCGTACTGCTCGGCGTCGGCTGGGTCTGGTCGAGACGGTGAGCGAGGACTGAGATGGTCGAGTACCAGCGATACATCGATCGGGTCGACGAGTGGATCACCGAGCGCCCGCGCACGGTGATCCTCGTGTTCCTCGTCTTGACGGCCGTCTTCGCGGTCGGCCTCGCCAACATCTCGACCGACGCCGGCACCAGCCAGTTCACCCAGGACAGCCCCGCACAGGACGCGCTCGACGAGATTGACCAGGAGTTCTCGGCGACGTTCGAGTCCGCGAACGGCAGCACCCAGCTCATCCAGTCGGGCTCGAACGTGCTCGCCAAAGAGGAGCTGTTGGCGATGCTCGAAGCCCAGCAGCGACTCGAGAACACCGAGTCGCTCCGGGTGGTGTCGTCGTCGAGCGCCGCGAGCATCGTCGCCCAGACGATCGATCCGACCGCGACGACGCTCGACGCACAGATCCGGACGCTCGAAGGCGCGACGCCGTCGACGATCGAAGCGGCGATCCAGCGAGCCGCCGCCGGACCCGGGTTCACCGGGCTCGTGAGCAACGACTTCAACCGGGAGTCGGCGTCGGCCTCCGCGACGATCGGGACCGTTCAGCACGACGTGCTGGGTGGCGTCTCGACCTCGGCAGCCGGTACGGGCGGCGAGAGTCCGCTGACCGCGATCCAGACCCGCTCGCAAGAAGTCGTCGACACCGTCGACAGCGACATCCGGGTGTTCGGCAGCGGGATCGTCTCCGACGAGTTCACCAGCATCATCTTCGACTCCCTGATCATCGTGGTGCCGGCGGCCGCGCTCCTGATTCTGGTCTTTCTCGTGTTCGCCTACCGCGACCCGATCGACCTCCTCCTGGGTGTGCTCTCGCTCGTGATGGCGGTCGTCTGGACGTTCGGCTTTACTGGACTGGCGGGACTGCCGTTCTCCCAGATGCTGATCGCCGTGCCGCCACTCCTGCTCGCGGTCGGGATCGACTTCGGCATCCACGCGATCAACCGGTATCGCGAGGAGCGGGTGCAGGGGATCGACATCGAGAGGTCGATGCGGACCGCGACCGACCAGCTGCTGGTGGCCTTCTTCATCGTCACCGGCACCACCGTGGTGGGGTTCGCCGCGAACGGCATCAGCGACCTCCAGCCGATCCGGCAGTTCGGGCTGATCGCCGCGGTCGGGATCGTGTTCACCTTCCTGATCTTCGGGATCTTCCTTCCGGCGGCGAAGGTGTGGGCCGACCAGCTCCGGGCGACCTATGGAATCCCGGAGTTCGGCCTCTCGCCGCTCGGCTCGGAGGGGTCGCTGCTCGGACGCGTCCTCCTCGTCGGCGTCGGAGCCGCCAGGCGTGCGCCGTACGCGCTGCTCGTCGTGACGCTCGTCGTGTCGGTGGCGTCGGGGTTTTACGCCACCGGCGTCGACACCTCCTTCTCCCAGGACGACTTCCTGCCGCCCGAGGACATCCCCGACTACGTCGAGGGACTGCCCGAGCCGTTCGCCCCCGGCGAGTACACGGTGACCGACACCACCAACTTCCTCGAAGAGCGTTTCAGCACCACCCAAGGGAGTTCGGTGATCGTGTACGCCGAGGGACCGTTACGCGAGGACTACGCCTTGGAGGCGATCCAGCGCGCCAACGAGGACCCGCCCGACGCGATCGTGTCGAGCGGTCGCGAGGCCGACCCCGAGAGCATCATCGGCGTGATCGAGACCTACGCCGAGCAGTCGCCCGAGTTCGCCGCACTGGTCGCACGCAACGATCCCGACGGCGACGGCGTGCCCGAGAACAACCTCGAAACGGTGTACGACGAGCTGCTCGACTCGCCGTATCGCGCCCAGGCGCTCCAGTACATCACCGAGGACTATCGGAGCACGCAGGTGGTGTACACGACCGAGTCGAGCGCCACCCAGGACGAGATCACGAACGACGCGCGCGCGCTCGCCGATCGGTACCGGTTCACGGCGACCGCCACCGGCCAGACGCTCGTCCTCCAGTCGGTGTCGGGGACGATCCTCACGTCGGCGATCGAGAGCCTGATCGCGGCGTTCGTCGTCACGGCGATCTTCCTCGTCCTGATCTACTACGTCATCGAGGGCCGCCCGTCGCTCGGGATCGTCAACCTCGTGCCGATCGTGGTCTCGGTCGCGCTGCTCGCGGGCTCGATGCGCCTCTTCGGCATCCCGTTCAACGCGCTGACCGCAACGATCCTCTCGATCGCGATCGGCCTCGGGATCGACTACTCAGCACACTTCGTCCACCGCTTCGCCGACGAGTACCACGAGTACGACGAGGCGATCTTCCCCGCGCTCGAAGAGACGGTGCGGGGAACCGGCGGTGCGCTCACGGGGAGCATGCTCACGACCACCACAGGTATTGGCGTGCTCGCGCTGGCGATCACGCCGATCCTCGGTCAGTTCGGGCTCGTGCTCGCGCTGACGATCTTCTTCGCGTACGTCGCGTCGATCCTCGTCACGCCGTCGGTGGTCGTGGTCTGGGGGCGCTTCGCGTGACCGACCACGACGATGCGGTCGCGGCGCTCAAACGCCTCGGCCTGTCGAGCTACGAGGCGCAGGTGTTCATCGCGCTCCAGCGGGTCGATTCCGGAACCGTCCGCGACGTCGCCCAGCTCACCGAGGTGCCGCGCTCGCAGGTCTACGGTGCGGCCGAGGACCTCGCCGAGCGTGGTCTCATCGACATCCAGCAGTCGAACCCGATCCAGTACCGCGCGGTCGGGATCGAGGAGGCACGCACCCGACTCAGGGAGCGCCTCGAACGGGAGGAGGAGCGGGCGTTCGAGTACATCGAGACCGCCCGGAACGAACGCACCGCCGAGGCCGAAACCCAGGAGGACATCTGGACGGTGCGCGGTCGGGACACCATCACCGATCGAGTGAAACAGCTCGTCGCAGGAGCCGACGATCGCGTGGTGCACGGCATCCGGGACCCGTCGACGCTCAGCAACGGGGTCCTCGATGCCCTTCTCACGGCGGCCGACCGCGGCGTCGACGTGACGGTGGTGAGCGCGAACGAGGAGGTTCGCGACCGGCTCGCCGACACACCGGACGTGACGGTTCGGGCAGCGCCCGACACCCCCGAGGACCAACACAACGGGCGCGCCCTCGTCGTGGACGCGGACACACTCTTGCTCAGCGTCCACGGTGGTCGGAATCTCGAAGATCACGAGGCCGCGATCTGGAGCGCCGAAACCGGCTTCGCCGCGGTGCTCGTGAGCATGCTCGACGTCTGGCTCGACATGCATCTCGGGGACGGCGTGGATCGATAACCCTCGTCGGCCGTTCTCCCTGCCCGCCGACATCGACGATCGTCGATACAAGAGTCGACAGCTCCAAATACCCGCCCCTCACAGGTCGACGACATGACTGTCGGTATCGACGCGATGGCGATTCACGCGGGAAAGCTCCGGCTCGACCTCGCGGAGACGTTCGCACCAGCGATGGACGAATCCCCCGAGAAGTACACCGAGGGTCTCGGGCTCCACGCGAGCTCGTTCCCCGACGTTCACGAGGACATCGTCACGATGGGGGCGAACGCCGCCCATCAGCTGATGGAGCGCAAAGGACTGGAGCCCGCCGACATCGGCCGGATCGACGTCGCGACCGAGAGCGCGTTCGACAACTCCAAACCCGTCTCGACGTACATCGCGGGCTGTCTCGAGAAGGTGTTCGAGGACGACTTCCACCACGCCAACAAGGGCGAGCGGAAGTTCGCGTGCATCTCGGGCACCCAGAGCCTTGACGACGCGTACAACTGGATCCGTGCCGGGCGCAATCGGGGTCGGTCGGCGCTCGTGATCGCCACCGACACCGCGCTCTACGCCCGCGGCGACGCCGGCGAGGCAACGCAGGGTGCGGGTGCGGTCGCCATGCTCATCGGCGAGGACCCCGACCTCGTCGAACTCTCGGTCGAACAGGGGTTCGGCAGCGCCGACGAGACCGACTTCCTCAAGCCGAACCAGCAGTTCCCCAGTGTGGACGGCAAGCGCTCGGTCCAGGTCTACCTCGCCCGGATGCGCGAGGCCTTAGAGGATTACGAGTCGGTCGCGGGTCGGGTCCACCCCGACGACTTCCGGTTCGGACCGTTCCACACCCCCTTCCCCGGGATGGTGCGCAAGGCCGCGATGCTCGCGTACCGCCACCTGACCCGCGACACGGAGATCGAGGACGAACTCGAACCCGAGCTCGGCCGCCAGCCTCACCCCGACGAGTTCGACGACGAATCCGCATACCACGACGCCGTCCGGGAGTACATGGACGCGCTGAAGGGGACCGACCAGTACCGCGCGTGGTACGATCGCACGATCGAGCCGACGCTCGACATCGCGCGCCACGTCGGCAACTGGTACACCGGCTCGGTCCACGTCGCCCGCCTGAGCGCGCTCCGTCGTGCCCGCGAGGACAGGCTCGACGCCGCTGGCGAGCGCCTCCTCGTCGGCTCGTACGGCAGCGGCGCACAGGCCGAGATCCACACCGAGACCGTTCAGGAGAACTGGGACGAGGAGCTCGCCGCGCTCGACATCGACGACCAGCTCGAAGCCAGGCGCGACATCTCCTTCGAGGAGTACGAGGCGATCCACGACGCTCACAATCACGCGAAGGACGACGAGTTCGAGGCGCTTACGACACCCAGCGGCGAGTTCGTCCGCGACGGCCAGGGGCCGATGAACGAGCGGACCTACCGGTACGTCGAGTAGCCGTCCAGCTCGTCGGCCGGGCGTCGACTCCGAACTGTCGCGTTCAATCGAGCTCTTTCACGATTTCCGCCGGATTCCCTTTGACCACGACACCGTCGGGAACGTCCTCGGTGACGACCGCGCCGGAGCCGATCACCGCACCGTCGCCGACCGTGACGCCGGGATCGATCACGGCACGCCCGCCGATCCAGACGTCGTCGCCGACCGTCACCGGTTCGCCGGACTCCAGTCCCTCGGCTCGCTCGGCCGCGCCGATCGGATGGGTCGCGGTGTAGACGTGGACGCCTGGTCCCACGAGACAGTTGCGACCGATCTCGATCCGGCGGACGTCGAGCATCACACAGTCGAAGTTGGCGTAGAACTCCTCGCCGACGTGGATGTTGTCACCGTAGTCACACCGGAAGGGTGGTTCGACATAGGGGTCTGTACCCGTCGAGCCGAGGAGTTCGTCAAGGAGTTCGTTTCGCCGTTCGTGGGCTGTTTCGTCGGTCGCGTTGTACTGCCGGGTACGTTTTCGTGCGCGTTCCCGTTCGGCCACGAGTTCGGGGTCGCTCGCGTCGTAGGGCTCGCCGTTCAGCATCTTCGCTTTCTCGGTGGGCATGGGTCGTCGTTCGTTCTCTGCCGTGCCGGAAATAGCTGGGCGAACTGGCTGCGACGATCGCCGGAATCGATGGCGAGATCAGCAGTGGAATCCACAGTCCTGTCTCGCGTACTCTCCGACGGCTGTCAGAAGTGCCGTGCAAGATACAGAGGCTGTATCTTGCAGGGGATTTCTGATAGTCGGTAGAAAGTATGCAAAGCAACGTATAAGTCGATTATAGATATTTGTATGAGGTTTATCTGAAACCTTCGATTTTCTAGTATCTGAGATTGGCTATACCAGCTTGTCCGCTGGCTAAAGACAACTCTAACTCTGATGGTTTCAGAGCGTCGCCAAACTTAACCCGTCCTCGATCAAATGAATACTCAGATGCCCCAGCCTCGTCCGATGGCGCACGTCGGAGTAACAGTACCGGATATCGATGCTGCGCTTGATTGGTACGAGAATGTTCTCGGTTTCCAGCGTCTCCTCGGTCCGATGGAGGTTGGCGGTGACGACAACTCACAGATGGCCGAGCTTTGTCGAGACGTCCTCGGTGAGTTCGAGACGGTCAGAATCGCGCACACAGCGACTGGGAATGGAACTGGTATCGAGTTCTTCGAATTCGACGACGTCACTCCTCAGGACCCCGATCCGCACGACGAAGGATTCTTTCACATCTGTGTCGTCGATCCCGACATCGAAGAACTCGCTGCGGATATCGAGGACGCTGGAGGAAGCCACCATACAGATATCTGGCACCTGTTTCCGGATCAAGAATACCAAATGACCTACTGCAAGGACCCATGGGGGAACCTCATCGAGATCTATACACACGGCTACCAGCAGACCTACAGCAATCAGGAGTGACCTGTTCATCTCACGTTCTGTATTGATCGATTACACTCTCGCTACTTGACGGAAAGTTGGTGACTGAGACGCGCCCTGTATCTCCCACGCCGAGCTCGACGAGTCGCCGATCCGTGATATGAGAACTCCGAAGATTCCCGCCGCTCCCGACAGCTACGGGAACTCGGCGAGCGTGTCGAGCACCCCGTCGAGAGCCCCGTCACACACCGCGAGCGAGAACCCGTCGGCGCGGGCGAGCGCGGGCGCGTGCTCCCAGAGGTCGTCCTCACCGAGTCCGTGGAGCACGACCGCGTTCGGGGTGGGGGTCACCACCCGGAGCGCGACCAGCGGCGACTCGCCCCGGGTGACGCCGGTGAACACCAGGGCACGGTTCGTGCTCTGGCCGTAGAGGCGGTAGAACTCCTCGGAGGAGAGTCGGGTGATCGCCTCGATCGAGTCGATCACGGTGTGGCCCGCGACGGTGTCGTGGCTGCCCGCGACGACTTCGGTCGCGCCGATCGTGCGGTAGAACCGCTCCAACCCGACGGCGGTCGGATACTCGCGAAGGTCGCGCACGATGTCGCCCTCGAAGCCCGCCGAGAGCACGCGGGCGTACTGGCGGAGATGCTCGCCGCCGCGGGCCTCGTCGACATCGAGCAGCGCCTCGATCACGCGGCGAACGATGCTGATGCCGGGACTCGCCCGCCGGCCGCTCTCGTAATCGGAGACCACCGACGCCGAGACGTCGAGCTGGTCGGCGAGCGCGGTCTGAGAGACGTCGAAGTCCGTTCGCCACTTGCGGATCGTCGCGCCGGGGTCGTCGCTCAACACCACGTCGCCCGCGATCTTCCCGGCGAGTTCGCGCCGCGGCCCACCCCCATCCATACCGCCCACCTCCAGAGCGTTCCGGGAAAAGCCTGCCGACCGAACGCGATCGTCGCCCGCGAGACGCTGGCTCGACGACGAGACGCCGTCCCGACCATCGACGTGACCGCCAACCGCCGCCGGAAGGGCTATCGGCGGGCGGACCGACGCCCGACTGTGCCATCGACGGTCGTCCACTGCGCGCTCGCGGGGCTGCTCGCCGCCAGTCTGCTGGGAGACGTCTTCGACGCCCGTGCGGTCGCGGTCGTGCTCGGGGTGACGATCCTCCCCGATCTCGACGCCTTCGCTGGATTCTTCATCGACGGCGGTCATCGCTCGGTGCTCCACACCCTCCTCCTTCCGCTCGGGGCGGCGGCGCTGCTCTACGCCGACACCCGCCTCCGCGATCGCTCGTTCGTCCGAGGGCGGTGGCGTGCCCGCGGCGTCCGGATCGCGTGGGTCAGTGTTGCGGCGGTCGCGTTCGCCGCCATCGGTCTCGACCTGGTCGCCGGCGGCGTGAACCTCCTCTACCCGATCCACGACCAGTTCTACGCGCTCTCGGGCGAGTTGCTGTTCTCGAACAACCGTGGACTCGTCCAGACGTTCGTCGAACTCGGCGGCGGGGAGAGCGGGGCCGCACGCGGCTCCACCGAGCAGGTCCACATCAATAGCGGGGTCGATCCCACGCGGGGAGCCGAACCCGAAAACGTCGAGCGGGTCTTCCCGGTGGCCCAGTCGGGCTGGCAGCTCCTGTTGATCCTCACGAGCGTGTTCGTTCTCGGGGTCCGGTTGTGGGACGATCGTTAAGCGAATCGGGCTTTCAGCCGATTGTATCCGCCACGGTAGACGAGATGGAAGGCGAGAGCGTACGCCGGAACGATAGCCGTGAGGTTGAACAGCGTTTGTGCCGTCCAACCGTGGCCGACGAGCGGTCGAGCGACGACCCGAAGACCGCCGGCCACGAGTGCGGTGAGAACGACGAGGACGTTCACCGCCAGAAAGTACTTGCCCAACCGTTCGAGCGACCGTGACTGGCGGACGAAGACGATTGCCGTCGGAACGGCGACGAGACCGGCGATTCCGGCGGCGACGAGCGTGAGGTAGGCGTCCGGCGGGGTGAAGAGGGCCAGAAGCGGCTGGACGAGAGCGGTGAACGCGACGAGCGCCACGACGAATCGGAGGGCGAGCTTCGCTCGTGACACGCTTCACGATCGATCGAGGTCGGAATAGTGGTTCCGATACGTGTAACTACGCGATCGACGAACACCGCACATAGAACGCAGACCGTACGATCCCGAACGCGATGCGGCGGCGCTGTGGGGGTCGAAGGAACGATTCGAGCGCGGTCCCGACGACCTCGGACTGAGAACTCGTCAGTAGACTTTTGCCCGTCCTGTTCGACGGCCAGTCCACCGATATGACAGCGGACAGCGACAGCAGTCGTGACGAGCGACGTGTCGACGGCGTCGGGCTGATCGGTACCGGTCGCGTCGGCCGGTGGTTCGCGATCAACCTCTCGGAAGCGGGCTACGAACCTGTCGTCTTCGACGTGGATCCGGAAGCGGTCGCAGCGGCCGTCGAGTCGGGTGCGGACGCTGCGGAGAGTCCCGCGGACGTGGCGAGCGAGACTGAGGTCATCGTGCTCTCCCTCCCGGATCGGGAAGCCGTCGAAACCGCGATGGAAGGGGAAGACGGCGTTCTCGAAACGCTCGGCTCGGGGCAGGTCGTGCTCGATACGGGGACGACACCGCCGAACCTCGACGTTCGATACCAGGCGATCTGTCACGAGCGCGGCGCTGGCTACGTGGACTGCGGGATCACCCACCAAGGCCCGGGCGAGTCCGACGACGATCTCGGTCCCGCGTACACGATGTTCGCGGGTGGGACGCCCGAGGACTACGAACAGGTGCGACCCGTCATCGAGATCCTGGCCCACCGCCACGAGTTCTTCGAGGGGATCGGCAACGGCCACGTCGTCAAGGCGGCCAACGTCCTGCGCGCGACGTGTCTGGCGGCCATCGCCGCCGAGGTGACTGAGTTCCTCACGCAGAACGGTGTCGATCCCGAGCGTGTCGTCGACCTGCTCGAATGGGACATCCCTGGGTCGTACTTCGGCACCGGGTACCCGTCGTCCGAGGGGTTCGAGCGAGCTACCGACGCCGATGGACACGATCCCGAGGATCGAGGATTTCGAGTCGACGATCGGGGCACCCACACCAGGATGCGGACCTCCGACTGGGCGAAGGACCCGAGCTACGCGCTCGCCATCGCCCACGCCTCGAACACCTACGTGCCGATACTGACTGCGGCCCACCAGACACAGCTGGCCGCCGAGAACTACGGGGCCACCGTGCTGGACCACGATCTCGAGTTCAACGATCCGGACTGGCACCACCCATCCCGGATCACGTCGATCTACCGCGCGCTCAATCGTCCGCAGGAGGAGTGGGGCCGACTCAGTCGGTGGGGAGACGACGCCGGAAACGAATGACCGATCCATCCAACACGGGTGCTGATTTCGTGGACTACTGTGCAGCCGCGCTGCCGGAATCCGTATCCCCTCGACCGACGAACGCCGCGCATGGAACACAGATCGTATGACCCCGAAGGGGACGCGGCAGCGCTCTGGGAACTAAAGGCACGGTTCGAGCACGAGCTCGGTCGTTTGGGCGAGGGCGAGAAAGCCGATACGTACGACGGAAAACTCACTGACGACTACCGCGAGCGCTACCTCGCGTGGGTCGAGCGATGTGTCGAGCACGACGCCGACTGTGTGACCGTCGCCGAATCGAGCGACGAGGACGGACTCGCGGGCTACGTCTTCGTCCTCCCCGAAGAGTTCGCGATGATCTGGGACGCCGCGGTGTTGAACGAGCTCTACGTCCGCGAGTCTGCCCGCGGGACGGGGCTCGCGGACGATCTTCTCGCGGCGGCGTACGAGTGCGCTCGCGATCAGGACCTCCCCGTCGACCGGATCGCGCTCGATGTCGGTCGCGAGAACGGCCGGGCCGCGAGCGTCTACCGACGCGAGGGGTTCGAGCCGTGGGGCGAGCTGGTCGCGCGCGACCTCGATTAGTTCGCGCTCTCAGTCTTCGGTCGCGTCGCGGTACTCCGCCTGGGTCACGGTGTACCGGTACTCGTCGGCGATCTCGTCGCCGTAGGGAACCCAGTTCCGCAGACGACCGTCGCAGCGGCCGCCGTGGGCCTCGACGTACTTCTCGATCGCCCGCCGCGATTTCTCGTTGTCGGCGTGGTGGGTGACCGCGACGCAGTCGAGATCGAGGCGTTCGAAGGCGAGGTCCATCAGCGCCGCCGCGCGCTCGCCCGAGTAGCCACGGCCCCAGAAGCGCTTGCGGAGCCAGGTTCCCAGCGTGCCGGTACGTCGATCCCAGTCGATACTCAGACCGGCGTTGCCCGCGAACTCGCCCGCGCCGCCTTCGCCCTCACGCGGTCGGATGAAATACGTCGCTGCCTCGGCGTCGTCCCACTGCTTTTCACAGCGGTCGACGAACTCCTTCGAGTCGTTGATCGTCGCGTGAGGATCCCACGGCATGTAGCGCGTGACCTCGTCCATCTCCTCGCTCCCGTCGCCGTCCGAACAGATCCGATAGAACTCCTGAAGGTCGACGTGCTCGTGACAGAGGCGTTCGAGCACCAGGCGATCGGTCTCGATGCGCTCGGGGAACATGGATCGGAGTGTCGACGACGAAACAAAACCGTTCCGGACGACCACCCGCAAGTCTTTGTAGGATGCCGTTCCGCGGGCGGGTATGGACGCCGCGCTCGGGCCGCCAGAGGGGCTGGCGGCGAACCGCGAGGACCTCACGCCGATGATGAGCCAGTACGTCGAACTCTGTGCGGCGTACGACGACGCGCTCCTCCTCTTTCAGATGGGCGACTTCTACGAGGCGTTCTGCGGGGCGGCCGAAACGATTTCGCGCGAGCTCGAGATCACCCTCACCCAGCGCGAGGATAGTACTGGGACCTACCCGATGGCGGGGATCCCGATCGACAACGCAGCCACCTACGTCGAAACCCTGCTCGATGCGGGCTACCGGATCGCGATCGCCGAGCAGGTCGAGGACGCCGACGAAGCCACCGGCGTCGTCGATCGGGCTGTCACCCGCGTCGTGACGCCCGGGACGGTCGTCGAGGACGAACTGCTTGCGCCCGCCAACAACTACGTCGCCTGTCTCGCGGCGGACGTGGCGGGCGAGACACACGACACGACCATCGAGCCCGCAGTGGACGAAGCAACCGACGCCGAAACGGACGGCGGAACCAGCGCGAAATCGAGCACGGAGCCAGGCGCGGAACCGTCGGGAACGACCTACGCCGTCGCGTTCGTCGACGTCTCGACCGGCGAGTTCCGCGCCACGAGCGCCGATTCACGGGGGGTGATTCAGGACGAGCTCGACAGGCTCGCCCCCGCCGAGATCGTTCTCGCGCCCGAGGTTTCGAGGGAGAACTTCGATGTCGACTGCATGGTGACGCCGCACGACGCGGCGGCATTCGAGCCCGAGGCCGCCCGCGAGCGCATCGCGTCGTACGCACCGCGCCCGGACGCGGTGTTCGAGTGCGAGGCCGAGATCCGTGCCGCGGGCGCGCTGCTCGCCTACGCGGAACATACCCAGGCCACAGATGGCGAGCTCGGCCACGTCACGCGGCTCACCAGATACGACCCGCGCGACCGGATGGGTCTCGGCGCGACCGCGCTCCGGAGCCTCGACGTGTTCGAGAACCCGTCAGACGACGAGCACACCCTCGTGGCGGTGCTCGACGAAACCTCCTGTGCGCTCGGCCGCCGGGAGCTCGACCGGTGGCTCCGACGCCCGCTGCTCGATCGTGCGGCGATCGAAGCCCGTCTCGACGCCGTCGAGGAGCTGACGCGCGATTCGTTGGTCCGCGAGGAAGCCCGCGAACTCCTTCGAGAAGTGTACGACGTCGAGCGGCTCGCCGCGCGCGTCTCGCGCGGCCGGGCGAACGCCCGCGACCTGCGCGCGCTGAAGGCGACGCTCGATGTCGTTCCACGCCTTCGGGAGACCCTGGCGGACGCCGAATCCGACCTGCTCGTCGAGTGTCGCGAGGGATTCGACGCGCTTGACGACGTGCGGGGGCTGATCGGTCGCGCGATCCAGGCCGAGCCGCCGGCCGAGATCACCGAGGGCGGTGTCATCGCGCCGGGGTTCGACGACGACCTCGACGACCTCCGGACGACCGCGCGCGAGGGCCGCGAGTGGGTGGCGAGCCTCGAAGACCGCGAGCGCGAGCGGACGGGGATCGACTCGCTGTCGGTGGGCCACACCGAAGTCCACGGCTACTACATCGAGGTCACGAACCCGAACCTCGATAGGGTTCCCGAGGAATACACCAGGCGACAGACGCTGAAGAACTCCGAGCGATTCTATACGCCCGAACTGGAGCGCCGCGAGGACGAGATCCTCGGCGCGGCCGAGCGCGCCGATGCGCGCGAACACCAGTTGTTTACCGACATCCGAAGCGAGATCGCGGCCGAAACCGGCCGCATCCAGAGGCTCGCGGACCATCTCGCGAGCCTCGACGTGCTCCGTACCCTCGCGGGCGTCGCCGTCGAGAACGACTACGCCCGTCCCGCGTTCGGCAAGGACGGCATCGAGATCCGCGAGGGGCGACACCCGGTGGTCGAACGCCACGCCGAGTTCGTGCCGAACGACGCCGATCTGTGTGGGGAGCGCTTCGCTATCATCACCGGGCCGAACATGGCGGGCAAATCGACGTACATGCGCCAGATCGCGCTGATCGCGATCCTCGCCCAGATGGGAAGTTTCGTGCCGGCCCAGGAGGCACGCCTCCCGATCGTCGATCGGGTGTTCACCCGGGTCGGCGCGAGCGACGACATCGCGGGCGGCCAGTCGACGTTCATGCGCGAGATGGCAGAACTCACCGACATCCTCCACGGCGCGACCGAAAGCTCACTTGTTCTCCTCGACGAGGTGGGTCGGGGGACCAGCACCACCGACGGCGAAGCGATCGCCCGAGCGGTGACGGAGTTCATTCACGACGAGATCGGCGCGACGACACTCTTCGCGACCCACTACCACGGTCTCACCGACCTCGCCGAGAAACTCGACGGCGTCCAGACCCTCCAGTTCGCGGCCGACCGGACCGACGGCGAGGTGACCTTCCTTCACACGGTGGCCGACGGGGCTGCCTCGGCCTCGTACGGCGTCGATGTCGCGCGTCTGGCCGGCGTTCCCGAGCCGGTGGTCGAGCGCTCGCGCGAACTCGTGGCTGTGGGGGCCGCCGAACACGCTCACGGCGACCGAAACAGGGACGACGACAGCAGTGAAGCAGACGACGATAGCGGTCGTCCCGACGACGATCCCGCGGCCGAAACCGACCCGGACGAAGCGGCTATCCCCGACGAGATCGTAGCCGAACTACGGAGCCTGCGGATCGCCGAGACGACGCCCGTGGAGGCGCTCGTCCGGCTCGACGGGCTCAAACGCCGACTCGATGACGAGAATCACTGAACTCGATCCCGAAACCGTCGAACGCATCGCGGCCGGCGAGGTCGTCACCAGGCCCGCGAGCGTCGTCACCGAGCTCGTGGAGAACAGCCTCGACGCCGGCGCGTCGAGCGTCGAGATCGCCGTCGAGAACGCGGGCCTCGATCTCGTTCGAGTCACGGACGACGGCCACGGGATGACCGAGGCCGACGCTCGTCTCGCCGTCGAGCGCCACGCAACGAGCAAGATTCACGATGTAGAGGACGTCGAGCGCGTTGCGACGCTTGGCTTCCGTGGCGAGGCGCTGCCGAGCATCGCACAGGTCGCACGCCTCGAACTCACCACGAAGGCGGCAGAGAGCGGAGCTGCCGGCACGCAGGTCGTCGTCGACGGCGGGGAGAAAACGACGGGACCGGCGGGGCGGGCGGTCGGCACCACGGTCTCGGTCACTGACCTGTTCGCCAACACGCCAGTACGACGAAAATCACTCGCCACGCCGAAACGCGAGTTCGCCCGGATCAGCGAGGCGGTCTCGAACTACGCGCTGACCCATCCGGATGTGCGGTTCTCGCTCACCCACGACGATCGAACCGTGCTCTCGACGCCCGGCTCGGCGAGCTACACCGACGCGGTACTCGGGGTGTACGACCGGGAAGTGGCGGGTCAGAGCACCGAGTTCGGCTCGGAGAACGGGAGCGGCAACGATCAGTCGTCCGACGGGGTCAGCGTGAGCGGGCTCGTCGTCTATCCTTCCATCACTCGGGCGACGCCGGCACACGTCACCACCGCGATCAACGGCCGCGCGCTCGACGACCAGACCGTCAGAAACGCCGTGACGCGGGGATACGGCAGTCTGCTGCCCGACGACCGGTATCCGATCGCCGTGATCGATGTCGCTCTCCCACCGGAGAAGGTCGACGTCAATGTCCATCCCTCGAAGGACGAAGTCGCGTTCGCCGATCCGGGTGAAGTCGCCGCAGCGGTCGAGCAGGCCGTCTCGGCGGCGCTCGCGACCCAGGACCTCGCACACACAGGCGAAATCGCGTTCGATCTCGACTCGTCGCTCGGCGAACCCGCGGGCGAGTCGACCTTCGACGCGATCAATATTATCGGCCAGTTTCGTGACCTCTACCTCCTGTGTGAGGCCGACGACGACCTCCTCGTGGTCGATCAGCACGCTGCCCACGAGCGGATCAACTTCGAGCGGCTTCGGGATGCGCTCGACGACGGGATCAGCTCGATCGGAATCGAGCCGACCGCACTCTCGCTGACGGCCACCGAGGCGGCGATGGTCGATGCGCACTCCGACGCCATCGCGTCGCTCGGCTTCCGAATCGAGGCCGATGGCGGAACGTATCGAGCGACGGGCCTGCCCGCGCCGCTCGGTCGCGTCGCGGAGCCATCGGCCGTTCACGACGTGCTCGACACGTTCCTCGCCGGCGACGAACCGGAGAACCCACGCGAGGAACTCCTGAAGGAGATCGCGTGTCACCCCTCACTCAAAGCCGGCGAGTCCCTCGCCGGCGAGGACGCCACCAGACTCGTCGAACGCCTCGGCGCGTGCGAGCAGCCCTTTGCGTGTCCGCACGGCCGGCCGACGGTGCTGACGATCGACGAGGAGACGTTCGCTCGGGGGTTCGAACGGCCGAACACCCGATTCGACTGACGAGAGCCAAACCTTACTACTGTACGACCGATACGATGGGTGATGACTGTGATCGTCAGCGACGACGCGGTTCGCTCGGGCGATCCACGGATCGAGGACACCAGGATCACCGTCCTCGACGTCAAGCGCCGCGTCATCGACGCTGGCGAGAACGCACACGTCGTCGCCGGCGAGTACGACATCCCGATGGCCGACCTCTTCCGTGCGCTCGCGTACTACGACGACCACCGCGACGAGTTCGTGAAGCGCGAACGCGAGGCCGCGGCGGCCCGCCGCGACGGCGAGCGCCGAACCAGGGAGTTCGTTGGCGAACCCGTTCGCAACCACTAAACGCGACTCGGTGTTACTCGCTCGTAATGGATTGGACGGAGAAGTATCGTCCGTCGACGCTGTCGGAAGTCCGGGGCAACAACAAGGCCCGGGACGCACTCGCGGAGTGGGCCGAGACGTGGGACTCACATGGAGAAGCCGTCATTCTCCACGGTGCGCCGGGCGTCGGCAAGACCTCCGCGGCCCACGCGCTCGCGGCCGACATGGACTGGCCGACGATCGAGCTCAACGCTTCCGACCAGCGCACGAAGGCGGTCGTCGAACGGATCGCGGGCGAGGCCGCGAAATCGGGCACCCTCACCGAGGGCGGGACGGGTCGGCGGCTCGTCGTCATGGACGAGGCCGACAATCTTCACGGGAACGTCGACCGTGGTGGCTCGCGCGCGATCACGAGCCTCGTGAAGGAGGCCGACCAGCCGATGGTGCTCATCGCCAACGAGTTCTACGACATGTCGAACTCGCTGCGGAACGCGTGCGAGACGATCGAGTTCCGGGACGTCTCGGCGCGCTCGATCCTCCCCGTGCTCCGTGACATCTGCCGGCGGGAGGACGTCGAGTACGAGTCCGAAGCCCTGGAGTCGATCGCCGAGTCGAACAGCGGCGATCTCCGGGGGGCGGTCAACGACCTCCAGGCGCTCGCGGAGGCGAACGAGAAGCTCACCACCGAGGCCGTGGTCACCGGCGACCGCGACCGCACCACGGGAATCTTCGATTTCCTCGACGCGCTCATCAAGGAAGAGGACGCCGAGGGCGCGCTCCGGGCCTCCTACGACGTCGACGAGACTCCCGACGACCTCATCAACTGGATCGAAGACAACGTCCCGAAGGACTTTCACGGAGCCGAGCTCGCGGACGCCTACGACAACCTCGCGAACGCCGATCGGTGGCTCGGCCGGGTCCGGGCGACCCAGGACTACTCGTACTGGCGCTACGCGGGCGATGCGATGACCGCGGGCGTCGCGGCCGCCCGACGCGAGCCGAAAGGTGGCTGGACGCGGTACGGCCCGCCGAGCTACTGGTCGAAGCTCGGCCGCTCGCGGGGCACCCGTGAGAAGCGCGATTACGTCGCCCAGCACATCGCCGAGACCGGTGGGATGAGCATGGCGAGCGCACGCAACGACGTCATGCCGTTCCTCTCGGCGATGACTCACCACTGCAAAAATCGAGAACTGACGGTGACGATGGCCGCACGATACGACCTCGACGCAGAACACGTCGCGTTCATCACCGGTAGCGGGAAGGACACCAACAAGGTCCAGGACATCGTCGCCGACGCCGCCGAACTGCGCGACGAAGAGGCGGTCTCGCACGCCGAGGGCGCGTTCGAGGGCGCGACGCGGACCACCGAGGAACCCGAAACGAGCGACGATCCGGACGGCGGCGAACCGGAGGATGAGTCGAGCGCGGACGCCACGGCTGTGGGTTCGACGGATGCGGATGACGAGAACGATCGGGATGAGACCGCTGGCGACGATTCCGCAGCCGACGACTCCCAGTCCGGGCTCGCGGACTTCTACTGACCGCTCGGGTCGAGCGACGACGATCGAAGCCCGGTGTGGGCGCACCGTCGGTCTTCCAACCGCGCCGCTCGGATCGCACGCTCGATGAGATGTCGTGGGCAGGACGGAAAAAAGAGGAAGAACGAGCGTCTTCGGGCCGTTCGAGGCGTTTTCCTTTCGAACAGCGAACGAGTTTCGCTGCGCTGCTGCCGGTACAAACGAGAACCCGCTCCGCAACGCACCACGGACCTCCCCAGCCGATTCGCTCGCTCGCTCCCGATGGTCGCTCGTTCGCTCATCCCTCGCGCGCGAGCGCGCGCCAGCCGCCACCGCCTCGGTATCCACCGCCCTGACCGCCTCGGTATCCACCGCCCTGACCGCCTCGGTATCCACCGCCCTGACCGCCTCGGTATCCACCGCCCCGAGACGTTTTCATCACACGAACCATCCCACGCGGTATGCGCGCCGCAGTTCTCCGCGAGTACGGTGAACCCCTTTCGATCGAGTCGGTCGCGCCGCCCGACGTCGAGAACCATGGAGCCGTGGTCGCGGTCGAGGCCTGCGGTATCTGTCGGAGCGACTGGCACGCCTGGCAGGGCCACGGCGAGTGGGCCGACGACAGGGTTCCCCGCGGACAGATCCTCGGCCACGAGCCCGTCGGCCGGATCGCCGAAACCGGCGATCACGTTACCGCCTTCGAGGGTGGCGAGCGCGTCGCGATCCCGTTCAACCTCGGGTGTGGCGACTGCGGGGCGTGCGTGACCGGCCACGGGAACGTCTGTCCCGACGACCGCGCGCTCGGGTTCGAGTCCGCTGCACCAGGGGCGTTCGCCGAGCGGGTTCACGTCCCCCATGCCGGATACAACCTCACGGAACTCGGGGAGGGCGTCGCGCCGGTCGACGCGGCGGCGCTCGGCTGTCGGTACGTCACGGCGTTCAACGCGCTCGTCCGCTGCGCCGACATCGCGGCCGGCGAGTGGGTCGCGGTGTTCGGCTGTGGCGGGGTGGGTCTCTCGGCGGTGCAGATCGCGAGCGCGCTCGGCGCACGGGTCGTCGCGGTCGACGTCGACGACGCGACCCTCGATCTCGCGAACGAGGTCGGCGCGATCGAGACGGTCGACGGGGCGGAAATCGACGACGTACCGGGAGCGATCGCGGCGCTCACCGACGGCGGCGCGCACGTCACGATGGACGCGCTCGGGCGGCAGGAGACGTGCCGCGACGCGGTCGAGAGCCTCCGGCGGCGCGGCCGTCACGTCCAGGTCGGGCTGACGACCGACGCCGAGCGCGGCGAGATTTCGCTGCCGACCGACGCGATCGCCCGCGGGGAGATCGACTTTCTGGGAGTGCGCGGGCTGTCGCCGACGGGCTACGACGAGGTGCTCCGGCTGGTCGAGAGCGGCGTTCTCGATCCCGGCCGTCTCGTCACGCGCGAGGTCGGACTCGACGACGTTTCCGAGCGCCTCGCTGCGATGAGCGAGTACCGAACCAGGGGGATCGAGGTCGTCACCGAACTGTAGCTCAGAGCAGCCGCGAGAGGAACTGCTGACCGCGCTCGGTGTCGGGATCCGCGAAGAAGCGTTTGGGATCGCCGGTCTCGGCGATCCGGCCTTCTGACATCAACACGACGCGATCGCCGACCTCGCGGGCGAACCCCATCTGGTGGCTCACGACCAGCATCGTCATGCCCTCCTCGGCGAGACTCCGCATCACTTCGAGCACCTCGCCGACGAGTTCGGGATCGAGCGCGCTCGTCACCTCGTCGAACAGCATCACCTCGGGCTCCATCGCGAGCGCGCGGGCGATCGCGACGCGCTGTTGTTGCCCGCCGGAGAGCTGGTTCGGGTAGGAGTCGGCCTGGCCCGCGAGCCCGACGCGATCGAGCAGTCCCTCGGCGCGATCGGTTGCCTCGGCCTTGGAGAGTCCGCGTACCTTCATCGGGCCGAGCGTGACGTTTTCGAGCGCGGTCTTGTGGGGAAAGAGGTTGAAGCTCTGGAACACCATCCCGATGCGCTGGCGGAGCCGGTCGACGTTCGCGCCCGGGGCCGAAATCGACTCGCCCCCCAGTCGGATGTCGCCCGACTGGATCTCCTCCAACCTGTTTGCACACCGCAGCAGCGTCGACTTCCCCGACCCGCTCGGGCCGACGACGACACACACTTCCCGATCGTCGATCGCGAGATCGACGTCCTTCAGCACGTGTGCCTCGCCGAAGTACTTGTTCACGCCCTCGAACTCGACGAGCGGCGCGTCGTGAGCCCGGCTCATCACTGGGACCCCGCTGGATCGGCGCGCGCTTCGAGATACCGGACGAGCTTGCCGAGCGGGATCGTGATGACGAGATAGAGGATCGCCACGAGCACGATCGGCGTCCACGGGTCGAACGTGGCGCTGTTGACCTCCTGGAAGGTGCTGATGAGTTCGGGCACCGCGAGCACCGAGAGCAGCGACGTGTCCTTGACGAGGATCACCTGGTCGTTGCCGATGGCCGCGAGCGCGTTGCGCCACGCCTGGGGCAACACGACCTCCCGCATCGACTGGACGTAGCTCATGCCGAGCGAGCGCGCGGCCTCCATCTGTCCGTCCGGCACGGCCCCGATCCCGCCGCGAATCGCCTCGCCGATGTAGGCGGCGTGGTTCAGCGTCAGCCCGATGATGGCCGCCGGAACGCTGAAGTTCGAGATCGGGAACCCGCCCGGCGGCCAGAACGCCGGAATACCGACGTAAATGACGATCAGCTGAAAGAGGAGCGGCGTCCCGCGGAAGAACTCGATGTAGCCCGTCGCGATGGTGCGGGTGAATCGTGTCTCCGAGACCCGCCCTAGACCGACGAATATCCCCGCGACGACCGAGAGAACGCTGCTGATGAGCACGATCCGCAGCACGACGACGAAGGCGTCCACGAACTGGGGACGGATGATCTGGACGAACAGGTCGAAATCGACCTGCAGCGCGATGACTGCGGCCAGAAACGCGGCCACGGCGAGCGCGAACGCGCCCGAGATCACGACGCCGACCAGTTTCAGCGCACGATCGTCCAAGAACGGCTCCTCGGTTTCCGTTCCCGACTCGGAGTATGATCCCGCCATCCCTACACATCAGGCGTGGGCGTCGGCATAAAACTGTACGCCTTACCCGCTGAAGTACTCGCTGTAGATCTCGTCGTACGTACCGTCTTCCCTGATCGCGGCGAGCGCCTCGTTGACGCGCTGGAGGAGGGCATCGTCGTCCTCGCGGAACGCGATGCCGTACTCCTCGACCGTGAGGGTGAGATACGGCGGCGGACTCGCGCCCCCGGTTGCGTTCGAGCTCGCGTTCGCCGCCGCACCCTCGCCCTCGAGGAACCGTGCGCCGCTGCCCTCCTGGTTGGCGAACTCGGCGTTGACCGTGTTGTCGTTGACCACCGCCACCACCTGGTTGTTCCTGAGCGCGTCGAACGCCGCGGGGATCTGGTCGTAGCGCTTGATCTCGAGGTCACCGCCGAACTCCTCTTTCAGCCCCTCGGCAGCGTTCGCGCCCGTCGTCCCCTTCTGGACGCCGACCGCCTGGCCCTGCAGGTCCGACTTCGCGCTGATGTCGCTGCCTTCGAGCACGATGATCGTCTGATAGGCGGTGAAGTACGGGTCGGAGAAGTCGACCTGTTCGTCCCGCTCGTCGTTGATCGTCATCGCGCTCATGATGACCCGGAAGTTGCCGTTGTTGAGCGACGGGATGATCGTATCGAAGCTCGTATCCGTGAACTCGTAGCCGATGCCCAACTGTTCCTCGAAGACCGCTGCGGCGATGTCGACGTCGAACCCGGTGAGCTCGTCGTCCTCCGTCGTCCGAAACTCGAACGGCCGGTACGGGATGTCCGAACCGATGGTGACCGTCTCCGGCAGCTCCATGTCGCCGGCCGAGGCGTTGCCCGACTCGTTGCCGGCCGTCGACTCGGCTCCCTCCGTGCCGGTCTCGTCCATCGATTCGTTGCCCGCGGCCGTCTCGGTGGTCTCCCCACCACTCTCGGTGGTTTCTCCGTCTTCGGTGGTCTCTCCCCCGCTCTCGGTCGTTTCCTCGCCACCTTCGGTCGCCGTCTCACCGCTACTCTCGGTCGTGTCACCGCCACTCTCGTTGCCGCCGGAGCCGTTGCCGTCGCCACCGCCACCCAAACAGCCAGCGAGCCCTGCCCCTGCCGTCGCTCCCACAGCCGATTTCAGGTACGTGCGTCTGTCCATGGCCCCTACTGGAGACGGCAGCGAGATAAAATCATCGGTGAGCGCGCGTCTCGTGGGGTCAGTCGCCCGTACTGGCCGGTCCCGACTCGGTCGCGTCCGCGTCGTCCGCATCGGTCGCGCGGCGGGTCGTCCCGGGCTCGTCGTACGCCCAGACGGTGGTGGCGACCAGCGCGGCGAAGATCACCAGCGCGGCGGCGTGGTGGGTCACCTGGACCAGCGCGGTGTAGATCGTCACGGTCGCTCCACCGAGCAGGACCTGGACCGGCAGGACGACGAGCGCGACCGTGCTCGCGATCCGCGTTCGCCGGCTCTTTCCATCGCGCCACGCCACGTAGGTCGTTCCGAGGATGAAGAAGCCAGTGACCATCGCCACCAGGCGGTGGAACCACTCGATGAAGCTCGGCCAGTTCGCCGGGAACAGCCCGAACACCGCGCCGTTACAGAGCGGCCAGCGCGCCCCACACGACAGCCCCGCGCCCGCCGCGGCGGTGTACACCCCGAGCAGGATGAGTGCGAACGTCATCCCGGTGGTGACGGCGGCCAGATGCCGAAAGCGAAGTCCCATCGGTCGCGTTCGGGTCCGAGCGCACTTATCTCTGTCCAACCACTTTTTTTACTGCGGGGGAATCGCGCTCGCTTCGCTCCCGGGTCGCTTTCGCTCCCCGTTCGCAACGAGGCGTTCACTTCGTTCACGCCTCGCTTCGCTCGCGCGACCCCCCTTTGCAAAAAACTGGGCTAAAAACACCCGCTCGCTCACTCGCCTACGGCTCGTTCGCTCGCGGTAGAACTGCTGGCACTTCCCGCCCCGCAGACCGCGACTGCACAGCACCGCCGAAGCCCTCGGCCCGCAGAGCGGGCCTCGCCCTTCATCCGCCAGGAGAGCAAGCTCTCCTGAGCCTCGACTCACTCCGTTCGTCGAGACGCCAGGGCCGTCCGCCCCGCCACCGCCCCGCCGACCGCCACTGCCCCCGCCCGCCACCGCACCGCTCTCCACCGTCCGTCGGTGTTTCGTTGCGAGCCGCACGTCACGAAGTTCGTCGATCGTCGAAAATCGATTTCGGATACGCTTTTTACCCTCCGCCGAACAGGGCGGGTATGGGACTCGACGAGGATTCACTCGACTACCACGAGCGCGAGCCGCCGGGCAAGATCGAGATCTCGACCACCAAGCCCACGAACACCCAGCGCGACCTCTCGCTCGCGTACTCGCCGGGTGTGGCCGCGCCGTGCGAGGAGATCGCCACGGACCCCGACGACGCCTACACTTACACCGCGAAGGGCAACATGGTGGGCGTGATCTCGAACGGCTCCGCGGTGCTCGGCCTCGGCGACATCGGCGCGCAGGCCTCGAAGCCCGTGATGGAGGGCAAGGGCGTCCTGTTCAAGCGCTTCGCCGACATCGACGTCTTCGATATCGAGCTCGACGAAGCCGACCCCCAGGAGATCATTCGGACCGTGACCGCGATGGAGCCCACCTTCGGCGGCATCAACCTGGAGGACATCAGCGCGCCGGAGTGCTTCGAGATCGAGGAGAGCCTCCGGGAGTCGATGTCGATCCCGGTCTTTCACGACGATCAACACGGGACGGCGATCATCTCCGGGGCCGCCCTCCTGAACGCCGCCGACATCGCCGAGAAGGACCTCGCGGATCTCGACATCGTCTTCTCGGGCGCGGGCGCGAGCGCGATCGCCACCGCTCGGTTCTACGTTTCGCTCGGCGCGCGCAAGGAGAACATCACGATGTGTGACTCCTCGGGGATCATCACCCAGGAGCGTGCCGACCATGGCGACGTCAACGAGTTCAAACAGGAGTTCGCTCGGGACGTTCCCGAAGGTGATCTCGCGGACGCGATGGCGGGCGCGGACGTGTTCGTGGGGCTGTCGATCGGCGGGCTCGTCGACGAGGAGATGGTGCGCTCGATGGCGAGCGATCCGATCATCTTCGCGATGGCGAACCCCGACCCCGAGATCGGCTACGAACAGGCGAAGGCCGCGCGCGAGGACACCGTGATCATGGCGACCGGGCGGTCGGACTACCCGAACCAGGTCAACAACGTGCTCGGGTTCCCGTTCATCTTCCGGGGCGCGCTCGACGTCCGCGCGACCGAGATCAACGAGGCGATGAAGGTCGCGGCCGCCGAGGCGCTCGCGGAGCTCGCCCGCCAAGACGTGCCCGACGCGGTGGTGAAGGCCTACGGCGACCAGCCCCTCCAGTACGGCCCCGACTACATCATCCCGAAACCCGTCGATCCTCGGGTGCTGTTCGAGGTCACGCCCGCGGTCGCGCGGGCGGCGATGGACAGCGGCGCGGCCCGGGCCGAGCTCGACACCACGGCGTACGTCGAGGAGCTCGAAGCCAGGCTCGGCAAGTCCCGCGAGATGATGCGTGTGGTTTTGAACAAAGCGAAGGCCGATCCGAAGCGGGTGGTGCTCGCGGAGGGCGACGACGAGAAGATGATCCGCGCGGCCCACCAGATCGACGAGCAGGGGATCGCCATCCCAGTACTGATTGGCGACCGCGACCGGGTCCGGCGGACGATGGACTCGCTGGGGTTCGACTTCGATCCCGAGATCGTCGATCCCTACGAGGACGACCTCGAACCCTACGCCGACCGGATCCACGAGCTCAGAAAGCGCAAGGGCGTCACCCGGACCGAGGCCGCGGACCTCGCGCGCGACGAGAACCACCTCGGCAGCGTGATGGTCGAGATGGGCGACGCCGACGCGATGCTGACGGGACTGATGCACGACTACCCCTCGGCGCTCCGGCCGCCGCTCCAGCTCATCGGCACGGCCGACGACGCGGAGTACGCCGCCGGGGTCTACATGCTCGCGTTCAAGAACCGGGTGGTGTTCTGCGCCGACGCGACCGTCAACCAGAACCCCGACGAGGAGGTGCTCGCGGAGATCACGCGCCACACCGCCGACCTCGCCAGGCGGTTCAACGTCGAACCCCGCGCCGCCCTGCTCTCCTACTCGAACTTCGGCAGCGTCGACAACGAAGGGACTCGCAAACCTCGCCGCGCCGCAGGGATGCTGCGCGACGATCCCAGCGTGGAGTTCCCGGTCGACGGCGAGATGCAGGCCGACACCGCCGTCGTCGAGGACATTCTGGAGGGAACTTACGGGTTCTCGGACCTCGACGGGCCGGCGAACGTCCTCGTGTTCCCGAACCTCGAAGCCGGCAACATCGGGTACAAGCTCCTCCAGCGCCTCGGCGGCGCGGACGCCATCGGCCCGATGCTGGTGGGGATGGATCAGCCGGTTCACGTGCTCCAGCGCGGCGACGAGGTGAAGGACATCGTGAACCTCGCTGGCGTCGCGGTCGTCGACGCCCAGGAGAACGGCGAGTAGCGGAAACGTCCGTGCCCTTCGGACGCGGTTCCCCGAACGCGAGCGAAGCGAGCGCCCGGTCTCTTTCGTCCATGTTTTTGCGCCGAATCGCGGAGATCGCCTGTGCGCGAGGTAGTCACAGGTAACGAAGGTTCAATCCGCTCTCGTTCGATCGAATAGTATGGTCGGGTCGTCGGTCGTCATACTGGTGGTCTTCGGGCTCGTCCTCGTCGGCGGACTCGTCACCGGCATCACGGGGTTCGGCCAGGCCATCGTGAGCACGGCGACGATCGCCACGGTGTTGGACCCCGAGCGGGCGGTCACGGTGATGATCCTCCCGCTGCTCGCGGCGAACGTCTCGCTGGTTCGAGAGCTCGACGCGGACGGGCTCCGGCGCTGTGCCACGCGTTTCTGGCCGTACGTGCTCGCGGCCACCCTCGGAACGCTCGTCGGGATGGCGCTGCTTGGCCGGGTCTCGACTGGTCTTCTGTCGCTCGCGCTCGGCGTGTTCACGCTGCTCTACGTGCTGTTGAGCCAGGAGTGGGTGACGGTTCCCGGCAAATCGCGTCTCGCGGGATGGTGTTTCGACGAACGGCCGGCGCGTCTGGCGGGCCTCGGAGTCGTCTCGGGGGCCGTCTTCGGCGCGAGCAACGTCGCCGTCCAGATCGTCGCCTTTCTCGACAGCCGTTCGCTCGATCGGCGGACGTTCGTTGGCGTGCTGGCGATGATCCTCGTCGGCGTCTCGGCGGTGCGGGTCGCGGCGGCGTTCGCGCTCGGGCTCTACGGCACCGGTGAGCTGTTCGTCGTCTCGGCCGTCGCGGCACTCCCCAGCCTTCTTGGCGTCGCCGCCGGTCAACGGGTCCGCGGCGTGATCCCCGAACGATACCAGGCCGCTGGCGTCTTCGTGCTGCTAACGGTGATCGGGCTGCGACTGTCGCTCACGGGAGTCCAGAGCCTCTGAACCACTTCGATCCGAACGCTAGGTGGTCGCGGCAGCGGTGCGGTGGTGGTGCGGGGGCGGGAGCGGTAGTGGTGCAGGCCTGGCGTCCTGCGGTCGCGGAGCGACCGCAGCGCTCGGGAGAGCTTGCTCTCCTGGCGGATGAAGGGCGAGGCCCGCTCTGCGGGCCGAGGGCTTCGGCGGTGCTGTGCAGTCGCGGTCTGCGGGGCGGGAAGTGCCAGCAGTTCTACCGCGAGCGAACGAGCCGTAGGCGAGTGAGCGAGCGGGTGTTTTTAGCCCAGTTTTTGCAAGGGGGGGTCGCCGCAGGCGACCCTCCGCAGTAAAAAGGTTCAGGTGAAGTGAACGCCCAGATCCGCGAGATCGTCGTTGCTGGCGGCGACGTTGATCAGTAGCGGCGTGAGGCTCTCGACTGCGGGGGCGGCCGCGAGCGGGCCGGCGTCGAGCCCGCGGAGGCCGTCGATGGCGTCGACGAGATCGGTCACGGTGGCTTTCGCGCCATCGTCGTCGCCGATTACGGGCACGTCCCAGCCGAGATCCGAATCGAGATCCGCGAGCCGACCGGCGGCGAGGCCGTGGAACGCGCCCACGACGGGGACACCCGCTGGTGCGGCGTCGGCGGCGAGCGCGGTCACGCTCCCGACGCCTGGCGGGTTGTACTGCATCACGCCCTCGTCGCGCTGCATCCCGACCGCAGGGCTCACGAGGGGGGTGTCGTCGAGCGAATCTGCGACGGCTTCGATGGTGTCGGCGAGGTGGTACGCCGGCACGCAGGCGATCGCGACGTCCGCTCGGTCGGCCGCCATCGGGTTCGCGAACCCGTTGATCTTCGTGTCGATCCCGCGACCCGCGAGCTCGTCCTCGTAGGCCGCAGCGCGATCGCGGGCCTTCTCGGGGTCGCGCGAACCGACGACGACCTCGTGATCGGTGTCGCGCATCAGTCGCAGCGCCAGGCCTTCGCCGAGGTCGCCCGTGCCGCCGAGGAGTGCGATCCGCATGACGTACCCTTCGCAGTGTTGCGAATAAGCGTTGCGAGCGTCACCCGTGGTCGCCGGGTTCCGGTTCGGCCGATTCCAGTACTGCGCCGAGATCGTTCACCGTCTCGACCACAGCTTCCGCACCCGCTCGCTCGAACTTCTCGCAGCCTCGCTCGCCAGTGAGTCCGCCGGTCAGCACTCCCACGCCGAGATACTCGCGGTCGGGATCGGCCTCGTTCGCGTTCGTCGCCGTCCGGACGTCGTCGAGCGTGTCGCCGACGAAGACCGTCTGCCGAGCGTCGAACTCCTCGGCAAGTGCGACGAGCGCCGTCGGGTCGGGTTTGCCTGGCGCGGGATCGTCCATCGTGAACCGATGGTCGTCGGCCACGTCGAGCCCCACCCTGTCGAGCGCGATGTCGGCCTCGGCGGCCGGACGCCCAGTAAGAACGCCGACCGAAAACTCGCTCGTCAGCCGGTCGATCGTCGCCGGATCGACGAGCGTCGGTTCGTCGTTGATCAACCCCTCGCCAGCGAGCTCGGGCTCCGGCTCGCCGCCTTCGAGTTCGCGGTAGAGCTCGCGCCCGAGATAGCGCTGCTGGAAGACGTCGCGGAGTCGATCGCGATCCCACGCCGCGAGCACGCGCTCTCGTTCGTCGGGTGCGAGCGTGTCCGCGACCACCGTCTCTGCGGCGTCGAGCCCGCCGCCCGTCCCCGCGATGTGGTCGGTGAACTCCTCGGTCGTCATATCGAGGCCCTCGCGCGA
Organism: Halococcus agarilyticus; assembly: GCF_000334895.1. Classification (NCBI taxonomy): domain Archaea; kingdom Methanobacteriati; phylum Methanobacteriota; class Halobacteria; order Halobacteriales; family Halococcaceae; genus Halococcus; species Halococcus agarilyticus. The sequence continues at coordinate 93,855 of NZ_BAFM01000002.1, read as the reverse complement.
CGCGAGGACGTAGAGCGCGACCGCGCCCGTGAGCTCCCAGTCGTCGTTGAACCCACCGGCGTCCTTGAACGCCTGGAGTTCGCTCTTTGCGATCGTCTCGTCGTACACCGTTGCGACCGACTCGACGATCGTCCGGCGATACGAGTCGGCGACGTCCACGAGCACGCCGTCGACGTCGAGCACGACCGCATCGCCCTTCACGCGCGCTCACCCCGTTGCCCCGCGTCGTTGCGCCCGGTCCGTGCTCTGCGGTCGACTCGATCACGCTCGGCCTGGCCACGCTCGGTCGCTCGGTATAGCGTGCCGCCGGGGAGCGTCTCGGTCGTGGTCGGCACGGTCGGGAACTCGCCGCCGAGCGTGGTGAACAGAAAAGCGGCATCCGCCTGCCGTGCGAGATCGCGCGCCGGTCGATGGAGTTCGGGCGGGAGATTGCGGGCGTAGATCGCGCCCGCGTCGGCGTAGATTTCGAGTACGGGATCGGTCACGTCGTCGCGGACGAACGCGACGCCGTCGGGCACGGCGCAGGAACGAACGTCGGTGGCCGTGACGGTCGCCCCGGCGTCGGCGAGCGCGCCGGCGAGTCCGGATCGCGCGCCGATGCCGATCTCGACGAGCCGATCGAACCCGTCGAGGCGTGCGGCGAGGGCGCGAGTGAGGGGGTTCACGACGGGGCGTTTATGATCGGGGAGTCCTAACCCCTTCGCATGCACGTCGACATCGTGCCGGTCGGCGACGTCCCCGCACCGATCACGCGCGCGGCCTCGGCCGGGCTCCGATCGGTCTACGACTGCGACGCCACGCTCCACGACGCCCGTGCGCTCCCCGACGACGCCTACGACGAGGGTCGCGGCCAGTACCGCGCCGAGGCGTTCATCGAGCTCGCCGGCCGGGTCGGTGCGGCCGAGAAGAACATCGCGCTCACTACCCAGGATCTCTTCTACCGCCGGCGCAACTACGTGTTCGGCCTCGCCTACCTCTCGGGCAACGGTAGCGTGGTCTCGACCTACCGGCTCCAGACGCCCGCCGACGGCGGCCGCTCCGAGCGCACCGAGGACGACGTCTTCAACGAACGCGTCCGGAAGGAGGTCGTCCACGAGATCGGCCACACGCTCGGCCTCGAACACTGCGACGACGACCAGTGCGTGATGAACTTCTCGCCGACGGTGCGCGAAGTCGACGTCAAACGACAGCGCCTCTGTGGCGACTGCCAGCAGGTCGTCGACTGACCGCCCGGACCGACGACTCACCCACCCAATTCCTCACTCGACCGGCCGGAGTTCGGCGCTGAAGTGACGCAGTTCCTCCATCGCGGGTTCGTCGACGATCTCGTATCCCTGGAGGTCCTCGCGGCGCTCCGCGACCGCCGCGAACGTCTCGGCGACGTGTTCGAGATGATCTCGGAAGTACGTCCGCCGGGGGAGACAGAGCCGGACGAGCTGGTCTCGCTCGGTGCCGGGGAAGGCGAGTTCGCCGAGTTCGACCCCGCGCACGCCGCCCTCACGATAGAGCGCACAGACGAGCGCCTGGCCCGGGAACTCCTCGCGGGGAATCGACGGCAGGAACTCGCCAGCGTCGACGTAGACCGCGTGACCGCCGGTCGGGGTGCGGATCGGCACGCCGACCTCCTGGAGGAGTTCGCCGAGCTCGGCGACCTGCTCGACGCGCGATTCGATGTAGGCCTCCTCGACTGCCTCGCGCAGCCCGACCGCCATCGCTTCGAGATCGCGGCCCGCCATCCCGCCGTAGGTGGTGAACCCCTCGAACAGGATCGCGCGCTGGCGGGCCTGTTCGTACAGTTCGTCGTCGTCAGCGCGTACGCCGACGAACCCGCCGACGTTCGCGAGGCCGTCTTTCTTCCCGCTCATCACGATCGCGTCGGCGACCGCGAGCTGCTCGCGCGCGACGTCGGCGACGCTCTCGCCGGCGAACTCGGTCTCGCGCTGGGTGACGAAGTAGGCGTTCTCCGCGAACCGGCAGGCGTCGATGACGAACTTTGCGTCGAGGTCGTTCGCGACCGTGCGCGCTTCGCGGAGGTTCTCGATGCTGACGGGCTGGCCGGCGAGGGAGTTGTTCGTGATCGTGACGACCACCGCGGGGATCCGTTCCGCGCCGACCTCGCTCGCGAGATCGCGGACCGCATCGACGTCGAGATTCCCCTGAAACGAGTGGTTCAGATCGCTTTCGATCGGGCAGTCGACGGGCTCGCCGCCGTTGTTCGTGATGTGCGCCCGGGTCGTGTCGAAGTGGGTGTTGTTCGGAACGTAATCGCCCTCCGAGAGCAGCGACCCGTAGAGGACGTTCTCCGCGCCGCGGCCCTGGTGGGCGGGGACGATGCGCTCGAATCCCATCACGTCCGCGGCCGCGGATTCGAGGCGCTGGAAGCTCTCGCTGCCGGCGTACGATTCGTCGCCGCGGTGCAGCGCCGCCCACTGCTCGTCGCTCATCGTCCCGGTGCCGCTGTCGGTCAGAAGGTCGACGAACACCGCGTCGGCGTCGAGTTCGAAGGCGTTGTAGCCCGCCTCGCGGAGGTGGCGTTCGCGCGCCTCGCGCTCGGGGAGTTCGATCCGCTCGACCGCTTTCGCTTTGTACGCTCGCATACCGCATCTACAGCCGAAAACGTGAAAACACTATCCGAGGAGAGACGTGGAACAGCGGGCGCTTCCGGCCCTCAGTGGTCATTCCTGGCTATCGGTGCGGTCGGTGATCGCTGACTGGGATCGACATCCAATTCACGACGAGACCGCCCAAAACCGAACGCTCTGTGGGACGTCCCACAGTATCTCGGGGAGATCGCTCTCTGCTGGGTCGTCCTCCTCGACCTCGTGGCGCTGATGTTCGATGAGCCGTCGCACCTCGAATCCAGCGTCGACGAGGGCGTTGTGGAGGTCGGCAACCGTTCGATCGAACACGAACAACGTCGATTCGTAGTCCTCGTCGACCGTGATCTCCCGGGAATCGGCGTCGAAGTAGCTCCCCTCGAGGGTCCTCGTCTCGTTATCGAGGTTCTCGTAGAGGGGATGCGGGACGCTGAGCACGAAGACACCGCCATCCCGCAGGACGCGATGGGCTTCGCCGAGCGCCTGGTCGAGATGTTCGACCATCTGGAACGCCGCCTCGGAGGACGCGATATCGAACCTGTCGTCGCCGAACGGCAGGCTCGTCACGTCGCCGCTGACGAACTGCGCATCGACACCGTAGAAATCCCGCAGCTGCCGTGCGTGTCGCAACTGCTCGCCGGAGAAATCGATCCCAACGGCGGTCTCAGCCCCCAAATCGGCCGTGCCGACGGTTCCTTGACCGCCACCACACCCCAGTTCGACGTACTCTTTGTCGTCAACGGAGGCGAGTATGTCGGGTTGAGGGGTTCCTGGCGCATCCGGATCGAACGGGGACGGAGCCGGTGGGAGTTCCCCCTCCGCCGTGTTCGCGTTCCACAGCGCCTGGAAGTCTTCGCTCCACTCGTTCCAGAGTCGTCGGTTTTCCCGCTTGTGCTCGGCCATGGATCGCCGTCATCCGCACGCAGTATCAATATTGTGCGCGTTCGGTGCGCCGCCACACGCAGTCGATCCCCAACTGCTGGGAGGAGTTGCACGAAACGACGGAGTGTGCCGAGAATCCGTATCGCACCTATCCCTGCCCGACAGTGCTGTTCGAGCTGTGTTTCGGGGATTTCAGGGCGCGTAGTAGTACTCGCCCTGGTCTTTCTGCTCGCGGTCGAGCTGGCTGCCGGGCTTGTTGATCCGCGGCCGGCCGACGCGCTCGTCGCGCCGGAAGGTGACGTCGAGATCCGCGAGGAACTGGTTCATCCCTTCGCGCATCCCCACTGGCGTGCCGGCGTGGCCGGACTGTGCTGGTTCGCCGTCGAACACCAGCAGGCGATCGGCCAGCAGGTCGATCATGTAGATGTCGTGATCGATCACGAGCGCGGTCGCGTCGTGGTTCTCGGTGTACCGCCGGATGGCCGAGGTGGCCTGGACGCGTTGCTCAACGTCCATGTGGGCCGAGGGCTCGTCGAGCACGTAGAGGTCGGCGTCCTCCGAAAGGCAGGCCGCGATGGCGACCCGCTGGCGCTCACCGCCGGAGAGATCAGTGAGGTTCTGCTCCATGATGCGTTCGAGCTGGAGGGGTTGGGCGATCTCGGTGTTCCAGTAGGAGCTCCCGAAGTCGTTCGTGATCGACGAGAGGAAGGCATCGACCCGCATCGGCTGGTCGATCTCGATGTACTGGGGTTTGTACGCGACGTCGAGTGCGGTCCCGACGCTGCCCTCGTCGGGATCGAGCTCTCCCGCGAGAAGCTCCGCGAACGTCGACTTCCCGATACCGTTGGGACCAACGACGCCGAGCACCTCGTTCTCGTTGATCGTGCCGCCCTCGACAGTCAAGGAGAACTCGCCGTCGCCGTAGGACTTCGTGAGATCGGGATACTCGACCAGCGGGGAACTCGCCGCCGCGGTCCGCGGGGCGTGTTCCTCGAACTCGATGGCGTTCGGGCGAATCCGCATGTTTTCGTTTTCGAGATAGCCCGCGAGGTACTCGTTGATCCCGTTTTTCACCGACTTCGGCCCGGTGACGACGCCGTAGGCTCCGGGCTCGCCGTAGGCGACGTGGAGCGAGTCCGCGAGGAGATCGAGGATCGCGAGGTCGTGTTCGACCACGAGCACCGACCGATCCTCGCCCAGGTTGCCGATCAGCCGCGCGGCGGCCATCCGCTGGCCGATGTCGAGGTACGGCGTGATCTCGTCGAGGAAGTAGAAGTCGGCCTCGCGCGCGAGCGTCGCCGCGAGCGCGACCCGCTGGAGCTCGCCCCCCGAGATCGAATCGATCGGCTGGTCCATCACCGGCCCGATCGAGAGCCGTTCGACGAGCTCGTCGAGCACGCCACGCTCGTCGGTCCGTTCGAGGAGTTCCCTGGTGTTGCCGTCGAAGCGATCGGGGATCCGATCGACGTACTGGGGTTTTCGCGCGACCGTCACGGACCCTTCTTGAAGATCTTCGAGGTAGCTCTGGAGTTCGGTGCCGCGATACTCGTCCATCACTCCCTCCCAGTCGGGTTCCTCGTCCCACTGTCCGAGGTTCGGGGTGATCTCGTCGGCGAGGATGCGGACGGCCGTGGTCTTCCCGATCCCGTTCGGGCCGAGGATCCCGGTAACGCGGCCCTCCTGGGGGGCGGGCAGCCCGTAGAGCGAGAAGGCGTTGTCGCCGTAGCGGTGGACGGGATCGTCCTCAAGTTCCTGCGGGAGGTTGATTATCTCGATCGCGTCGAAGGGACACTTCTCGACGCAGATCCCGCAGGTCTCGCCGAGACAGATCTCCTCGGAGATCCGGATCTGGTCGGGATCGCCCTCGTCGGCGTCCTCGCCCCGGGTGGTGATACACTCCTTGCCGGTGCGATTCGGCGGGCAGTAGTTCGCACACTCGTAGTTACATCTGTCCGGCTGGCAGCTATCGAGGTCGACCACCGCGATCGAGTCGTCGGCCATTACAGCGTGGCCTCGGTGGTGAGGAGGATCGTCCAGGTCACGAACCAGAGCGCGAACGTCATGAACGCGACGTAGAGGTTGTCCTTGATGCCGAAGTCCTCGACGTCGACGCCGAGCAGCCGGAGCACCGGCAGCTGAATGATGATCGCACCGGCGAGCGGGTAGAGTCCGATGGTGTCCGTCGCGCCGCTCGCAAGCATCGTCGAGACGAGCGCGGCCGCGATACCGGAAAGCGTCGTGAGGGAGACGACCGTCAGACTCCGGCGGTGACCGGCCCGCTCGTCTACGGTCTCGGTCGACATACACCGACTCGGCGACCCGCGCTCAAAAGCCGTTCGCTCTCGTCGGGCCCCGAACCCGTCCGTGAGTCCGGGTTCGGTCCCGCCCGGACCGCACCTTTATGCACGTCGCGTTCGTGCGTTTCGCCAATGAGCGAAACCGACACGGAGGGGCTCGTCGACCTCCCGCCGAGCGCGAAACTGGTCTACAAGGTGCTCGAGTACAACGGCGCGCTGACCCAGAAGGGGATCGTCGAGGAGTCGATGCTCTCCGCCCGCACCGTCCGGTACGCCCTCGAACGCCTGGAGGGGATCGAGGCGGTCGACGAGGACGTCTACTTCGCCGACGCGCGACAGAACCTCTACGAGATCACGCCCGAGGCCGAACCGGAAGCCAGCGCCGAACCGGTGGTCTGCGACGATTGACGGGACGGCCGACGCGACCGATCACTCGAGCTGTTCGATCCGTGACTGGCTCTCGACGGCGACACCGCCCGAGAGGTCGACCTGCGGGTAGGGGATGTCGATGCCGGCCTCGTCGAAGCGCTGCTTGACGTTTTTCACGTATTCGCCCCGTATCTGGAGGAAGTCGGCCCGGTTGGGGTTCGCGATCCAGAAGCGCGAGACCAGGCCCACGTAGGAGTCCGCGAGCGCGGCGTCGCTCATCCGAACCGTGGGGACCGGGTCGTCGAGGATGTCGGGATGTTTCTTGGCCTCGTCGAGGATGATGTCGGTCGCCTGCTCGATGTCGTCCTCGTAGCCGATCCCGAAGGTGAACGTGATCCGAAGCTCGTCGTTCGCCACCGGGTTCTTGATGACACCCCCGGTCAGCACGGCGTTCGGCACCGTGAGGAGTTCGTTGTCGAAGGTGCGCACGCGGGTGACCCGGAACGTGATGTCCTCGACCACGCCGGCGTAGGTCCCGCTCCCGCCCGGCCACTCGATCCAGTCGCCGATCCGGAACGGCCGGTCGGCGTAGATGAACGCGCCCGCGACGAAGTTCGAGAGGGTGTCTTGGAGCGCGAGCCCGATCGCGAGCGTCGCGGCCGCGGCGATCGCTGCGATCGAGGTGAAAAACCCACTGAGACGGGCGGCCTTGAACGCGACCGCGAGTGCGACGAAAAAGAGCAGGACCTTCAGAAGCCGCTGAATCGGCTTTTTCTCGTGGGCATCGAGACCACGACGGTCGAGCGCCCGGCCGAACAGCGGGACGACGATCGCCCGGCCGAGCGCGTAGGCCACGATCAGCGCGACCACGAACGAGATCGCCGCGCCGAGGAGTTTCGGATACGGGACGCCGAACTCACGCAGCGTCCGGCCGACCGGCCCGATCCCCTCGACGGTGACGTTCCCGGTCTCGTTCCCGTCGGTCCCGTTGCCCGTCGATTGTCCAAGCTGCAACACCAACCCCGACAGTATACCGGTCTCCATCAGTGGTACGTGGCGGTGTTGCCCCGGGTTTCGATCACGTCGGCCGCAGCCTGCTCCGCCAGCCGCTCGGCCAACTCGTCGGTCGTCGTCCCGCCGCGCGCCGCCCGGAGGAACTTCACCTTCACGAGGTCGCGATCGCGGAGCTGACTTTCGAGTTCTCCGGCGACCGCGTCGACGCCGCCTTTCCCGACCCGGAGCGTGGCATCGACCTCGTGGGCACGCTCTCTGAGCGTTCGCTCGTCCTTTGTCATGCTCCGCCGTCGTCGCCGGTCGGACGTAAGCCTACCTATACGGGTAGCGCGCCTGCGAACCGCACTCACACGTGATGACAACGTGGCCGTCCCGGGTCCGAACCCGACAGTTCCGGCCCGGTCGGAGGTAGGCGTCGCAGACGTCACACGAGAAGCGTTTGAACCGACGCGGCAGCGACCGGCGGTTCCGTTCGGCGACCCGGCGCGCGATCCGGACGTACTCCTTCGCGCGATCGTCGTGGCCCGCGCTCGCGGCGTCGGCGGCGAGCGCGTGGAGGCGTTCGATGCGTTCGTCGGCGAGGGTCATCGTTGCGGTCGGCCGGAGCCGTTCGACGGTGGTTCACCGCCGGCGTACATCGGTCTTGCCTTCGCGTTCCGGTGGAGTTATTCGGCCCGCCGTCGCGGATCGGATGTGCGCGCGCTCAACTACCTCGAACTCGAAGGCGTGCTCGAACGCAGCGGCTGGGCCACCGCCGCCGCCCAGCAGCGCCAGGCGCTCGCCGCCACCGATATCGGGGTCGTGACGTCGCCGTGGCGCGGCGGCGACCTCCCCACAGCCGCCAGGTCGCTCGCGTCGGGTGAGGGTCCTTTCGCCGAGTACGACCTCGCGCACTGTCATGCGCCCGGTCCGGGGAGCCTCGCGGTCGCCCGCCACGCTCGCAGGTATGAAATTCCGCTCGTCCTCCACGCCCACATGACCGCCGAGGACTTCGGCGAGTCGTTCCGGTTTTCCTCACAAGTGGCCCCCGCGCTCGGCCGATACCTCCGGTGGTTTTACTCCCTGGCCGATCTCGTGCTGTGTCCGAGCCAGTACACGAAGGGACTGCTCGAAGGCTACCCCGTCGACGCCCCCATCAGGACGATCACCAACGGCGTCGATCGCGATGCGCTCGCGGGCCACGAGTCGCTTCGCGGCGAGTACCGCGATCGATACGATCTCGACGGCACGGTCGTGTTCGCGGTCGGCAGCGTCTTCGAGCGCAAGGGTCTCACGACGTTCTGCCGGCTGGCCGAGGCGACCGACCACGAGTTCGCATGGTTCGGGGCGTACGACACCGGCCCGCACGGCTCGTCGGTGGTGAAACGCTGGACGAGCGACCCTCCCGAAAACGTCACCTTCACCGGGTGGATCGACGACAAGCGCGGCGCGTTCGGCGCTGGCGACGTGTTCTGCTTCCCGACGAAGGACGAGAACCAGGGTCTCGTCGTGCTGGAGGCGATGGCCTGTGGCAAACCGGTCGTCATCAGCGACATTCCGGTGTTCGAGGAGTTCTTCACCCACGGCGAGGACTGCCTGAAGTGTGCCTCGGCGAGCGAGTTCCGCGCGGCACTCGATCGACTCGCCGACGACCCCGCACTCCGCGAGCGTCTCGGGGCGAACGCACGCGAAACCGCGGCCGAACACGGACTGAAACGGGTGGGTGCGGAGCTGTCGGCGATCTACCGCGAAGTCACAACGGCTTAATCCGTCCTGCGTGAACCACCGCCGATGCCACCAGACGTCGCCGCGTTCACCGACACCTACCTCCCGACGGTGAACGGCGCCACGTACACCATCCGGACGTGGCGCGAACGCTGGCTCGGTCGCGGCGGCCGGATGGACGTGGTGTACCCGGGGAGTTCGCACGACCCCGACACCGGCGAACACCCGGTCAGAAGCCTCCCGTTCCCGTTCTACGAGGGGTTCCGACTCGGCGCACCCACCGTTCCGGACGCGGTTCGGGACATCGACATCGTCCACGCCCACTCGCCGTTCGGGGTGGGGCTCGCGGGGCTCCGACTCGCCCGCCGGACCGACCGGCCGCTGGTCGCTTCGTATCACACCCCGGCCGCGGAGTACGCCGGCTATCTCGCGGAGGGCTGGCTGATGAACGGCGTCGCCCGCGCCGGCAACGCCTACGAGCGGTGGTTCCTCGACCGCGCCGACCACGTGATCGCGCCGAGCGACACCGCGAAGGCCGACCTCGAAGCTCGCGGTGTCGGCCCCGTTTCGACGGTCGCCAACGGGATCGACGTCGATCGGTTCGCGCCGACCGACGCCGCGGCGTTCCGTGCGCGCCACGATCTCCCCGGGAGGGGCGAGCGCCCCCTCGTCGGCTACACCGGCCGTCACGGCTTCGAAAAACAACTCTCGGACCTCGTTCGGGCGATCGACGGCACCGACGCCGTCCTGCTCTTCGGTGGCGACGGTCCAGCGCGCAAAACCTTGGAGGAGCAGGTCGCGGGGAGCGACGCCGACGTTCGCTTCCTCGGCTTTCTCGATCGTGAGGAACTCCCCGCGTTCTACTCCGCGCTCGACGTTTTCGCCTTTCCGAGCCCGGTGGAGACCCAGGGCCTCGTCGCGCTCGAAGCGATGGCCTGTGGGACACCGGTCGTGGGCGTCGAGGCGGGCGCGCTCGTCGAAACCATCGACGAGGACGCGACGGGCTATCACTACGATCCCGGCGACGTCGCAGGCTTTCGCGCCGCGCTCGACCGGGCGCTCGCCGAACGTGACCGGCTCGCCGAGACCTGCCTCTCGCGGCGCGAGTCGATGGGTGTCGAGCGCGCGGTCGACGCGCTCGCGGCGGTGTACGACGCGGTGTTGTGAACCACCGTTTCGGATCGTGACCGACCGGGCGACGACGACCGATTCGACGACGCCGGTCTCGCTACTCCTCGATCGTTGCCTTCAGTTCGATCCGGTAGCCGAAGGGGTCCTCGACGTACACCGCCGGCGCACGCCCGGTCGCCCCGAGCGGCGAATCGTGTCGGTTCTCGATCGTCACGCCCGCTTCGTCGAGCTGACGTTCGACCGTCGCGACCTCGTCGTCGATCAGGATCGCCACGTGGTTGAACCCGTTCCCGGATGGGGGTTCGAACTCCTCGGTCGGCCAGAGATGGAGCACGTGTGCCGGGGCGAGCCGAACGTCGAAGAACGGCTTCTCGTCGGCCTCGTACCGGTCCATCCCCTCGATGGTGAACCCGAGCCGGTCGCCGTAGAACTCGACCGCTTCCTCGGGACCGTCCGCCGGAACGCGCAGGTTGAGATGGTCGATCGCGGTGGCGTCCATCGGTCAGTCCTCGACCTCGCCGTCCTCCCACCCCTCGGAGAACACCCGATCGTCGTCGACGCCGAGGTCGGCGAGGCGCTCCTTGGTGTCGACGACCATCCCCGGGACGCCACAGACGTAGAAATCCCTGTCGAGCCCGTCGAGGCGGTCGTCGAGGTGGTCCTGGACGTGGCCGGTCGGACCGGCCCACTCCTCGTCAGAAAGCGAGTATATCACCGACAGTTCGTCGTGTTCGGCCGCGAGCTGGTCGAGAGTCTCGCGATACATGACGTTCTCCTGGCTTTTCTCGCCGTAGAAGAAGTCGACTTCGCCGGTGCCGACCTCGAGGTACTCCTTGAGCATCGCGATCATCGGCGTGATGCCCGTCCCCGTGGAGACAAAGGCCACGTCCTCGTCGGCGTTGCGGAGGGTGAGATTGCCGCCGAGGTCGCCGAGGGTCACGACGTCGCCGACCTCGCGCTCGTGCATGTACACCGACGCGGTGCCGTCGTCGTAGCGCTTGATCGCGAGCGTGAGCCGCTCGTTGCCGGGCGTGTTGGTCGCCGTGTACGGCCGGACGACCTGTTCGTCCTCCTCGTCGTCGGGATCGTCGCGCTCGAATCGTACTGTTGTATGCTGGCCGGGCTCGAACTCGAACGCCTCGTCGGCCTCGATCACGAACTGCTTCACCCGCGGGGTCATCCGGTGGATCGACGTGATGGTCGCGTCGAACGGCATACCGGTTCATCGGTCGGGAGCGACCTAAACGACGGGCTTGCGGAAGCCATCGACCCGTGCTCCCGTTCGCAGCGGTGCCCTCAGGCTGCGGTGTCGTCGAGGCCCGCGTAGGTCCGTGCCATCGCGATCCAGAGGAAGACGAACGCGATCGCGACCGCGAACATCCCGGCGAACAGCCCGAGGGGCGCGAGCGAGCCCGCGAGCGCGGTCGCGAGGGCAACCGAGACGACGAACAGGACCGCGTCGATCAGCAGCACGGCGACGGCGAGCGCGAGCAGCGTCGTCCGGTGGCCGTCGGTGGCCCGCCAGCTCCGCGCGAGCGCCGAAACGGCGTTCGCGTCCTCGACCGCGACGAACGGCAGCGCGAGCAGGAGTGCGCCGAGGACGAACGCGCCCGGCACTACCAAGACAGCGAGCCCGACCGCGACGAACGCGGCCACGACGAGCGCGCCCGCGAGCCAGTTCACGAGTCCCGAGGCGACCCCGTGGGTCAGGTGCTCGCGCTCGACGACCCCCCACCGGGTCGCGAACACGCGGATCGTGACGAGGCCGACGTAGCCCGCGACCACGCAGACGAGCGCGAGCCCCACCAGAGGAACCGGTTCGAGCGCGAGGTCGAACGGGTCGCCGGTCCCCGAGAGTACCGCGTCGGGCGCGACGCGATAGACCGGTCCGGCGAGGAGTGCGGCGATCGTCTGGATCACGGCGAGCGCGAGGAGGAGGAGCAACGCTGGGCCGGTCGCCAGCCGCCGGAGCGACTCGCGAAGGACCGTGGCGACGCCGAGTGTCATATCCCGAGTGACTCGATCCCGAATACTGTGCCTTGCGGTTTCGTCGGCACTCGGCACGTCAGAGCATGACCCGTGATCCACACTGCCGACGAGTGCACGATGGACTTCACGTAGAAGACACTCAAAAGCGAGAACTCACATCCTTGAAGGAATCCGTCTGCTCGTTCCCGTCGTCAGTGATCACGGCGGACGGCGAACGAAAGCGGAGCTGGACTCGCTGATAACTTTTATCGAAATTCGGCAAAAGAGTTTAGACTACTGATGGGCCTGGCCCGATCCGATTCATCGACATCGGATTCACATATCGTTTCTCAAACGACTTTTGGTCGCTGAAGGGCTCTATTTCGACACTTTCGTCCTGAATATCCGATTGTATTCGATCGGAAGCAGTTTACGGGGCGTACTTGTCTCAGCATCCAAATCTAACTGGATCTGTTTCTGTCGACTGACCCCGATCCGCTCGAATCCTGGTCCGTGCACCATCGTCCGACGATCGAACGTGCTCTTCGGTAGTGGTCTCGATCTCGCTCGTCGCCACGCGAAATCGGGCTGTTTGATCTAAGCCAAATCGCGGACGGATCTCTTTCCACCGGCGTTCGGTTCGTGGGAGCCGAAAGCGTCGCTCCGAACCGACGACTCGCACGGGGAACAGGGATTACCCGTCGCGGTCGGTCCAGAAGTCGAAGCCGCGACCCGGGGCGAAGACGTCGATGGCGACCGCCCGTTCGTCGCCGGTGTTCTCGACCCGGTGGGACTCCCACGCTTCGAGGTGGACCGAGTCGAAGCGGTCGAGCGTCACGGAATCGTCCTCGGTGTGGACGGTGATCTCACCCTCCAGCACGACGCAGACCTGCTCGTTCTCGTGGTCGTGCATCGGCGAGGAGTGGCCCGGCGGCTTCTCGAACCACTCGAAGGTGAACTGGTCGCTGCCGGCGAGCGAGACGCGACGCCAGCCCTCCTCGGGCTCGTACGTCTCCGCCGCGGCGAAATCAACGTGTTTCATGTGCCTCGTCAGCGTGTCGCGGCTATCGCTATTGAAGATTGTGGACCCGGCCACGATACCGGCCGCCGTTCGGGCGCTCGGTTCGGGGGATCGTCGATCGACGGACGACCGAGCGGCGACCGCTCAGAGGTTTGCGGCCCCCGCACCGCCGTCGATCGGGATCGCGACGCCGTTCAGATAGCTCGACCGCGGCGAACAGAGGAAGGCGACGACCTCGCCGAGCTCCCGGGGTTCGCCGATGCGTTCGAGCGGGATCCCCTCGGCGCGTGCCGCGAGCCCCTCCTCGTAGGAGTCGTACTCGCCGCGCTCGACCGACTGTTCGACGAGCTCCTCGATCCGGCTCGTCTCGTGTGGACCGGGCAACACCGCGTTCGCCCGCACGTCGGGAGCGAGCTCCTTCGAGAGCGTCTTTTCGAGTCCGATGACACCCATCCGAACCGAGTTCGAGAGCACCAGCGAGTCGATGGCCTCCTTGACGCTTCGGGAGGTGATGTTCACGATCGTGCCGCCGTCGCCGTCTTGGAGGTGGGGGGCGGCCTCGCGGACCAGTCGAACCACGCTCATCACGAGGAGGTCGAACGCGTGATACCAGTCCTCGTCGTCGGTCTCCACGAACGGGCCGCTCGGCGGCCCGCCCGCGCTCGTCACGAGGTGGTCGAGCCCGCCGAACTCCTCGACGGTCGCCGTCACGAGGATCTCGACGTCCTCCTTCCGAGTGAGGTCGCCGGCGACGCCGACCACGTTACCTTCACCGAGCGCGTCGAGCTCCGTGACGGCCTCGTCGAGTCGATCCTCGTCCCGGCCGTTGAGCACCACGTTCGCGTCCGCCTCGGCGAGCACCGCGGCCGACGCACGCCCGAGGCCGCTGCTCGATGCCGTCACCAGTGCCACGTCGTCCGCCACGTCGAGACTCATAGCGACCGAAACCGTGATCGCCCGCCACTTAGTCGTTCTGTTGGCGGCGTGGTGGGTGGATCGCTCCGGCTGTCCGACTCGACGGACTCGGGTCCGGCCGATGCCCAAGCAGGGTCGATCGTCGACGCGGGCTGCGAGCACAACACTCATCCGGGTTCGTCCCCGAGATGGCCCCACGATGGCACAGTCAGACGCGAAATCGGGAAATGCGGGCGGCCCGTCGTGTAAACTCGATCGCGTGATCGACGAGTACGAACTCGATCGGGTGGCCGAGAACCTCCAGGAGTACTGGACGCGGGAGGACGAGCGCTACAGCCTCAGAGGGCTCGCCGACTACGTCAACCAGGCGGTCCTCCGGACCGCGATGGATCGCGAGGGACTCAACCCGCTCGACGGCGAGGTCGAGAACACCCACCGACTGCTCACCGACGACGAGGTGAGCCAGGGGGTCCGGACGCAGGCACACAGTCGGCTCGACCGCCGTGGCGTCGACATCGACGCGGTCGAGGGGGACTTCGTGTCGTACCAGACGGTCAACCGACATCTGAAGGAGTGTCTCGGCGTCGAGCGTGCGTCGGCCGAACGGACCGACAGCGATCGCGTCGATAGCGGTGCCCAGCGGATCGCCGCGCTCCGGAATCGGACAGTCGCCGTCACGGAGAACACGCTCGATCAGCTCCGCTCGTCCGGCGCGCTCGCACTCGGCGAGCCCGACGTCTACGTGGACGTCACGGTGACCTGTACCGACTGCGGGACACACGGGACCGTCCAGGAACTGATCGACGACGGTGGCTGCGGGTGTGAGCCGAGCGATGCGACGTCGTAACGCGGTCCCCGGACTCGTGACGCCGATAGGGGTGTTACGCGAACCCGAAAGCGGCTCGTCCGGTTCGGCTTGACGCTCTCGGCAGCGCCAGCGTGCCGATCCCGTGATTCCAGGCTCGGCCCGTGGAACCGAAAGTATAGGGGCCTGGCCGCGTCCACGGATCGTATGCAAACGAAACTCGGTCGGCTCGATCGCCTCCTCGACGACCGCGATCTCGCGTCGGTCTGGTTCGGGCGGCCGAACACGTTCGCGTGGCTCCTCGGCGGGAGCAACGTCGTCAGCGACGGGGCCGCCGTCGGCGTCGCAGCCGTCGGGTACGACGGCGACGGCCTCACGGTCGTGACGGACAACATCGAGGCCCCGCGACTGCGTGCGGAGGAGCTGCCCGACGGGGTCGCTGTCGAATCTGCCGACTGGTACGCGGCGGACCTCGGCGAGGCGGTCGCCGAACGCTCGCCGACGCCCGCGGCGGCGGACTTCGACGTTCCGGGCTTCGAATCCGTCGACGCTGGCGACCTCCGCCAGCCGCTCACCGAAGCGGACGTCGCGGCCTACCGCGAGCTCGGTCGCGACACCGCCGCGGCCGTCGAGTCGGTCTGTCGAGACCTCGATCCCGGGGACACCGAACGGGCGGTCGCCGGGCGACTCGCCGGCGTGCTCGCGGAGCGGTCGATCGCCGCGCTGGTCGTTCTCGTCGGGGGTGCCGAGCGCGCTCAGCAGTACCGCCACTACACGCCCTCCGACGCGGAACTGGGCGAATATGCCCTCGTGTCGGTGACCGCCAGGCGCGCCGGCCTCCACGCGAGCTGTACGCGAACCGTGGCGTTCGACCCGCTGTCGTGGCTCGACGATCGCCACGCGACCGCGACCCGGGTCGAGACGAGCGCGCTCGCGGCGACACGAGAGGTCGGCCGCGAGGACGGCGTCGCGAGCGACGTCTTCGAGCGGATCCAGAGCGCGTACGCCGCCCTCGATCGCCCGGACGAGTGGCGCGCCCACCACCAGGGCGGTGCAGCGGGCTACGCCGGCCGCGAGTGGATCGCCACGCCGACGCTCGACGCGCCGGTCCGGCTCCCGATGGGCTACGCGTGGAACCCGACGGTCCAGGGCGCGAAGAGCGAGGACACGGTGCTCGTGACCGACGAGGGGTTCGAACCACTCACGACGACCGGTGAATGGCCGACCCGAACCGCCGAAGCGGTCGGGGCCGACGTCGAACTGGAGCGCCACGGCGTGCTCCGACTGTAGGCGAGACGACGGCGAGGAGCTGTCCGCAACCGCGAGCCGCGGACCAGGCGAGACAGTCTCCTCAGCCGTGACTCGTGCTTCGTCCTCAAAGTCGGAATATTAGTGCTTGCATTTTTTAGTGTGGACGGACAGTCACCGTCGAAACGGACGGTTCCGATAGCGACGGTAGAAAGTGGTACTGAGGGCGTGGTAACGGCGTCTTCGACGGATCATCGCTCGACCGCTGGAGCAGACTCCATACAGAACGACGGAGAGGCGAGATGCGGACGACGATGCGACGAAACGATGCAGAACGATCGAATGGGTCCTGAAACGGGAAAAACGACGTCGTCATCGAGAATGGCGGAGCACCGTCATGAAATACAAGTATCTCTATTCGAATTCGCCGGTAGCCAGATCGTCGTCGGTTCGAGGCGATGGTGGTGGATCGGCGGTCGGCGACGGTCTAGCCGTGGCTGTTCGATCCGTGAACACGGGGGGCGTCCGCGGCCGGCGCGCTCAGACGAGTGCGGCTTCGAGCACGAAATCGGGGTTCTCGCCCATCGCCACGTGGGCAGCAGCCGCGTCGGAGACGTGCCGTGGCGTCTCCGGAACGAGCACGCGCGTGCGATCGGCACCGACCGCGGCTGCGTCGGCGCTGATCGCGCGAAAGAGCGCGCGTGCGGCCCCGAGATCGGTCCACGCACCGACGCCGTACTCGGCCCACTGTTCGATCCCGCCGTCGGTCTCGCGCTCGTAGTCGCGCACCCGGTGGGCCATCGCCCGTGTGCCGTCGTCCTCGCGGTCGGCACCGTCGGAACCCTGTTCCGACGAGCCTCCACTCGCTTCGCTCGTGGAGACTCCGCCTTCCGCTGTGGTGTCGTCCTCGCGACTGACGGCGAACACCCGGGTTTCGTCGGCCGCGCGATGGAGTCCTTCGCGGGTCAGTTCCGCCATCGCCCACGACTCGTCGGCGTCGAGCGCGAGCCCGGAGAGTGCGCTCTGGGCGTCCGAGCGTCGCCAGAAACTCCACGCGGCGTCCGCGTCGGCCGTGATCGTGTACGGCTCCGGCAGGGTGGCGTCGGGATCGGGGTCGGGATGTGCCCAGCGGAACTCACACAGCGGTGCGAAGCCGACGGCGCGCGACCCGCCGAGGCCGGCGGCGTTCCAGGAGAACACCATGTTACGAACGACGGTCGCACCGCGCTCGCGCGCCCACCTGAAGAGTGCGTCGTTGAGCTGTGTGCTCAGTCCCTCGCCACGGTAGTCGGGGTTGACCCGCATCCCCTGGGCCCACGCCTCGTGGTCGGAGAGGCACACTCCTTGACAGATCCCCGCGACGTCGTCGCCCGCGTCGGCGAGAAAGGTTCGCTGGCGGTCGCCGTCGCCCGCGATCCACTCGTGGTAGATCTCGGGGATGTAGTCGCCGCTCTCGCGGTCGGCCCACGTCTCGCGGGTGAACTTGGCGACCCCTTCGTAGTCGTCGGGCCGCGCCTGGCGGATCGTGATGTCGGTCGCGCCCACGTCACCACGCCTCCTCGATGGTGTGGTTCTCGGGCGGCACCGACCGCTCGGTGAGTTCGCCCACGAGCGGACTGGCCATCGTCGCGGCGACGTCCTCGCTGTTCGCCAGCGCCCACATCAGCTTGACCTTCGCGGTGCCAGGCAGCAGATCTTCGCCCTCGATCACGCCCGCATCGAGGAGATCGCGCCCGGTGTCGTACACCCGATCACAGACCCGGCCGCCGAGACACTGACTCGTCATCACCACCTCGGTTCCGCCCTCGACGAGTTCCGTGATCCGGGGGATCCAGTCGGTGTGGACGTGTCCGAGTCCCGTGCCCTCGATCACGAGCCCTGCGCTCCCTTCGACGCCATCGAGCACTGCCTCGCTGGTCCCGGGCGTGAACTTCACCAGCTCGACGTCGGTCGCGAGGTCCGGTGCGATGTCGAGGCCGACCGCGCCGCGCTCGGCGTATTGCCGTCGAAAGCTCACGTCGACGGAATCGTCATCGCCGCCGTACGCGACCGTGCCGAGTGGCTCGGCTCCAACGGTCTCGAACGCATCCCGGCGGGAGGTGTGATTCTTCCGGACCCTGGTCCCGCGGTGGAGCGCACACCGATCGTCGGACTCGCTCGCGTGCATACAGACCAGCACCTCGGCACAGTCGCTCTTTGCAGCCTCGACCGCACAGACCGCGTTCATCACGTTGTCCGACGATGGGCGGTCAGCCGAGCGCTGGCTCCCCGTAAAGACCACCGGAACGGGCGTATCGAGCATGAAGGCGAGCGCGCTCGCGGAGAACTGCATCGTGTCGGTGCCGTGCATCACGACCACGCCGTCCGCCCCGGCCTCGATCTCCTCGTGGACCGCGCGCGCGAGGTCCTGCCAGATGTCCGGAGTCATGTTCTCCGAGAGGATGTTCGCCACGACACGGCCCCGGTAGTTCGCCCGCCCCGCGAGGTCCGGGACCGCCCGGAGGACGTCCTCGGCGTCGAACTGCGCGGTCACCGCACCGGTCCGGTAGTCGACCGTCGAGGCGATGGTCCCGCCCGTGGAGATGAGCGCCACGGTCGGCAGGTCGTCGTCGAACTCGACGGTCGAGCCGTCCTCCGCTCGGTCGTCACCGACGTCGTAGACATCGGCCTCGACGACTTCGACGGTCGTCCCCGCACGCTCGATCCCGACGTTGTATCCGCCGTTGAGCTTGAGCACGGCGTGATCGTCGGTCGTCGACGGCAACAGCACGCCCTCGTGGGTCCGTCCGTCGTGCGTGAGGCGGACGCGGTCTCCCGGGTTCATACCCACTCTTCCGGGGCGTCGGACTTCAACCCATCCGTTCCCCGGTCGGGGGTGTCGATCCCGAACTCACGCACCGACCGTGCTCCCAACGGCAAGGGCGAGTCCGGCTATGCCGAGCACGACACAGCCGCCGCCGAGCAGGAGCCACCACGTGCCCGCTTCCTCTTGGAGATATCCGGTGGATCGCTTGCCGTCAACTCGCTCTGGCTGCCATGCCATCACGACTCCGATACTGGTGAGTAGCACGTTGAGCGTGAGCTGGAGTGGCTCGCCGCCGACCCCGCTTGAGGCAAGCGTCAGCGCTGTCTGGGCCACCCCGAAGACAGTAAACGCCAGTCCAACCACCCGTGCTCGCTTCATTGACGCGTCTCGTGTCCGACATAACATAGGGGTTGGGGTGGGTCGTTGCTCAGGATCTCCGCTATCAGCAGTCGAGAACGCTACTTCGTCCGTGACGTGTTCGACCGATCGTGTTCGTCGCTCCGAGACCGCTCGTACGCCCCGGCCTGCCGGAGTTCGCCAGCCGCTTCGAGGACGGCTGGCGTCCGACAGACGCCGCGTGCGCCGGTCACCTGTGGGATCGCGCAGTTGTTGCAGTTCTCGCAGACTGCGTGGGGGTCCTCGCCGGGCTCCGACGCCGCGTTCGTGTCGACATCGAGCAGCCTGGCCGGCAGGCGCGGTTCGGCGTAGAACGGCCGGCCGACGCCGACCAGATCGCAGGCCGATCCGACGAGCGCGTCCATCTCCGCACGGCCGCGGATCCCACCCTCACAGAGCACCGGCAGCGAGGTCGCCTCGCGCACCCGGCGGCAGAGGTCGGCGTTCCACGCCGATTCGAAGTCGTAGAACCTCGCCTGGAGGCGGTTCGCGAGCGCGACGAGGCGCGCCCTGACTCGACTCCCGAACACCGCCTCGTAGTCCGCCTGGAATCGCCCGTCACTCCACGCCTGTTCGGGATGCTCGCCGCGAACCAGGCTCAGATCCCAGAACGTCGATCCTCGTACTGGGGCCACGGCGTCGAAGCCGATCCGCTCGGCGCGCTCGGCGATCCGGATCCCCGCCGCGAGCGAGAGCCGGGGCCGAACGAAGGGTGGGGCGGCCGTCTCGACCGGAACCTTCGTCATCACCGGAAAGTCGCCGACCCGCTCGCGGATCTCGTCGTGAACGAGTTCGAGGAAGCGCACCCGTCCCTCGAACGATCCCCCGAACTCGTCGGATCGGCGGTTGTAGTAGGGCGAAAGGAACTGCTGGACGATCCCCATGTTCGCGCCCGCGAGGTGGACACCGTCGTAGCCCGCCGCGGCCGCGTACTCCGCCGAACGCCCGAAATCGGCGGCGAGGTCGTACACCGCCTCGGTCGAGAGCACGTCGCAATCGTAGTCGAGGAGACCGGCCCGCGCGGCGAGTCGCAGGAGCCGTGGTGGCTCCGAGACCGCGAGCTGCCGAAGATCGGGATTTTCCGCACGGTACGGCCGGTGCCAGGTTTCGAGCGTGCGGATCCCGCCGTGGTCGAGCTGGGCCACGATCCGCGCACCGTGATCGTGAACGGTGTCTGTGAGCCGTCGGAGATCCTCGGCGCGGCCGGAACTCGCGAGGTGGGTCATGTTGGGCGCGACCCGGCCGCCCTCGCGTCGGACCGGCATCGCGCCCTGGCAGATCAACCCCACGCCCGCGGCCGCCGCGGGTTCGAGCTCGTCGATCAGCCGGTCGACCGCCTCGGGCCCCTCGCCGGCACATTCGAGCAGCGGCGCGCGATAGAGCCGGTTTCGGAGGTCGAGTCCCGCGAGTTCGCCCGGCGTATCGAGATCCGGCGACACGGGACGACAGACGACCCCGACCGGCTTAGCGGTTGGGTCGCGCCGGTCCCCGGCGACACCCGCCGTGCTGGGGAAAGGCCCATGCCCGTGGATGACCGAGGGACGACATGGCCGACAGCGGTGGCGAACGCACGAAAACCCGCGATGTCGACGACCTCCTCGCCGACGTCGACGACATCACGGCCGACGACGGTGATGCGACGACCGCCTCCAGTACCGGGACGACCGACCCAGTGACGGCCGACCGCGACGCCAGCCGGGAGCGCGCGTCCGGCGGAACCGACCAGGGTGGATCGAGGCTACGCGAGCGTGTCGGACAGCTGTTCTCGCCACGGGCCTTTCTCGTGGCACTCGCGTTCACGGCCGTCGGTATGGCGCTCGGCGGGATCGTCCCGCTCCCGCTCGTTAGCGACGTGCTCGGGTTCGTCGGCGTGTTCGTCGCGACGTTCGCGCTCGGACTCGTCGGCGATCGGAGCTACTACGCCGAAGCCGGTGTGGCGAGCGCAATCGTCGCTGGCGGCTGGTCGGCGATCGGCAGCGTCACCCTCCTCGCGGTCGGCGGCCTCCCGGCGCTCGCGATCCCCGTCGTGACTGCCGGGATCGGCCTGGTCGCCGGCCTCGCTGGTCACTACTTCGGTCGCGACCTCCGCGATGGCCTGACGCGCGAACTGTAGTCGGTGGGGAGCGAGGATTCACGTTTATCCTGTGTCGAAACGGGGTCTGGAAGGGAACACCACCGTGGAGATCGAGCCACTGATCCGAACCAGCGTGCTCGCATTTGTCGCCGTGCTCGGCGTTCCGGCGGGTGTCTACTTCGGGCTCCACGGCTCGCTCGACGCGGGGACGGCAAACGGGTTCGCACTCGGCTCCTCGGTCATCGTCGCGCTCGCCGTCGTCGCGCTGCTTCTGCGGCCGCGCCAGTAGCTCCTCCAGTAGGCTCTCGCCCGTTCGGTCAGAAACGACCCCGACAGGTGACCTGCTGTGATTCATCGAGGGCGTAGAAACGACCCATTCCCGGCCACTCTGTCACCAGACACTCCCTCGGTTGCAGGCTATCAGTAACGCCGATCCTTCATTCGATGGTCCAGTGGCCATCCGTCTGGCGAACGAGATCGTGGGTCGAAAGCAGATCGAGCGCGTCCTCGACCACCGGGAGCGGCACGCCGAGGTGTTCGGCGATCCCGTCGGCCGTCTCGGCCCCCGATTCGATCGCCCCGAGGACCTCCGCACAGAAGCGCGCGTCGCCGTGGTCCGCGAACGCCCCGCGCCCGTCGGCGGCGAGTCCGTCCTCGATCCGGTCGGTGAGCGCGTCGCGCAGCGACGTGAGCCGACCCTGGACCCACCGCTGGGCCAGCGAGAGCTCGTCCTCCAACTGTTCGAGCCGCTGGAGATCGTCGGCGAGCTCGGCGAGCTCGCTGGTGTCGCTCGCCGAGACGTCGATCGAGACGTACCGACAGGTCGTGAGATCGAGGCTCGAACTCGCCGGGTAGGCGCTCTTCGCGCCGAAACCGTAGGGCGAGACGTTGACTTCGAGTCGGAGGTTCCGCGAGATCCGGAAGTACTTCCGACGACCGTCGTCGACGAGGCTCTCGACGAGCCCCGCGTCCTCGAGCTTCCGGAGGTGGCCGATCACCGCCTTCGGACTCACGCCGAGCGACTCGCTGATCTCGGTGACGTAGCACGGTCGCCGGGCGAGCAGCCGGAGGATGCGCCGGCGGTTTTCGTTGCCGAGGAGATCGAGCAGCGCCGCTGAGTCCATTCACCTGTCGTTAGTGCCGAGTGGACAAAAGGATGACCCCACGGGGAGCGCTGACAGTCACCGTACGATTCCCGCCCTGAGAGCGCCAGAGGGACGTACGCTACGCCGCGACGGCCCCTCGGACGTTGCCTCGCCGCGGTCGCACATCGAGCGTCTCGGCCGCCCCGTTCGGGCGGTCACCGACGCGAGCCTGGCCGCCCGATCCGCCGTTCGGCACGGAGAGGCTCGCGGCTCGGCTCGCGAGTCGATCCAATCCGGAGGCGTTCACGCCCTCGCTCGCCGCGAGGGTCTTGGCGTCGCTGATCGCCGCTCTGAGCGCCTCGACGTCGGCCGCGATCCGCGCCCACTTCGCCCGGTGGTGAACCGAACGGTTGACAGCCGTCGGGGTAAACGTCTGTACCTGCTCTTCGGTACGATCGAGCCGGCCGCGAAGCGTCGCGGCTCGCTGTTCGACGAGCGTCTGCTTTTCGGACTGGCTCTCGGCACGCTCGAACCCGGCGCGCCACATCCCCGAATCGACCGCACCGTTGGTCGCGGCGGTGCGTTGCTGCATGAACACCGTGATCTCCCCACCGAGTGCCTCTCCCGCGGTCGTCTGGTCGGCTCCCGTCGTGGTCTCGGCCGGTGAACCGGCGCTCGCCCCCATCACCCCGCCAAGCAGTATCGGAATCAGCAGTATCGTGACGACGTTCGCGTTCACTACGCATCCGTTCGGCGGACCGGGATAAAAGCCCGACGGCCGTTCGCTCCGTTCAGTAACAGCCTCACACCGTCTGCACCACCGCGAAACGACTGTACCAGAACGACGGAGATCGTTCATTCGGTGGCGTGAGCACTTCGCTCGTCCCAGCGCGATTCGACGTTCCGGCGAAGCGCGTTCACGGTGGCTCCGCGTGCTCCGGCACGAACCGACGGTGAAAACCGCAGGGGCCCGAACCTACAAGTGTCGACACGTGGTATCGCGAGTCATGGCACTGTGCCCCAACTGCGAGGCCGATATCACGGCGTGGGCCGAACGACTCGAACAGGCGAGTGCGGCGAGCACTCCCAAAGTCTGGACGTGTCCGGAGTGTGACGTGGTGATCGGCATCTCGGATTGGGGATCCCAGTAACGAACCGACACCGCCGCGGTTGCCGGATCCGCCGACCGCTGCCGGGGAAGGCTTATTACCGACAGCGTGGTACATGCAAACGGATAGCATGTTCGAACGGTTCTCGCGCGGCTACTACCTTGGTCGGCTCTCCATCGAACCCCACCCACGCGACGGGTCGCGCGCGCTCATCCAGCGGGCGACTCACGAGCGGCTCAACGCGGCGCTGTACGCCGAGGGCGAAGGGATCGAGCGCACCGATCTCCCGCTCGTGATGAAGGTCTCGACCAGCCACCTCGCGGTCGGTGGGGACGATGGCGTGCCCGAGGACACGCTGTGGCTGCCGGAGTCGGTGCTCGCGGAGCTCCGGATCGACGCGCCCCCCACCCTTCAGGAGGTGTTGCTCGCCACGGCGGACCGCGCCGCCCAGCTGCTCCGCCTGTCGGGAACGGCAGTCTGAGCGGTCGCCTCGCGCACGACACCAGCGTCACGACCCCCGAACACGACGTGGCGACCGAGTCTGTTCTGCGGGTGCCGGCTCTGCCCATCGACACCGAGGGCAGCAGCCGGCGTCGGGGTTCGGTCGTCTCAACAGGCTTATCCCGGGCGTGGCACCTACCCAACCCATGAGCGATGTCGTCGTGACGCTGCCGGACGGTTCCGAACTCCCGATGGAGCCCGGTTCGACGGTCGAGGACGTGGCCTACGAGATCGGCCCGGGGCTCGGGAACGACACGATCGCCGGGGTCGTGGACGGCGATCTCGTCGCCGCCGCCGAACCGATCACCGAGGACAGTCGATTGGAGATCGTCACCGAGGACTCGGCGGAGTATCTCGACGTGCTCCGGCACTCAGCGGCTCACGTCTTCGCCCAGGCACTCGGACGGCTCCATCCGGAGGCGAAGCTCACCATCGGGCCGTGGACCGACGAGGGATTCTACTACGATATCGCGAACGTCGATCTCGACAGCGAGGACCTGGCGGCGATCGCCGAGGAGGCCCAGACCATCATCGACGCGGACCTCCCGATCGAACGGATCGAATATCCCAGGGATGAAGCCTTCGAGATCTACGCCGACAATCGGTTCAAGCGCGACATCCTCGAAGCGGAGGCGGCGGGCGAGGACCCCGTGAGTTTCTACGAACAGGGTGACTTCTTCGATCTCTGTCAGGGACCACACATCGACTCGACCGGCGAGATCGGCGGGTTCGCGCTGCTCGAAACCTCCGCGGCGTACTGGCGCGGCGAGGAGGACAACGAATCGCTCACGCGGGTCTACGGGACGGCCTTCCCGAGCGAGGACGACTTGGAGGCGTTCCTCGACCGGCGAGAGGAGGCAAAGGAACGCGACCACCGCAAGATCGGTCAGGAGATGGATCTCTTCAGCGTGCCCGACCACTCGCCAGGCAGCGTCCACTACCATCCTAACGGAATGACGATCCGCCGCGAGCTGGAGGAGTACATCAGAGAGATGAACGACGAACTCGGGTATGAGGAGGTCTGGACGCCCGAGCTCAACAAGACTGAGATCTGGAAACCGACGGGGCACTACGACAACTTCACGGCCGAGGGCGAGATGTTCGCGTGGGAGCAGGACGACTTCGAGTACGGCCTGAAACCGATGAACTGCGCGAACCACGCCCATCTCTACGACCGCGAGCGGTGGTCGTACCGTGACCTCCCGATGCGGTACTCGGAGTTCGGTACCGTCTATCGCAACGAGCAGTCGGGCGAACTCTCGGGGATGCTCCGGGTCAGGGGTATGACCCAGGACGACGGCCACGCGTTCGTTCGTCCCGACCAACTCGAAGACGAGATCACCCAGACCCTCCGGGTGATCGAGGAGATCTACAGCCAGTTCGACCTCGAAGTGCTCTACAAACTCGAAACCCAGGGTGACAACGCCATCGGGAGTGACGAGATCTGGGACCAGGCCACCGACGCACTGGTGGATGCACTCGAAGCCGAAGGTCTCGACTACGAAATCGAGGACGGTGAGGCGGCCTTCTACGGACCGAAGATCGGTCTCGACGCCCGAGACGCACTCGATCGCGAGTGGACGATCGGAACGGTACAGGTAGACTTCAACATCCCCGAGCGCCTTGATCTGGCCTACGTCGGCGAGGACAACGAGGAGCACCGCCCGGTGACGATCCACCGCGCGCTGTTGGGGAGCTTCGAGCGGTTCATGGGTGTTTTGATCGAACACTACAAGGGTAACTTCCCGCTCTGGCTCGCGCCCGAACAGGTCCGCGTGCTGCCGGTGAGCGACGACAACCTCGAGTACGCCGAGTCGGTCGCCGCAGAACTCGACGGGTTCCGGACCGAGGTCGAAACCCGCTCGTGGACGGTCGGGCGGAAGATCCGGGCGGGCCACGACGACCGGGTGCCGTACATGCTGATCGTCGGCGACACCGAGGCGGAGGCGGGCACCGTCTCGGTGCGTGATCGCGAGGAACGTGAGCGTGACGGCGTCGAACTCGACGAGTTCCGGGCGGCGCTCGAAGCCGAGCGCGACGAGAAGCTGACCGCGCCGGCGTTTCTCGACTGAGTTCGCAGCGCGATTCGGCGGCGGTGCCTGATGCCTTGGTGAACGGAGTCACTCGAAACGGGAAAGTCGTGTTGTAGTGACGAAAGACGACCTACGTGTTTCGAACCACGGAGCAAGGCCTACGAGAGCTTTGTTTTCCTGGCGGATGAAGGGCGAGGCCCGCGGGGCGGGCCGAGGGCTTCGGCGGTGCGGTTGCGGCGGGCAAGCAACTGTATCGTGAGTGAGCGACCGTAGGGAGCGAACGAGCGGGAAGTTTTCAGCGTAGTTTTTTGCGAGGAGCGAGGGACGCTCCGCGTCCCTCGTACCGTGCGAACGGGCCATGTGCGGCGCTACGCGCCGCGAGTTCGAGGCGGCGAAGCCGCCTCGCGCCGCCCGTGAGCAGAGAGTGGTGGGCGAGCGAGTGAAACGAGCGAGCGCACCCGACGAAGTAAAAAGGTACTCGGGCGCGACGGGATTTGAACCACGGTCGTTTCGCCCGCTGCTCACGGCTCGCCTTGCTCGCCGTTCGCTTCGGAGGCGCTCGCCTCGCTCGCGCCTCCCGCCGCTCGCTTCACTTCCTGATTCAAATCCAGCGCGGTCCTCGCGTTGCTCCTCACGTCCGTTCGTCGCAAACGAAGCGGGCGCGACGGGATTTGAACCCGCGACGTCTTGGTCCGGAACCAAGAACTCTATCCACTGAGCTACGCGCCCACGATCATCGCTAACCACGATACCGGTATAGTCGTTGTGAAAGTCGCTCGCGTCGGTCAGGGTGTCTCGCTGGTTTCGAGCGAGAGGTCGGCAGTGGGGTACGCGACGCAGGTCAGCGTGTAGCCGTCGCCGAGTTCGTTCTCGTCGAGCATCTCCTGACCGTCGTGGACCAGATAGTCCTCGGAGGGACCGTCCGTGACCTGGCCGCCACACGAGACACACTGGCCCTGTCGGCAGGCGTAGGGCAGGTCCCAGCCCTCGTCCTCGCCGGCGTCGAGGAGGGTCTCGTTCTCCTTGACCTCGATCGTCTCGCCCTCCTTCACGTACTCGACCTCGAAGCTCTCGGCCTCGTCGTCGGGAATCTCGGCCGGACTCGGCTCCTCCGCTTCGGCTTCACCCTCCGCGAGCTCGCCCTCCGCCTCGCCGCCACCGCCGACCGCGCCGGCCGGGGCGGCCCCGCCGCCGATCGATCGGTTCATCGGCTCGGGGAAGTCGGTCTCTGGGACGCTCTCGGCACGGTGTTCGAGCACGTCCTGGGAGATGTCGTCCGGGATGATCCGTTCGGTGCCTGGCGAGAAATGTAGTGCGACCATGACGAGCACAGCCAAAAGCCCAATGG
The DNA here is from genome assembly GCF_000334895.1 of Halococcus agarilyticus. Classification (NCBI taxonomy): domain Archaea; kingdom Methanobacteriati; phylum Methanobacteriota; class Halobacteria; order Halobacteriales; family Halococcaceae; genus Halococcus; species Halococcus agarilyticus. The sequence goes on along the minus strand of NZ_BAFM01000002.1, from coordinate 66,552 downwards.
AGAGACCGATCACCTCGACCATGACCGCGCTATGGAATCGCCGTTTAACTAGCTATCGGTCTCCCCACCCACCTTTTCGCCTGCCCACCTTTTGCTGCGCTCGCTCATCGGCTTCGCCGACTCGCTCGCTGGCAAAACGTGGATCAAAAGCCTCCTCCTTCCCTCCGGAAGAGCGAAGCTCTTCCGTGCTCTCGTTCGCTCCCTACGGTCGCTCACGAGAACTCCGGTCAGTCGTCGGCCCGCTCGCTCACTGCGTTCGCTCGCGGTCGATCACCAACACCTCCGCAACCACACAGCACGCCGAAGCCCTCGGCGTCTCACGCGAGTGGAACGAGCGTGAGGCTCGTCGTGGAGCGAAGCGGAACGACGGCGCGCGCTCACTCCGTTCGCTCGCGCGCCTCGCCCTTCATCCGCCAGGCACCGCAACCGCCACCGCCACCGCCACCGCAACCACCACTGCACCGCAACCGCCACCGCCACCACACCGCAACCACCACTGCACCGCGACCGTCTACCGCCTGGCGACCTCGTGGCGACCGAACCCGTATCGCAGACGGTTGGCGAGCCGCCGCGCGAACCGACCCTCGTCGGCCCGCGAGCCGAACCGCTCGGCGAGCGCGGTGTAGATCAGCGGTACCGGAATCTCCTGAGCGAGCGCCTCCTCGACGGTCCACGTTCCCGTCGAACCGCCCGCAACGCGGTCGGCCACACTCCCCAGATCACCGCCCTCCTCGCGGAACGCCTCCTCACAGAGTTCGAGCAGCCACGACCGGATGACTGCGCCGTTGTTCCAGGTCCGGGCGACCGATTCGAGGTCGAGATCGTACCGCCCGTCGTGGAGGAGTTCGAACCCCTCACCGTAGGCCTCCATCAGCGCGTACTCCACGCCGTTGTGGACCATCTTGACGTAGTGGCCCGAACCTGCGGGCCCCATCCTCGCGTGTCCTGCGGGCCCGGTCGCCACGGCGTCGAACACCGGAGTCAGCTCGTCGTAGGCCCATCCGGGCCCGCCGATCATCAGCGAGAAACCGAGTTCCGCGCCAGCGGGACCCCCGGATGTCCCACAGTCGAGGTACGCCGCCGGCGTCGCGTCGGCCCGCCGCACAGATTCCTCGAAGTGTGAGTTGCCACCGTCGATCACCACGTCGTCCTCGTCGAGATGGGTTTCGAGATCGCCGAGCGCGGCGTCGATGGCGTCGCCCGCGGGCACCATCAGCCAGATCCGCTTCTCGCTCCCGAGTCGGTCGGCGAGGTCCCCGATGGAGTCGGCCGGCTCGGCTCCCGCCGCTGTGGCGGTCGCGACAGCCTCCTCGTTCACGTCGAAGGCGACCACGTCGTGGCCCGCAGCGAGCACGCGCTCGGTCACGATCCGTCCCATCCGCCCGAGTCCGACGACGCCCAGTTGCATACCCGCCCCTCCGCGGGCGCGCAGGTAGGGGTTGTGGTTGTGCGTCAGGGTGGATTTCGCCCGCGGTTCGACCGGCGTTCGTCACTCGCGGGCGACCCGACCGACGGCGACGTTCCCTCGGCGAGCGACCGCTCCAGCGCGCGGCGCTCGCGCGAATCGAGGTCGTGTTCCCCGCTCGACTGCGTGCCCGGCACGAGATCCTCGACGGTCGCCCCCTGATTCCTCGCGACCCGCTCGACGAGTTCGCCGTCTTGCATCCGCTGAAGGCCGTGCCAGAGGCCGAGGAACAGCGCCGTCGGCGCGACGCAGACGAACGCGCCGACCAGCACGCGGAACAGGAGGTTCATGAATAGTGGTAGCGCTTGGCGTACTAATCGTTGACGCCCCTCACTCTCTCGACACGAGCGCCGGCAGTCGTCGAGCGTTCACGAGCACATCGGAGCGGTGTCGCCCAACACGAACGTTTATCAGACGGACTCGCATGAGTGGTGCCATGAGCGTGATGTCGTCGGTAGTACGTCGCTGAACCACCGACTTGCACGTTCTCGGCACCGTTACTCACCCAGCCGCAGGCATTCGGAAAAGACGACCCATGACAGAGCTAGCTGAAACCTACGATCCCGACGCGCTCGAAGCCAAGTGGCGCGAGGAGTGGCACGAGTCCGACCTGTACCGCTACGATGACGACGACGGCGCAACCGAGTACGTCATCGACACCCCCCCGCCCTACCCGACGGGCGACCTCCACATCGGGCACGCGCTCGGCTGGAGTTACATGGACTTCGCCGCGCGCTACCACCGAATGCAGGGCAAGAACGTCTCCTTCCCGCAGGGATGGGACTGTCACGGCCTCCCGACGGAGGTCAAAGTCGAGGAGAACCACGACATCCGGCGGACGGACGTGCCGCGCGAGGAGTTCCGGGAGCTGTGCGTCGAGCACACCGAACGGAAGATCGACGGGATGAAGGGGACGATGCAGTGGCTCGGCTTCTCCCAGGACTGGTCCCAGGAGTACCGCACGATGGACCCCGAGTACTGGGCGAAGACCCAGCGTTCGTTCGTCGAGATGCATAGTAATGGCTACGTCCACCGCGACGAGCATCCCGTGAACTGGTGTCCGCGGTGTGAGACCGCGATCGCCGACGCCGAAGTCGAGAACGTCGATGCCGAGGGAACGCTCTCGACGGTCCGATTCCCGGGTGTCGACAACGACGCGATCGAGATCGCCACCACCCGCCCCGAACTGCTCGCGGCCTGCGTCGGGATGGCGGTCGACCCCGACGACGAGCGCTACGCGGGCCGGGTTGGCGACACCTTCGAGGTCCCGCTGTTCGGCCACGAGGTCGAACTCGTCGCGAGCGAGGACGTCGACGGCGACTTCGGCACCGGCGCGGTGATGATCTGCACCTTCGGCGACAAGCAGGACGTCGACTGGTGGGCGGAGTACGACCTCGACCTTCGGGCCGTCGTGACCGAGGACGGCCGACTCGACGAGAGCGTCCCGGAGTTCGGCGGGCTCGCGATCGACGACGCCAAAGAGGAGATCAGCACCGCGCTCCAGAAGGAGGGGTACCTTCAGGACGAGGAACCGATCGAGCAGTCGGTCGGGGCGTGCTGGCGGTGTGACACGCCGATCGAGATCCTCTCGAAGGAGCAGTGGTTCGTCCGGGTCGATCAGAACGAAATCCTCGATAAAGCCCGGGAGGTCGACTGGATTCCCGAGCATATGTACGGCCGCCTCAAGGAGTGGACCGAGGGAATGGAGTGGGACTGGGTGATTTCGCGCCAGCGCGTGTTCGCCACCCCGATTCCGGCGTGGTCGTGCGAGGAGTGCGGCCACTGGCACGTCGCCGAGCTGGACGAGCTCCCGGCCGATCCGACCGAGGACGAACCCCAAAGTGACTGTCCCGACTGCGGCGCGGACGCGTGGACCGGCGAGACCGACGTGATGGACACCTGGATGGACTCGTCGATCTCGGCGCTCCACGTCGCTGGCTGGCCCGAGGCCGACTTCACTCCCGTGCAGCTCCGCGAGCAGGGCCACGAGATCATCCGGACGTGGGCGTTCTACACGCTCCTGCGAACGGCCGCGCTCGAAGACCAGAAACCGTGGGACGAGGCGCTCATCAACGGGATGGTGCTGGGCGCTGACGGCAACAAGATGAGCAAGTCGAAGGACAACTCGGTCGCCCCCGAGGAGGTCGTCGAGGAGCACTCCGCCGACGCCTTTCGACAGGCGCTCGCCCTCGGCGGCCAGCCGGGGAGCGACATCCAGTTCCAGCCGAAGGAGGTCACGAGCGCGTCGCGCTTCCTGACGAAGCTCTGGAACATCACGCGCTTCGCGAGCGGGCATCTCGACGCCGAAACCGCCGCTGCAACGGCCGCCGACGGGGGGGCGATCGACGAGGCTGCCACCGACGCCGACCGCTGGATCCTCTCGCGGTGCGCGCGGGTCGCCGACGAGGTCGCCGCCGACATGGACGAGTACCGCTTCGATCGCGCGCTCCGGAAGCTCCGGGAGTTCGTCTGGCACGACCTCGCCGACGACTACGTCGAACTCATCAAGGGCCGCCTCTACGAGGGCAGCGACGCCGAGCGCGACGCCGCACGCCACGCGCTCTCGGCGACGCTCTCGGCGTCGCTCCGGATGCTCGCGCCGTTCTCGCCGTTCCTCGTCGAGGAGGCGTACCACCACCTGCCCGACCCGTCGGGCAGCGTCCACGCTGCCGCGTGGCCCGCGCTCGACGTCGCCGACGACGCCGCGGAGGCGCGCGGCGAACGCATCGCCGCGGTCGCGAGCGCGGTCCGGGCGTGGAAGTCCGACGAGGGAATGGCGCTCAACGCCGATCTCGACCGGATCGAGGTCTACGCCGACGGGATCGCCGAACTCGACACCGGCGACCTGAGTGCGACGGTGAACGCCCCGGTGAAGATCGAGACAGGCGAGCCGGACGTCGAGATGGTCGCCGTCGGCGTCGATCCCGACCACAGCACGATCGGCCCCGAGTTCCGCGATCGAGCGGGTGCGGTCGTGGGCGCACTCGAAGCCGCCGACCCTGCTGCAATCGAACGCCAGAGGAACGAGAACGGCACGATCGAACTCGACATCGAGGGTGAGGCGGTCACGCTCGACGGCGACGCGGTCGGGATCGAGCGAGAGCAGCGCGTCGCGGGCGAGGAGGTCGCGGTTCTCGACGCCGACGGCGCGACGGTGCTCGTCTTCCCGTAGCACCGTCCTCCATCACGTATCGCAGAACGATTCTCTCGGGGTATCGCTGCACCGAGCCGCGGCCACGGAGTCGGACATCGGAGAAACAGGGTCGTCGACGCGATCCGGGCTACTGGCTGCGACCGCTCTCAGGCGTAGCGTTCGAGCTCGGGTCGGTCGAGGTCGTCGAGCACGTCGCCCGCCGTGTCGTCGAGCAGGCTCTGGCCTTCGGCGGTGATCCGGCGGCCCTCGCCCTCGGCTGTCTCGACGAGCTCCTCGGCTTCGAGCTGCTGGAGCGCGGTCCGGATGATCTTCCCGCTGCCCTCGGTCTTCTTCGCTGGCGCGACGCCGTAGCGGTTCGAGCCGTCCTTGGTGTCGCCGTAGGCGGTCGTGAGCCGGTCGACGCCGATCTCGCCGTCGATGGCGACCCGCCGGAGCAGGCTGGCGGCGCGCGTTCGCCAGAACTCCTCCTGTTCGGGCGGGAGTTCGCGGCCCGCGCCGGTCTTCGCGTAGGTCGCCCAGTCGGGGCGCTCGATGCTCTCGGGGAGACGCTCGACGAGCGCGTCGATGAGCGCGTCCGCCGGAACGTCGTAGAGAGTTGCCATACGTACGAAACGCTCGCGGGTGGGGTTAAACGCGTCGGTAGCGTTCGAGGGAGCGCAGTCGATCGCGTGCATCTGCCCCGTCGTCGTCACGAAACTCCCGATCGGTCGCTTTCTCGGGGAACGCATCGATGAGGGTCGATCCGTCTCTGGCAAATCCCGGCACAAATGAGAACCGCAAGCCACACACCTCCCCAACCGACTCCTTCGCTCCGTTCGCTCCGCTCACTCCGCTCAGTCATCCCTCGCGCGAGTCGCGCACTCCGTGCGCTCCCGCGCGCCACCGCCTCCCAATGGACGCCTCACTACCGAGAAGCGCTCCGTCAGCGGTCGGCGAGCACCGCCGCGGTGCCGCCGCCGATGACGGTCGGGAGGAGGTAGGTCGCGCCGCGATGGATGAGGACGGCGGCCGTCACGGTCGCGAGCGGGAGGCCGGTGGTTGCGAGAACGAGCGCACCGAGGACTGCTTCGACCCCGCCGAGCCCACCGGGGAGTGGTGTGATGCTCGCCATCGCGCCCGTCGGGATGGCGACCAGCACGACGGCGGGCGAGACGGTGTGGCCGAGCGCGAACAGCGAGAGCCAGAGCGAAGTCGCGAGCCCGACCCAGCCCGCCGTCGAGAAGACGAGTGCGAACACCAGTCCACGGGGGTTGGTGGCGACGCGCTCGACGGCCGTGAAGAAGCCCTCGATCCGGCGTTCGAGCGCGGCCCGGCTCGGAGCCGATCGACGCGGGACGAGTTCGCCGAGCCGCTGGAGGAGCGGGGCGAGCGAGTCGACCGCGGTCCGTTCGAGCCGGTAGCGGTTGCGCCACCCGAGCACCACTGCGATCGGCACCACGACTGCGAACGCCACGACGGCAGCCGCCGCGTACTCGAGGTTCTCGCCGAACGTGATCGTCGACGCGAAGTAGCTCAGCCCCACGAGAGCGAGCGCGATCGAGGGGACGAAGTTGAGCGCGTCGACGCTCGCGATCGCCGCGAGCCCGGTCTCGTACTCGCGGTCGGTCGCCCGCGAGATGAGTAGCGCGCTCACCGGTTCGCCGCCGGCCTGGCCAAAGGGCGTGACGTTGTTCGCGAACGTCGCCCCGGCGAAGACGAGCACGGCCGCCGGCACCGTGATCGGCGCGCCGAGTACGCCGAGCACCGTGTGGAGCGACATCCCCCACGCGCTGAGCCAGCAGATCGCGATCGCCACGATCCCGACCAGCACGGGGAGGCTGGCCCCCGCGAGCGCGTCGATAGTTTTGTCGATCCCGACGCCCCAGACCAGGACGGCGAGAACGCAGAGCGCACCCGCAAAGCCGACGAGCGTGGCTCTGAGGTCGTCGCCGCGGATCATGTCGGTGTCGAAGGAGCGACCTCGGGATGAACCCTCCGGAACGCGCTCGCGGCTGTCACGCGGCGTCCCCCGATCCCGCCGTCGACCGGACCGGTTTTCCCACCGGGCACCGAACGCCGATCATGGATGAGCGGGCGGCTCTCGACGCGCTCGCCACGAGCGTACCCGCCGCGGGCGACGACTGCGCGGTCGTCGACGGGTCGGTGCTCACGACCGATATGCTCCACGAGACGACCGACTTCCCCGACGGCACGACGCGGTACACCGCGGGCTGGCGCGCGGTCGGCGCGTCGCTGTCGGACGTGGCTGCGATGGGGGCCGAAGCTCGGGCAGCGGTCGCGGTCTACGCCGCCCCCGAACTCGACGAACGTGGTTTGAGAGCGTTCGTCGACGGCGCGCGCGACGTCTGCGAGGTCTGTAGGGCGGAGTACGTCGGCGGCGATCTCGACACGCACGACGAGTTCACGACGGCGACGACCGCGCTCGGTCGGACCGACGACCCCGTGTTGCGCTCGGGGGCGGCGGCCGGCGAGGCAGTCTGCGTGACCGGCCGGCTCGGGCGGAGCGGTGCGGCGCTGCGGCTGTTCGATGGGGGCGAGCACGACCGCGCGAACGACCTCTTCCGGTTCACACCGCGGGTCGCGGCGGGCGAGGTGATCGCTCCGCACGCGGGCGCGATGATGGACGTGAGCGACGGACTCGCGCGCTCGCTCCACCAGCTCGCCGCCGCGAGCGACTGCGGGTTCGCGGTCGATACCCCGTTGCCCGTCGCCGATGTCGTTCAGGAGATCGCCGCCGATCCGGCCGAGCAGCGCGAACTGAGCGTCTTCTTCGGCGAGGACTTCGAACTCCTGTTCACCGTCCCCGAGCGCGCGCTCGATACCGCCCGCGAGGCCGCACCCGTCGACGTTTCGCGGATCGGCACGGTCGTCGAGAGCGGCGTGACGCTCGATGGCGACCCACTCGACGATCGGGGCTACACTCACGGGTAGCGTGCTGTGCGGGCGCAGTGGTTGTGGTGTGGTGGCGGTTGCGGTGTGGCTGCGGTGCGGAGGCGGTGGCGGCTGCGGCGTGGTGGCGGCTGCTGTGCGGGGCGTCACCTGGCGGATGAAGGGCGAGCGACCGTCGGGAGCGAGGGCTTCTGCGGTGCTGTGCGGGGCGGTTGTGGGAGCGCCAGCAGTTCTACCGCGAGCGAGACCGGAGTTCTCGTGAGTAGCGCGGGACCGAAGGTCCCGCGGACCGTTCGCGCGGCGAAGCCGCGCGAAGACGAAGGCGAACGAGAGCACGGAAGAGCTCCGCTCTTCCGGTGTGAGCGAGGGCTTCCGCGGTGCTGTGCGTGGCGGTCGCGGAGAGCGCCAGCGATCGCACCGCGAGCCGTGGGCGAGCGAGCGGGTGTTTTTAGTCCAGGTTTTTGCGGGGAGGGGTGCCCGCAGCGCGCCGCAGGCGCGCGAGGACACCCCTCCCCGCAAAAAAGTGGGTGGTCCTACGGCACGACCAGCTCGAACGGCACCGGCGTGAAACAGAGCGCGCCGAGCACGAAGGTGACGAGGCCGAGTGCCGTGCGTTTCGCGTCGAGCGCGTCGTCGTAGATCGGCGTCGCGGGACCGGCGTACGCGATCCCGAGGCTGAACACGCCCCAGAGCACCCAGAGGAAGACGGCGTTGAACGCGGCCTCCCGAACGTAGTAGAGGTAGGCCGCGAGCCCGAACAGCGCGGCCGGGACCAGCGCACCGACGGTCTCGTGGCGCTTGCCGACCATCGCGCGCACGAGGTGGCCGCCGTCGAGCTGGCCCACAGGGATCAGATTCAGAAAGGTGACGAACATCCCGACCCAGCCCGCGAACACCACGGGGTTGACGATCGTGCCCGAGCCGTACCCGAGCTGCTGGCCGGTGAGGGCGGCGATGGCCTGGATCAGGGGCGGGTAGTTGAACGCGATCGGGATCACCGGCTCGGTCACCGGTTCGAGATGGAGCCCGACGATCGTCACTGTGCAGGCCGCGACGAGCCCGGCGAGCGGGCCGGCGACGCCGATGTCGAACAGGGTCTTCCGGTCTGGCATCCGCCCGCGCATCCGGATCACCGCGCCCATCGTCCCGATCACGTTCGGCAGCGGGATGAAGTAGGGCAGGCTCGCGTCGACGCCGTGATACCGGCTCAGCGCGTAGTGACCCAGTTCGTGCACGCCGAGCACGAAGAGGACGGCGAGCGAGAACGGCCACCCGGCGAGCACATCGAGGGGGGCATCGAGGAACTCCCCGAACCCCCGGACGGAGCCGTACCAGCGTGCGCCAGCGTACAGCGTCGTGAGTACCGTGAGCGCCGCAAAGAGGAGGTTTCGCCACGGCACTCCGTCGATCCCGGTCGAGCGTGGCGTGGCGACGAGGACGTATCGCGATCCACCGGTCTCGACGCCGGTCAAGGGGTCCTGTCTCGGCTCGCTCGTCAGCCGAACCTCGTACCCCCGATCGCGAAACACCGGCCAGAGCCGGCGTTCGAGCCGCTGTCCACCGACGAGCGGCTCGCCGTAGTACTGGAGACGGCCGTTCTCGGCGGTGATTTCGGTGACGCGAAAGAAGCCCGCGAGCGCCTCGGGTGGCGGTCCCTCGGCGGGCGGTTCGCTGTCATCCATCGTTTGTTCCTCGTGTCGGGCAGGGATAAACCTGCAGACCGTTCACCGTGCGGGCCGCGTCAGCGGGGACCCGATTCAGGGCGGGAGCGCGGGCCGACAGCCCACTCGCCGATCACGCGGGTTCGACGCGCCACGTCGTCGCGCTGGTGTACGACCACTTCTCGATCTCGAGGTCGGTCGCCGCGTCGCTGAGCTTGCACATCAGCGCGCCGATCTCCTTCGGCGAGAGCCCCACCTCGTCGGCGATGAACTTGCTCTTGAAGTAGAGCTCGCCGTCGGCCGCGTTGCGTTCGAGATACGTCTTCAGGCGCTGCTCCTTCGCGTCCGCGTCGACCCCGGTGGACTGTGTCGTGCTCATTGTCGGCCTCCACCCGGGATGCACAACCCCAATGTATTATAGCCGACAGATGCTTCGAGTAGCTTCGGGTCCTTTCACGATGTGAGCGGACCACACGCTCGTTTCACGACGCTTCGAGAGATCACGAGACGTTTTATCGTCCGCGCTGCGTTCGTCGTTTCTTCTGTAGCTGTTCGTCGCTGCGCGCCGATCGAGAGCGCGTCACACGATTCTCCCGGCCGTTTTCCGGTCATTATTGCCGGTTGTCGTTCGGTGGTATGCGCCGCGGTGGCTCACGCGCGCTCGTGGAGCCAGAACTGCTCGTCGGCCGTGATCTCCTTCTTGAAGATCGGGACTTCGTCCTTGAGCCGGTCGATGCCGTCCGAGACGGCCGCGAACGCCTCCTCGCGGTGGCCCGCGAGCACCACCACGAACACGATGTCCTCGCCCGACGTGATGACACCCGTGCGGTGGTGGGCGAGCACGCGCTGGACACCCTCACGGGCTTCGAGATCGGCGATGATGGCCGCGAGGCGCTCCTCGGCGACGCCCTCGTAGGTCTCGAACTCGAGGTGTTCGGTCGGCGCGTCGTCGTCGGCGTCCCTCGTCCGGACGCGACCGGTGAAGGTGGCGATCGCGCCCGAGCGGTCCGCGTTTGGGGCGGATTTGACCTTCTCGACCAGCGACTCGAGCGTGACGCGGGGTTCGAGATCCCCGATCGCCGCACACACCGCATCGAGATCGACCCCGTCGGCGTCCGTGGCCGCCGCGAGTTCGCGGCCGGCGTGGTCGCGGTCGCCGAGGACCACCGCCGGGAGGTGGCGGCCCGAAAAGCCTTCGACGATCGCGTAGTCGTGATCGGGGACGAGGTCGTCGAGGATCTCGTCGAGATCGCACGCGTCGCCGGTGGCGAACCAGGCCTCGTCGTCGACGCCGTAGGTGACCGCTGCGCCCGCGGCGCGGTGGCGAGCGGTATCCTTGCCGCGGGTGTCGATGTCGGGCGCGTGATCGAGGTGTTTGATCGTGGCGACCGAGCCGCGCTCGTCGAGACGGTCGACGAGCCGCTCGATCAGCGTCGTCTTCCCCGTTTCCGAGGCACCGACGACAGCGAGAGCCTTCATAGCCGAAAGGGGGCCGCAATGTGCTTGTACCCTTCGACGGCGTTGATAACCCTTATGCGTGCGTCCGGGCAATCCGGCAGCAATGAAACTCGTTCTCTCGCTCGGCGGGAGCGTTCTCGCACCCAGAGACCCCGAACGCGTCGGCGCGCACGCCGCCGTCATCGAGAACCTCGTCGAAGCGGGCCACACCGTCGGTGCGGTCGTCGGCGGCGGCACCGTCGCGCGAGAGTACATCCACACCGCCCGCGAGCTCGGCGCGAACGAGATCGAACTCGATCAGTTGGGGGTCGACACCACCCGGCTCAATGCCCGCCTCCTGATCGCGGCACTCTCGGAGCGCGCGGCGACCCGCCCCGCACGGGACTACGAGACTGCGGGCGCAGCGCTCAGGCGCGGCGAGATCGCGGTCATGGGCGGCGTCGCACCGGGTCAGACCACCGACGCGGTGAGCGCCGCGCTCGCGGAGTACGCCGGCGCGGATCTCCTCGTCTATGCCACCAGCGTTCCGGGCGTGTTCGACGCCGATCCCGCAGAGGACGACGGCGCACACCGGTTCGAGGAGCTCTCGGCCACCGAGCTCGTCGACGTGATCGCCGACATCGAGATGACCGCCGGTGCGAGCGCGCCAGTCGACCTGCTCGCGGCGAAGATCATCGAGCGCTCGGGCGTGCGGACCGTGGTCCTCGACGGTACCGATCCCGACCGAGTCGCGGAGGTCGTCGACTCCGGCAGCCACGACGGCACCGACATCATTCCCCAAGCCGCGGACGAACCCACCTACTGGGCGATGGATGACTGACGACGGGCCGACTGACCGCGAAATGGCGGACACCACTATCGACGATCCGTACGTCCTCAGCGGCTCGCAGTCACACGACTTTTGGGCTGTATCGGTTGCGGAGCGAATCCTCGAACGTGGCCCCGACGATCCAATCGTCATCAAGGGTGGGATCTCGCCGTCGGGGGTGCCCCACCTCGGGAACATGAACGAGATCGCGCGGGGGTACTTCGTGGCGGAGGCGTTGCGTGAGCGGCGGGCGGCGCGACCGGAGGGAGAGCCGCCAGATACGCGAACGGGGAACGGAGTGACCCGTGAACGGGGACACACGGTTCGGCAGGTGTTCACCGCCGACGACCGCGATCCGCTTCGGAAGGTTCCCCGCAAGCTCGCCGACCTCGACGGCAACGTCGTCGGCCTCGGCGAGGTCGACGCCGGCGCGCTCGGTCGCAATCTCGGCAAGCCCTACACCGCGATTCCCGACCCCTTTGGCTGCTGTGATTCCTACGGCGCGCACTTCTCGAACCTCATCGAGCGGAGCGCCGACCTGCTCGACGTCCCCGTCGAGACGGTCTCGAACACCGAACTCTACGAGTCGGGTGCGTTCGACGACGTGATTCACCACCTCCTCGAACACCGCGAGCAGGCACGGAGCGTGCTCGCGAAGTACCAGGACAAGGTCGACGACGACTACGTTCCCTTCCGGCCTATCTGCGCCGAGTGTGGCCACGTCACCGAGACGGACGCCGTCCAAAGCGTTGATCTCGACGCTGAAACTGTCGAGTACGTCTGTACTGACGTCGAGGCCGGCGATCGGATCATCGAGGGCTGCGGCCACGAGGGAACTGCGACCTTCCGCGAGGGAAAACTCCCGTGGCGCTTCGAGTGGCCCGCCCAGTGGCAGGTGCTGGACGTGGACTTCGAGCCGTTCGGGAAGGACCACGCCGAGGGCTCGTGGCCGAGCGGGGCCGACATCGCCCGGAACGTCCTCGGCGACGTTCCTCCAGTCCCGATGGCCTACGAGTGGTTCACGCTCGACGGCGAGGCGTTCTCGTCCTCAGCGGGCCACGTCATCATGGTCCAGGAGGTGCTCGAACTGATCGAACCCGAGGTGCTCCGGTACTTCTTCACCAAGGACCCGAGCACGGCGCGGGACTTCTCGGTCGAGCGGGTCGATCAGCTTGTCGACGAGTTCGACCGCTTCGAGCGGGCGTACTTCGACGAATCGGGAACCGAGGCCCGATCGAGGGAGACCGTCGAGGTTGCCTACCCGGCAGTTGTCGGCGACAACGCGGAGCCACGGCTCCGGCTTCCGTACACCTTCGCCGCCGTGCTCGGGATGACCGACGACGCCGAACTCCGCGAGAAGATGGCGCGTCGTGAGGATCACATTCCCACGGACGCCTCCGAGGAAGCCGTCGCGGACGCGCTCGCGCGAGTCCGTGGCGCGCGCACCTGGGCCGAGCGCGTCGACAACGCCTACAACTACCGCCTCGCCGCCGACCTCCCTGCCACGGAGTTCGACGCCGCCACCGAGGCCGCGCTCGACGACCTCGCCGATTTCGTCGAAGCGGGTCACGCCGGCGAGGCGATCCAGAGCGAGATCTTCGAGACCGCGCGGGACCACGATCTCGATCCGGGTGAGCTGTTCGCCGCTGGCTACCGGCTCTTCTTCGACACCGACCAGGGACCGCAGCTCGGCACGTTCCTCGCCGATCTCGACCGCGCGTTCGTGGTTCGTCGTCTCCGGCGCGAGGCGTAAGCCGTCCCGTCAGTTCGCCATTCGACGACGCGATGGGCAGCTGATTCCGTGAGTCGCCGCCGGGCAAACCAAACCCTCATGGCCGCGAGGACCGCAGAACGGGTGATGGTTAGCACGCTGGTGTGGGTGCTCTCGGGTCTCCTCGCCTACACCCTCGTCGCGACGGCGCTCCAGTCGTGGGGAATCCTGCCGAACTCGGTCCGGGTGTCGGGTCCGATCACGACGATCCACACCCAGCGCGGGAAGCGCTTTCTCGACTGGCTCGCGGGACCGAAGCGGCTCTGGCGGGCGTGGGCCAACGTCGGCGTCGGGATCGCGCTGGTGGTGATGGTCGGCTCCTTCGCCGCGGTGCTTCTGAGTGCCGTCAGGATCTTCAACCAGCCCGAGTCGACGGTCATCACCCAGCCTCAGGACGCGCTGGTGATCCCCGGGGTCAACCAGTTCCTCCCGCTCTCGGTCGCCCCCGAGATCGTGCTCGGTCTCCTCGTTGGACTGGTGGTTCACGAGGGCGGCCACGGACTGCTCTGTCGGGTCGAGGACATCGACATCGACTCGATGGGGCTCGCGCTGCTCGCGGTGATTCCGATGGGCGCGTTCGTCGAACCCGACGAGGAGAGTCAGGCGCGCGCCGACCGCGGGGGCCGCACCCGGATGTTCGCGGCGGGCGTTACCAACAACTTCGCGATCACCGTGATCGCGTTCGCGCTGCTGTTCGGCCCGGTAGTGGGGTCGATCGCGGTCGCGCCGGGTGTCCCCGTCGGCGGCGCGCTCAACGGCACCCCCGCGGCCGACGCTGACATCGATCGCGGCGACGTCATCACCCAAGTCGACGGACAGCAGGTGGCGAACGCGAGCGAGTTCGACGCCGCGCTCGCCGACGCGAACCGCACGGTCGAGGTCTCGCTACAGGACGGCAACACTACCACGGTACAGCGGTCGGTCGTCGTCACCAGCGCGATCGAAGGCGGTCCGCTCGCCACCGGGACGACGATCGAGGCGGTCAACGGTACGGCCGTCGGCACCGAGCGTGGGTTCCACACGGCACTCGAAAACCGATCGACGGCACGGCTCGCCACCGACAACGGAACGGTCACGATGCCGGTCGGGGCGGCCACGACCGTGACGCCCGATGGCCCGTTCGCGAACGCGAGCGACGGGCTGGCCGGCGAGTCGGTGGTCGTCACTCGCCTCGCGGGCGAGCGCACGGAGAACCGGTCGGCGTTGGGCACCGCCCTCGCTGGGACGGAACCTGACGAGGCGGTTCGCGTCGAGGCGATCGTCGGTGGCGAAGCCGAGAACTACTCGGTCCGACTCGGTGAGAACCCCGACACTGGAAGCGGGTTCCTGGGGGTTCGGATCGCACCAGGTACGACCGGGATCGCCGTCGACGACTTCGGCGTTCGATCGTATCCCGCCTCGCAGTACCTCGGGTTGCTCGGCGGTGACGGTGGCGACGGAGCGGGCGGAGCCGGTGGGCTGGGCGGTTCGCTGATCGCCCGGTTCCTCGCGGTGATCACGCTGCCCTTTGCGAGTGCGGTCCCGGGAGGCGGTGGCCTCGTCAGCTTCGCGGGCTTCGTCGGTCCGGTTCGTCAGTACTTCACAGTGACGGGGCCGCTGTCGTTCCTCGGCGGTGGCGTGTTCGGTCTCGCGAACGTGCTGTTCTGGACCGGCTGGATCAACGTGAATCTCGGGCTGTTCAACTGCATCCCGTCCTTTCCGCTCGACGGCGGACACATCCTCCGGGCAAGCACCGAGGCGGTGGTCTCGCGGCTCCCGATCGGCGGGCGCGAGGCGCTCACCGGTGCAGTGACGACCGCCGTGACGCTCGCGATGCTCGGCGCGCTCGCGATCATGATCTTCGGACCGACGGTGCTCGCGGGCTGATGCAGGACGGCCGCACGCTTATGGACGGGTCACCCCTCCACCGGGTATGAACGGGCGAGTCCTGGTCCCGCTGACCGATTCGGCACACTCGTGGCCCGGCCTCGAACACGCGCTCGAACGGTTCCCGGATGCCGACGTCACGGTGATGAACGTCGTCGATCCTGCGGGAGCCGGCTACGGCGAGCGCTCGGCTGACGCCACGGCGGACGACGCCGATGCCACCGGGACGCCAGCCGAGACGCTGTTCGATGCCGCCGGCGAACTGGCGAGCGAACACGGCACGACCCTCGATACGGCGCTCGTCGAGGGGCGTCCCGCCGAGGCGATCGTCGCGTTCGCCGAGGAGCACGACGTCGACGCGATCGTGATGGGGAGCCGTGGACGCTCCGGCGTCTCGCGCGTCCTCCTCGGGAGCGTGGCGGGGACGGTCGTCCAGGATGCGTCCGTTCCGGTCACGGTCGTTCCCTGACTCTTTTCCGATGGCAGGTTGTCGTGCTCCTGCTCGGTAGGGCTGGACGGTCGTGATCCGCGGCGTTTTAGGGCCACACGCCGAACGTCCGGTGATGGACGATCGGATCGCCACGAGCCTCCACACGGGACTGCTCGTCGCCGTCGTGGGTGGGGTCGCGTGGGTGACCGGGCTGCCGGCGCTGTTCCCGAGCCTTGGTCCCTCGGCATTCGTGCTTGCGACCTTCCCCGAAAGCGAGGCGAGCGATCCTCGACGGGTGATCGGGAGTCACGTCCTCGGTGTCGTCGCCGGGTTGGTGAGCTATCACCTCTTTGCGAGCGGGATCGTCGTGACGAGCGAGATCGTCCCGTTTTCGGCCGCTGGACTCAGGCTCGCAGTCAGCGGCGCTGTGGCGATCGTCTTGACCGTCACAGCGATGCTCCAGTTCCGCGTCCGGCATCCGCCAGCGTGTGCGACGACGCTGATCGTCGCGCTCGGGTTGTTGCCAACGTTCTTTCAAGGGACGCTGATCGTCGCCGCCGTGGTCGTTCTCGTCGCGGTTCAGGAGGCGATCCTCCTGTACGACGGGCTGACCGAGCGGGTCGGCGGGATCGTGACGGACCGTTCCCGATCGGATTGATGTGTCGGCTCCGACGGACGATTGGTTGCCGACGGCCACTATCCCTACCGAAAGAGTCACTGCGGACCACTACCGGCGGTGTCAGCTGTGGTTCGCTTATCCCGCCCCGACCCGTCGATACTCGATGAACCGGACCTCGACTGTGACTGCTCTGTTCGTCTCGGCGGCGATCCTGTTTCGGAGTCGTTCCGGTAGCTGTGGATACTGTTGCCCGGCGGTTCGCGCCACGACCACAGTGACAGACCCCTCCCGACCGAGCAGGCCCGCAGCGCCGTACTCGGTCGAGACCGACGCGAGTTCGAGGTCCGAGTACTCCGGCTGGGCGAGCACCTCGTCCACGTTCCGATTGACCGTCTGTCCGAACAGGAAGTACTGGTAGGTACTGAACAACACCGCGACGACGAGGACGACGAGGGCAACGGTCGCTACGGTCGAAATGACCGTCTGCGGCGTGAACGAGAGGCTTTCCGAAAAGCCACCGAGGTTGCTGGGCCGATAGCCGAAGCCGAAGAGAGCGACGAGAGCGGTGAGGTTGATGAACACGACATTCACGAGGAGCAACGCGAACGCGCCGAGCGCCAGCAGCGGCTGGGACCAGACGACGCCGATACCGACCGCGGCGGCGGCCGGGACGATCGCCGCCGCAACCGCGACGCCGGCGATCGCCACCGGAAGATCGGTCGCAAGAGCGAGCGCGCCCGCGGCCCCGGCAACGACCGCGATGACGAGCGTGAGCAACGTCGGCGTCGAGAAACTTCCGACCACCGAGATCCGGCCGACGTCGACCGTGGGCGACACGAGATACCCCCACGAAAGACGAACGCCGCGATCGTGGCGCTGACGATGGCGATGGCGACGCCGAGGAGCTGTGACCGGAGACTTTTCGCGGTCGAGCGCAGGTCGCCACCCACGACGCCGACACTTGCGGAAAGCGCAGAGCCGGTGAGCGGAGAGACCACCATCGACCCGACGACGACGATGGCGGAGTTGAGCAGGAGACCCGCCGTGGCGAGGGCCGCGCTGAGCACGCCGAAGACGACGAACATCGTCGTCTCGGGCGTGAGTTCCTGTGCCTTGGTTCGCAGCTCCGCGTGCGAGAGGCCGATCTCGTCTTCGGGGCCCTGCGTGTAGCGCCCCTCCAGTTCGTCGAAATGTGGCGTCGTGGCGGTCTCGATCTCGGTGACGATGGTAAAGGCGTCATCGTCGAGGCCCGCTTCGGAGAGGTCGTCGAGCATCCCCTCGACCGCGCCGGCCGGGGTCGGAAAGTAGACGATCGAGGCGTCGTTGCCCGCCGCCTCGTCGGCGATGACGTAATCGGCGTTCGCGTCGTCGAGCGCGTCGAGCACGCTCTCGCGTGACTCGTTGGTAACGCGAACCTGTATAAGACGCATCAAACTATTCGACAGGCGGCGACCGCATACATATACTGATTCCGTGATCGACGTCTTCGAAACGGTCCCGGTGCTTCACGATTCGTCGAGTGTTTCGGGATCCACCTCGACGTCACCGGGGTCGCCCGCCTTGATCGCCTGGCCGTAGTTGAGCAACGCGACGAACACCGACCCGCCGACGGCGTTGCCGACCGTCGTCCAGAGAAGGAAGTGTCCGAACTGGGCGAGTGTGACACCCTGCCCCCTGAACATCGCCGAGAGCAACTCCGTCGTCCCGAGGAGCGCGTGGTGGAACGGGCCGAACCCGATCACTCCCGTGACCATCCAGATGAGGAGCACCTGCCCGACCGTATCGCGGCCGGCGGCGACGAGCCACGTCGTCAACCCCATCAGCCAGCCCGCGATGACGCCGCTTAGGAGGATCGCCCACCACGGCAGCCCCAGCAACGCGTCGGCGAGCATCCCGGCCGCTTCGGGCGTGACGATTCCGAGCGGCGGTCCGGCGACGGCGATGAACCCGGCGAAGGCTGCACACCCGATCAAGTTGCCGACCAGAACTACGCCCCAGAGCTGACCGAGATCGGCGACCGAGGCACGGCGGTCGATGACGGGCAACACGCCCAGCGTCGTGTGGGCGGTGAACAGTTCGGTCTGGCCGATGATGACGATGACAAACCCAACGGTGGAGACGTTCGCTAGTACGAATCGCTGGACGAGCGCCGATTCGAACCCACCCGAGAAGGTCAGCGTCATTCCCATCATCAGGGCCCCGAAACTCACGTTGAGGCCGGCCGCGACCGCGGAGATGAACAGCCCGCTCAACGGGCGGTTGATCTGTTTGACCGCGATTTCGAGTTCGCGGCCCAGTATCTGCCGGGCGGCGAGGGTCGGTTCCGGCGTACTCGTCTCCTCGGTGGTTTCCTCGTCCTCGGCCATGTCAACCGACTCCGCCGTTCGTTCGGCCGTCGGTCGTTCGAACGGTCTGATTCGTTTCCTCGATTCCGATGTACGCTCGCGGTCGCCGGTTCGAGCTCCGGAATCCGTTTCGGATCACGGAATCACTCCTCCCCGCCTTCGATTTCGGACAGCTCTTCGTAGCGCGCCGAGTACAGCTGTTCGGTTTCTCGGAGCACGAACGGGCCGATCGCCAGCGTTCGCTTGATGACCGTGAGCACCCGGACGACGTAGGCGAGCACCACGGCAAAGGGGGTGAGCGTGAGCACGTACATCGCGCTGACAAAGAGAAAGGCGGTGTCGATCCCGAACACCGCGGAGCCGAACAGCCGCGCAGCGTCGAAGGAGAGTATCATGTAGGCGGCGATCGCCAGCGCCGGCATCGCGCCGTAGAGCACGCCCCGCGAGATGTTGATGATCTCCCACTGGACGTATAGCGTCTTGAAGTGCTCGCGCGCCGGGCCGAAAAACCGCAGCGACTCGATGAGTTCGTCGAAGATCTCGTCGGCCTCGTCCGACAGCGAGTCGGCGTACTTCTCCCGGAGGTTGCGCGCGGCGAAGATCTTCCACGAGTAGTTGTAGTTGAGAACGGGCAACAGGACATCGAACGAACCGAAATCGACGTTTTCCAGCTCGCTGGTCACCTCCTGACTGTGTTCCAAGAGTCCGTCGGCGTAGCTTTCGATCTCCGCCAATCCCTCCTCGTCGTCGGCTTCTTCGCTGACAGTATCCCGCAGTTCTCGTGCGTACGTATCCGCCGTCTCGATGAGCGTTCTGAGAAATCGGGAGGGTTCGGCCGGCGCGACCTCGATGCCCGCGGTCTCCTCGACATCGTTACGGAACTTGGTTTCGTTTCGCATCTTGTCGCGTTGCTCGCCGAGCGGGCCGATCTCCTCGGTGAGCACGAACTGGGAGATCGAGAGCACGAGCGTGATGCTCGTGATGAGCGCGATGATGACCGACCCGAACAGCGACGACACGGCGCTCGTGGTGACGATCTTCCGTACCGAACTCGGCCCGAACACGTGGAGCACGAGGAGCGTCACGTACGCCAGCAGCAAGAACACCCCCGTGACGATCCACCGGTTCGCGGTGATGAGAAACCATATCTTCAGTCGGCTCTCGCCGACGCGCTCGCGCATCGTATCGGCCGGTCGCGTGACGCTCTCCGAGTCGGTCGTCGAGTCACTCATCCGCGGCCCCCTTATCAGTTCCATACAGACCCAACTGTGTCCAGAATACGATCATAGCAATTTGTCACCGCCGGTGGTGACGTTCAGTTTTTCGATGGTGGTGCCGTTCACCGTATCGGTGGCGACGAGCGTCGCGTTCCGGTTCGCCGGGAGTTCCAAAACTACGCTCGTCTGTCCGGGATCGAGATTGACGGTCGAGAAGCTCGTGCCGCTCGCCGTGACGACGGTGATCTGTGAGACGTTTCCGGCTTCTGGACTGGACCTGAGGGTTGCTTTCGCCCGGGTCCGCTGGCTGGCCCACGACTCGCTAACCGAGAGGCTCTCGAAGACGGCCGAATCGTCCGTGTTCGCCGTGATCGATGGATCGAGCGTGAGACAGCCGCCGAACGCCAGACTGCAAACGACCATCGTGGCCACGAGAACACGACGGCGGGACCCGTCGCTCACGCGGTTCTCCCGGGCGATGCGTCCGATCGAATCGACGCGTCCGCCAGCGTGGCCAGATCACACGTCCGATCGCTCGACTTTCGTTCGTTCATTGGTACTCGGAGCGCGGGAGCAACATAACTCGGGTCTACTTAACAGTGTCGTGGTGGTGTAACGTCTGCTTGCCAAAGCAAGCGCCGCTTCGCCACACCGCTTGCCGAACACTCCGGTCGTCGCGGGGACCGCGGTACGGTCCGCGAACGGACCCGTCTATCGGTACTCGTTCAACCGGCGTTTGAGTCGCTTCGCTGCCTCGCCCGCCGCCCCCGCAAACGACTCGCCCTCGCCGGCGAAGACGATCCCGCGCGAGGAGTTCACGAGCCCGACGCCGTCGGTGAGGCCGTACTCGATCGCAGCCTCCATGTCGCCGCCCTGAGCGCCGATCCCGGGGACGAGAAAGGGAAGGTCGGGGACGAGTTCGCGCACCGATTCGAGTTCGTCGGGTGCGGTCGCACCCACGACGAGGCCGACGTTGCCGCGCTCGTTCCAGCCCTCGGCGAGCCGAGCGACCCGCTCGTAGAGGCGCTCGCCGTCCGCGAGCTCGCAGTTCTGAAGGTCCGCCCCGCCGGGGTTCGAGGTCCGGCAGAGCACGAACACGCCCGCCTCCCGGGAGAGGAACGGTTCGAGCGAATCCCGGCCGAGGTAGGGGTTGACGGTGATCGCGTCGGCGGCCGTTCCGTCGGCCGCGTGGTCGCCTGCACTATCATCGAGGTGGGTCGCGTACTGACGCGCGGTGTTGCCGATGTCGGCGCGTTTCGCGTCCAGCAGTACTGGAACGTCCTTGCCATGGGCGTAGGCCACGGTCTCGCGGAGCGCGCGCCAGCCGTCGGGGTCCTCGTAGAACGCGGCGTTCGGCTTGTAGCACGCGGCGTGGTCGTGTGTCGCGTCGATGATCCGGCGGTTGAACGCCCAGCGCGGCAGGTCGTGGTCGGCGAGATGGTCGGGGAGTCGGTCGGGGTCGGGGTCGAGTCCCACCGAGAGCACGCTGTCGACCGCGTCGATCCGGGCGGCGAGTCGGTCAAAAAATCCCATACGTCCCGCTGTTCGCGCCCGAGCAAGGTTTTTCGGGTTCGTCTCGCCACACTCATGTGGGAAGCGCTTTACTGAGTGCTATGGCCATCAGGGCGGTCGCGTTCGATCTCGATTACACCCTCGCGATCCCCGAACGCGACCGCCAGGCGCTGCTCGACGAGGCGAGTGCGGCGGTCGACGGCCCCTCTCTCTCCAGAGAGGCCTACCTCGACGCCCACCGCCGGAACCTCACCAACCGGACCCGCGAACCCATCTTCGACGACCTCCTCGCCGATCACGACACCGACGCCTCGGCGAGCGAACTCGCGGACACCTACCGCGACGCGATCACCGACGCGCTCGTGCCGGTCGCAGGGGCCGAGGCGCTCGTCAGGGGGCTCCGCGAGGAGTACCGCGTCGGACTGTTGACCGACGGGCCGGTGTGCGCCCAGCAGGCAAAGATCGACGCGCTCGGCTGGGGGGACCTGTTCGACGCCGTCGTGATCACGGGCTCGCTCGACGCCGGCAAGCCGGACGCGCGTGCGTTCCGGGCCGAACTCGACGCGCTCGGCACGACCGCCGACGAGACGGTCTACGTCGGCGACAGCGCCGAACTCGACATCGACGGTGCGCGTGCTGCCGGTCTTCGCGCGGTTCAGGTTCTCGACGACGGGGCGGCGTCACCCGAGGCCGACGCCGCGATCGAACGCGACGCCCTCGCCGACCGCCTCCCCGGGATCGTCGCGGATCTCGACTGAGTTACTGACCGGCGTCGAGGTCGTCGAGCGCGCGCTCGGCCGCGTCGCTCACGTCGACCTCGTGGCGTCGGGCGTACAGCACGGCGGCGGCCTCGACGGTGACGCCGAGCGATCCCTGGAGACGGTTGATCGCCGCGACCGCCTCGCGCTTCTCGATCCCCTCGGCCACGACCGCGTCGAGCACCCGTTCGAACGTCGAGCGCTGCTGGAGGAGCTCCTCGCTCGGGACGAACTCCTCGGGGATCGTCACGGCCTCGGGATCGAACGTGGGCACGAGACCGTCGTCGGTGCGATCGAGCAGTCCTTCGCCGACCGCAACGTCGGCGAGGCGGGTGGCCTGGTCCGGCGAGAACCAGTTCCGGTCGAGCGAGAGCGCGACCACGAACTCGCTCTCGGCGAGGGATGGCTCGCCCCGGCCGACGAACGGTGCCGCGACCGCACTCCGGAGACTCACGACGGAGCGCGGACGGGGATTCGCCTAAACCTGACGGTGCGGCATCGATCGATTCAAGTAGCGCGCTCGTCGGTGTTCGGGTATGAAAGACCAGGGACGCTCGGTCCGGAAGCGTACCGGCGGACGACGACGCCCGATCCGCGGCAAACGAAAACACGAACTCGGCAGCGAGGCGACCGAAACCGAGGTCGGCGATCGAGCCCTGAAGACCGTCGACGCGCGCGGCAACACCGAGAAGGTCCGCGCGATATCGACCGACAGCGCGAGCGTCGCGACCGACGACGGCACCACCCACGCGACGATCGAGGGCGTCGCGGAGAACCCCGCGA
The DNA here is from genome assembly GCF_000334895.1 of Halococcus agarilyticus. Classification (NCBI taxonomy): domain Archaea; kingdom Methanobacteriati; phylum Methanobacteriota; class Halobacteria; order Halobacteriales; family Halococcaceae; genus Halococcus; species Halococcus agarilyticus. The sequence continues at coordinate 43,816 of NZ_BAFM01000002.1, read as the reverse complement.
ACCCGAACTACGTCCGCCGGAACATCGTGACCAGGGGCGCGTTGATCGAGACGAGCGAAGGGCTCGCGCGCGTGACCTCCCGGCCCGGCCAGGACGGCCAGGTCAACGCCGTTCTCGAAGAGTAGCCCGCCGTTTTTGCTCGCCGGCCACCGGCGGGGCGGTGGCGGTCCTGGCGTCCCGTGTTCGCGGCGCGAACGCAGGGCTCAGGAGAGCGTGCTCTCCTGGTGGATGAAGGGCGAGCGAGCGGAGCGAGCGAGGGCTTCGGCGGTGCTGTGCGGCTGCGGAGAGCGCCAGTGATGGTACCGCGAACGAGTGCCGAAGACACGAGTGAGCGGGTGTTTTTAGTCGAGGTTTTTACGAGGAGAGGTGGCCGACCGCAGGGAGCGAGATAGCGAACGGAGTGAGCGCGCGGCGAGGGCTTCGGTGGTGCTGTGCGGGGCGGTTGCGGAGATAGTGGTTCTACCGCGAACGAGCCGCAGGCGAGTGAGCGGGCCGACGACTGACCACAGGGAAGGAGGAGGCTTTTGATCCACATTTTGCGAGCGGCGGACAGCGCGAACGTAGTGAAGCGCCGCCGGATGAGTGAACGGGGAGCAGAGCGACCCGTGAGCAGGAGCGAGTGAGCGAAGCGAACGAGCGACCGTAGCAAAAGGTGGGGGCGGTTACGGCTGCGGTGCGGCCTTCTGCATCGCGGTTTCGGCGATGTTTCCTCCATAATCGGCGCTTCTGGAGAGCGAGTCCACGACGAGGCCGAGCCGCTGGGAGCGTTCGGGGTCGCGGTCTCGAAGCAGGCCATCGACCTCGCGGGCGCGCTCGTCGATGTCGTCGATCGCGGTCATCGCGTCGTTCGCGAGTCGGAGTGCGTCGTCGTCGCTCTCGGCGAGCAGCGCGTCCATCGCGGTCTCGACCACGTCCGCTGCCCCCCCGTGAAGTGCGTCGAGCGCCTCGCCGACGTCCTCGGAGACACCCTCGACGTCGGTCACGACCTCGGCGATCTTGGTCGCGTGGTCGGCGACGCGTTCGAGCTGGCGTGCGGCCGAGTGGTAGTCGAAGCACGTCTCGCGCGACAGCCCGATGTCGGTCGCCGCACCCGGATCCCTGAGCGCGCTCCGGAACACCCGCGCGGTCATGTACCACAGCCGATCGACGTCGTCGTCGCGCTCGATCACGTCGGCCGCGAGGTCGGGGTCCCCCGCCCGGAGCGCCTCGACCGCGTCCGCGAGCATGGTGAGCGAGACCAGGCGCATCCGGGTGATGGCGTTGTGGATCGAGAGCTCGGAGGAGTCGAGGAGATCCTGGAGGCTCACCCGTTCGGAGGTCTCCTCGATGACTTCGAGCCCCACGAGCCCCTGCGTCGCCTCGCGGATGGTCCGGCGCTGGGCGGCGTCGACGCTCGCGGTCTCGAGGGTGATGACGTCGAATCCGTTGACGTACATCATCACGACCGCGCGCGTGAGTTCCGGTCCTTCGAGGTCGGTGACGTCGAGCGTTCCCTCGGCCGTGGTCTCCTCGGTCCGGGGGGCGAGCAACAGCGACTCGTCCTCGGGGTAGAACTCGACTTCGCTCCCGGCGCTGACGCCGTTGTCCGTCGCCCACGACTTCGGCAACGACACGGTGTAGGTCGACCCACCCGTGACCTGGACCTTGCGCGTCTCCATGTCCGTCGCTTGGCCTCCCCCGACAATAAAACTACGCAAAAATATATAGCAAGCGCGATACGATGGAGATACTCGACCGAAGACGGACACGTTCCCGATCGACGACGCGAACGATGGATTCGTCGTCTGCTGTGCGAAGGACGGGAACGACGGAGACATAGTACTGTAGACAAATATATAGCCGTCTGTATGGGAACCTATATTCGGCGTCGTACCCGTCGAAGAGTACATTACGTGGACGGACCGACGGGGGATCATGCCCCGCGAAAGCTACCAAGAGCAACTCGACGATCTCCGCGAGGACGTGCTCTACATGAGCGAGATCGTTCTCGAACGCCTCCGGCTGGGACTCGACGCGCTCGCCAGCAAGGACGAGACGACCGCGCGGGAGGTCATCGAGGGTGACGCCGAGATCAACCGGATGTACCTCGATCTCGAAGGCAGCTGTATCGACCTGTTCGCGCTCCAGCAGCCGGTCGCGGGCGATCTCCGCTTCATCGCCTCCTCGTTCAAGATCATCACCGATCTCGAACGCATCGCGGATCTCGCCACCAACCTCGGCGAGTACACCCTCCAGGCCGAACGCGACGTCTTCCCCGAGGTCGACGTCCAGGGGATCGGCGATTTCACCGTCGAGATGGTCGAGAACGCCATGACCGCCTACGCCGAGGAGGACGTCGACGCCTGCTACGCCATCGACGCCCGCGACGACGACCTCGACGACCGCTGTGAGCGCGCGTCGAGCGTCGTCGTCCGGGATCTGATCGAGACCGAACTCGACGCCGGCGAGACCGTCGACCAGATGATGGCCGACGTGTCGCGACTCCTGCTGACGATCCGCGATCTCGAACGCATCGGCGATCACGCGGTCAACATCTCCGCACGGACGCTCTACATGGTCGAGAACGACGACGAGCTCATCTATTGAACCCGAACCTTTTTACTGCGGGGGGATCGCGCTCGCTTCCTGCGGTCGCTCGCGCGACCCCCGCTTGCAAAAACGTTCATGAAAAACTCCCGCTCGCTCACTCCGTTCGCTCGCGGTAGAACTGCTGACGCTCTCCGCGACCATCCAGCACAGCGACGCCCAGCACCGCCGAAGCCCTCGCTCGCTCCGCTCGCTCGCCCTTCATCCACCAGGCACCGCACCGCTACCGCACCACCCCGCTGGCCGCCCTCAGTCGAGGTCGTCGAGCACCACCGGATCGTAGAACGTCACGTCGTTTCGTAATTGCTCGGGGGCCACCCACGTCGCCTCGTAGGTCTCGTCGAGTTCGGGCTCGTGGCCCTCGAATCGATCGCGCTCGTACGGCCAGTCCTCGGCGATGTCGCCCTCGTACACCCGCCAGATCTCGTGGCCCTGCTCGCCGTCGAACGTGAAGACGTTCTCGTGAGTGCCGACGAGGCCGACGTTCGTGAGCTCGACGTCGAGCTCCTCGCGGAACTCCCGGACGACTGCCTCGCAACTGTGTTCGCCGAACTCGACCCCGCCGCCGATGAGCCGGTAGAACGGCTCGTCCTCGCCTGGTTCGTGATCCTTCGAGACCAGAAGCTCGCCGTTCTCCCGCCGGACCGCTGCGAGCGCGACCGGCCTGATCTCTCGCCAACTCATGAGGAACCGTAGAAAGCGATCTCTGTCGGATAGCGGTTGCGGTTCGGCGGCGGTAGCGGTGCGGTCGCGGTGGCGTAGCGGTGCGGGGCCTGGCGTCTCATCGAACGAAGTGAGGTGAGGCTCAGGAGAGTGTTACTCTCCTGGTGGATGAAGGGCGAGCGAGTGACACGAGCGAGGGCTTCGGCGGTGCTGTGTAGTGCGGTTGTGGAGAAGGCTAGGGGTTCCACCGCGAGCGAGGCGAAGCCGAGCGAGCGGGTGTTTTTAGTCGAGGTTTTTGGACGGGGGTTGAGCGCGACCGTAGGGAGCGCGAGGCCCCCGTGTAAAAAAGTCGTTTCAGATAACGCGGTTCTGGAGGTAATCCAGGTGTTTCGCGTTGTAGACGATCTGCACGGTGTCGGCGGCGGGGCTGCCGATGCAGGTCAGGCGGACGTTGCGGTCGTCGACCTCCTCGTCCGAGAGGATCTGCTGCATGTCCATGTCGATCTCGCCCTCCTTGACGATGGCGGCGCAGTTCGCACACGCGCCGGCGCGACACGAGAACGGCCAGTCGTAGCCCTGGGCCTCGGCGGCTTCGAGGATGTACTCGGACTCGTTGACGTCGAGCGTGCCGTAGTCCTCGTCGCCGAGGTCGGCCTCTTCGGCCTTCTCGAACAGGTCGTCGTCCTCGAGGTCCCAGCCCTGGTCGTCGAACACTTCGTAGTTGACGTATTCTACGGTAGGCATCACCCTGGCGTTCTCGCCCCGCCTTGTTAGACCTTGCTGTTTCGGCGGCGTCGGCGCGTATCCTCGGGCCGAACACGAGGGAAAATCGTGGGGTTCACCGGGTGAGAAAACCCGACACGAACCCTGCTCAGGAAAACAGGACGAACCGGAAGAGCAGGAAGGAGGTCAGCGTCGCGACCGCGGGTACGAGGTTCTGCATGGCGATGACGCGCGCGCTCGCGCCAGGCTTGAACAGGCCCGTCGGCTCGTCGCTGCCGATCTCGTCGCCGATCGGGGTCGGCTCCGCCTCGGGGTCGGGCGGATTCCCCCCACCACCCACGGTCTGCGTGTCGACGTCGGCAGCGAGCGCGTCGACCGAGACCGTGGGCGCTTCGCCCTCGCGGACGTCGGCGACGGTGACGCTTCGCGTGGCGCGCCCCCAACCGAGGCCCACGATGCTCATAGTCGAGATGATGACGACGCTGACAGGGATGTCGAACCACGAGAGCAGCGTCACGAGCGTCGAACTCACGACCGCGACGATCAACGCCGCGAGCAGCGGCATGTCGGTGAGGTCGTTGCCCATCGTGTCGATGGTCCGTCGGCCGATCGTGAACGCCCCGAGGCCGACGGCGAGCCCCGCGAGGACGATGCCCGGTCCGATGTCGAGCACTCCCGCCCCCACCAGCGGGGCGATCGCGTTCGCCGCGTTCGAGGTGCCCGCGCTGAACGCCGTGTAACAGGCCACGACGACGACGAGCAGCGTGCCGACGAGCTCTCGGACGGTGGTGTTCGCGCCGAGCGTCGGTCGTGGCGGCGTCCGCGAGCGGTCGAGTGCGAGCAGCGAGCCCTCGGTCTGCTTGACGGCGAACAGCCGGTTCAGATGGGGGTAGAAGTACCGACCGATGACGCCGCTGACCCAGAAGGCGATCACGGGCGAGACGATCCACCACGAGACGATCTCGCCCATCGTCGTCCAGTTCAAGGTGTTCGTCGCGAGGCCGAGGCCGGCGATCGAACCGACGCCCGTCATCGAGGTCGAGGCGGGAACGCCGACGACGTTCGCGAGAAAGAGCGCGAGACCGATGAAGAAGAGGACGACGATGCCGGCCGCGAGCGTGAACTCGCTCGACGGGACGATCCGACCCCCCATCGTCCGGACGACGCCCCGGCCGACCGTCCAGCCGCCGACGAAGAAACTCACGGTCATCAGCGCCGCCGCGCCCGTCGCCGAGACCGACTTCGACCCGACCGCCGGCCCGAACGCAACCCCGACGTTCGAGCCGCCGATGTTGAACCCGACGAAGACCACGACCGCGAGCCCGACGAGCAAAAGAGGAGAGAGCGCCATACGCGGACGGATCATCGCCCGACGGATAGTTCTTTCTAACCCAAATGGATTCACCCCATAAGTTATAGAGCGAGCCCGACTTCAGGATGGATTTCGGTGGGTTTAGACCACGACGAATCCGATTCCAACCATGTTCTCCGGGTTCGAGGTGATCCCTGCGGTCGACGTTCGGGACGGCCAGGCCGTCCAGCTCGTCGGCGGCGAGCGCAGTACTGGAAACGAGTACGGCGATCCGGTCGCGGCGGCCGAACGCTGGGTCGCGGCGGGCGCGCGAACGCTCCACCTCGTGGATCTCGACGGGGCGTTCGAGGGCGAGCGGGCGAACGCCGCCGCGATCGAGCGGATCGTCGAGACGGTCGATATTCCCGTGCAGCTCGGCGGCGGCATCCGCACCGCCGCGGACGCGCGCGACCTGCTCGATCGCGGTGTCGACCGGGTAATCCTCGGCACGGCTGCCGTCGAAAATCCGGAACTCGTCGCGGAAATCAGCGAGACCCATCCGGGCAGCGTGGTGGTGAGCCTCGACGCCAGGGGCGGCGAGGTCGTGATCTCGGGCTGGACCGAGACCACGGGAATGGATCCGGCGACGGCGGCGGCGGAGTACGAGGACCGCGGCGCGGGCGCGATCCTCTTCACCGATGTCGATGTCGAGGGTCGTCTCGACGGCGTCCAGACCGATCCCGTTCGTCGGCTCGTCGACGCCGTCGAGATCCCCGTGGTGGCGAGCGGCGGTGTGGCGACGATCGACGACATCCAGGCGCTTCGCAACGTGGGTGCGAGCGCCGTCGTGGTGGGCAGTGCGCTCTACGAGGGCCGGTTCACGCTCGACGCCGCCATGGCGGCGGTGGCAGACGAGTAGCTCACAGCGTCAGACTCATCTCGGACATATCGAGAAACGCGTTCTCGTAGCCCTCGTGGCGGGCGACCTGGGGTGGCGTCGTGACCGAGATCGTGAGGCGGTCGCCTGGCCTCGCGCTGTCGACGGCGGCACCGTAGTGGTAGCCGAGATCGCGATCGAGCGTGCGCGCCAGCGCCCCCTCGAAGACGGTCGATCCGCCACGCTTCAGCGTCGCCGAGAGCGCCATCGCGGGTAGCACCATCCGGTTGTACGGCGTTCGCGCCGACACCACGAGATAGGGGTTGCCGTCGTCGAGCGGACTCTCGTCCGGGGATAGTCGAGTGACGAGAAACACCGCGTCGTCGCTCGTGGCGCGGCCGACGAACACACCGCCGAGTTCGGGTTTCGTCGGGGCGACCACCGACGGGATCGTAGCCATCTCCATCGGCGCGATCGCGCCCGGCTCACCGGCTCGTGGAGCCTTCGGCGAGACGACCTGCTCGCGCGTCGTCTCGGTGAACGGGAACTCGATCGTGACGCTCGCCGGCTCCGCGAACCGACCCGCGAACGCCCCCGTCCGCCGGACGCCCGTTCCACCCACGCTGAGCCTCACGGTGTAGGTCCCGTCGCCGGGCAGCGCGAAGTTCGCGCCGTAGTGAAACCCCATCCGCTGGGACAGCATCGGGTAGATCACTTCTTGGCTCACGAGGTCTCCATCCCCACTGATCTCGACCGAGAGGCCAACGTCGGGGAGCACCGTCCCGGTTTCCGGATCCCAGACGACGCTCATGAGATGCAGCGAGTCACCCTGTTCGATTGGCTGTCTCGTGGTTTCCGTGCCGTTGACGGTCCAGAACACGTGTGGGGCGGCGTACATCAGCGCGAAGCGGTAGTCGCCGGCGATCGGCCTGGCGGCGGCTCCGTCCGGCACTCCCGCTGTGGCGGCATCGGATCCGGTCGCTGTGTTCGTTCGGTTCGTGCCGGACGTCGTCTCCGAACTGCTCGTCGCGTTCTCGCCCGCACTGCTCGAAACACCCATGACCCCGTTGCCGACGACGTACATCGACTCGCTGAACGACTGGACGTACACCCCACGTCCGCGGCGGTTTCCGCTCTCGGCCGTCCCGGCGTTCGTGGCGTCGTCGCCTCCCGCTGTCGTGGCTGTGGCGGACGACGAACCGCCTGGCTCGCCACCGGATTCGGTCGCTGAGCAGCCGGCGAGCGCGACCGACGAGGCGACGGCGAGTCGCAGGTATCGCCGACGATCCATTCGCCTCCCGTTGGCGACGGGCCGGAATACCGGTTCTGGTTCGAACGTCGATAGTGACTCCAACCGAATCGAACGACGGCCACGACCGACCGGCGGAGCACAACCGCCTTATACGTCGGTGCGCTGGGGCGTGCATGACGCGGAGCGCGACTGTGACCCGCGAGACCGCCGAGACCACAGTTGAAATCTCGCTGACGATCGACGGCGACGGCGAGTCGACCGTCGAGACCGGGATCGGCTTCTTCGATCACATGCTCGCCTCGTTCGCGAAGCACGGGCTGTTCGATCTCGACGTGACCTGTGACGGCGATCTCCACATCGACGACCACCACACGATCGAGGACGTCGCGATCACCCTCGGCGAGGCGTTCGACGAGGCGCTCGGCGACCGCGCAGGGATTCGACGCTTCGCCGACCGAAAGGTCCCGCTCGACGAGGCGGTCGGCAGCGTCGTGGTCGACGTCTCGGGTCGGCCCCTGTTCCGGTTCGACGGTGGGTTCTCCCAGGATTCGGTGGGGGAGTTTTCGAGCACGATGGCCGCTCACTTCTGCCGCTCGCTCGCAACGAACGCCGGACTGACCCTCCACGCTGCGGTCGAGGGCGAGAACGCCCACCACGAGATCGAGGCGCTGTTCAAGGCGCTCGCGCGTGCGCTCGACGACGCCACCCGTCCCGACGAGCGTCGTGAGGGCACCCCGAGCACCAAGGGCGCGCTCTAAGTAGTTCTATGTTCGACGAAATCATGGGGAAGTTCGAGGGCAGCCCGAGCCAGCAGGCGGTCGTCAGACTGCTGCTCGAACGCGGGTTCTCAGTCAACGCCGAGGGCCGAGTGGTCTCGGGCGGGATCGAGATCCCGAACACCCAACTCGCCAGCGAGATCGGCGTCGATCGGCGCGTCGTCGACTCGACCACCGACGCGGTGCTCGCGGACGACGAACTCCGTCCCATCTTCCGGAACATCTCCGCGGTCCCCAGTCTCCGAGACCTCGCGCCGGTGCTCGACCTTTCGGTGCTGACCGTGGCGGTCGCGGACGCCGAGCAGTCGGGGATCGTCGCGGCCGTCACGGGCGAGATCGCCGCCCGCGACATCTCGGTGCGCCAGACCATCAGCGAGGACCCGGAGTTCACCGACGAGCCCCGGCTCTCGATCATCACCGACGAACCGCTGCCCGGCGAGGTGCTGACCGCGATCCGCGAGTTCGCGTTCGTCCGCAAGCTCGAACTCGAATGAGCGACGCGCCCGAGACCTACCGAACCGTCGCGGGGCGTGGTGAGGCTGCCTTCGAGGTCCAGGGCTCGCGGTTTCTCGGCCACGTCGTTCCTGTGGGATCGGTCGATGCCGCGGAGGCGTTCGTCGCGAGCGTCGAGGCGGAGTACGGAGACGCGACCCACAACGTGCCCGCCTACCGCGTTCGTGCTGATCCGCTCCGCGAGTACGCGAGCGACGACGGCGAACCCGGCGGGTCGGCCGGCAAGCCGGCGCTCACAGTCCTGAAACGCGAGGCGCTCGAAAACGTCGCAGCGGTCGTCACGCGGTACTACGGCGGGACGAACCTCGGCGTCGGCGGGCTGTCGCGAGCCTACGGTCGCGCGGTCAAGCTGGCGGTCGACGATACCGGCACCCTCGAAGAGCGGCCCCACGAGACCGTCGCGATCGCGGTCGGGTACGACGACTCCGGGACCGTCCGCGGGATCGTCGAGAGTGCGGACGTCACATTCGAGGCGACCTACGGAGAACGTGTCGCGTTCGAGGTCCAGGTGCCGGTGGCGGAAGGCGACGCGCTTCGCGAGCGAGTGTTGAGCGCGACCAGCGGACGGGCGGAGATCGACACCGGATGACGAACACGCACGAGCGATCGAAGAGGTGATGGCTGATGGGGTTCGACAGTCGTTGAACTCCGGCGACGAGTTCATACTACGGGTTTCGTTGCGGCCACGGATCACGACACAAACGAGAGACCGCAGGCCACGCCCTCCCCAGCCGATTCGCTCGTTTCGTTCGCTTCGCTCACGTCACTCGCTCATCCCTCGCACGAGTCGCACGCCTCCGGCGTGCTCCCGTGCGCCAGCCGCCGCTGAACGTAGAGTAGTAGCCACAGCTGCCCGGAGTGAGTCGAATCTCCACCCGAAACGCGGGGGGTTCGACGTGCGTCGAACGGAACGGTCGTTCGTGTTACTTCGTGCGGAACGCGCGGTCGCCCGCGTCGCCGAGGCCCGGCACGATGAACCCGTCGTCGTCGAGTTCGTCGTCGACGCTCACGGTGAGGAGGTCGGCCTCGGGGAAGCGTTCGCCGACGCGGAGCAGGCCCGGCGGCGCGCTCACCGCAGAAAGCACGAACAGGTCCTCGGGCTCGGGGGCGGTCTCCAGAACGTGGTCGAGCACCCGGCACATCGTACTCCCGGTGGCGAGCATCGGGTCGGCGACGATCACGGTGTCGTCTTCGGTGATCTCGGGGAGCTTGACGTAGTCGATCGTGATCGGGAACTCGCCGTCGGTCATCCCGGCCGACTCGTCGCGGCCGGCGGAGATGACGCCCTGCTTCGCGCGCGGGAACGCCTTCAGGAGCCCCTCGACGAACGGTGTCGCCGCCCGGAGCACGTTCACGATCACCACGTTGTCGAGCCCTTTGACGTGTTCGCCGGTGGTCTCCGCCAGCGGGGTCGTGATCGAGACGTACTCGGTCTCCATCGCGCCGTCGATGATCTCGTAGCCACAGATCCGACCGAGCTTCACCAGTCCTTTCCGGAAGGCGACCTGTTCGGTCTCGACGCTGCGGAGTCGTGAGAGCGTGTCGCGGGCGAGCGCGTGTGTGATGAGGGATGCGGGATCGCGGTCCTCGATGGGCATACTGGATGGGTGCTCCCGGAGAGTATAAAATCATCCGTCACGCGCCGCTCGTCACTGGAGAACCGCGAGATACGTGAGCACGGCGAGCAGGAGAGTGGCGAGCCCGACGGTGGGCCACGAGAACGCCAGCACGCCGACGAGCGAGAGCCCCCACACTGTGACGGCGCTGAAGGCCGCCGAGAGGACGAGATCGATGACGATCAGCACGCGGATGTCACCCTGCGAGGCCATTCGTGCGGAACAGCGACCGCGCCGACTTAGTTCTGTCCCGTCGCGTGGTCCGCCACCGAGCCGCCGGACCGTCGGACCGCCGGACCGGACCACGACGGCCGACAGCGTATAGATCACCGCGTGTCAACGACCCGCATGAAGCCCACGAACCGTCACGGGACGCCGGTCGATCCGGTGCCGTTCCTCGTGGTCGCGTCGTTCGCCGTCCTCGTGAGCTTCTCGTTCGGGCCGATCTACTGTCTCGCGCTCGGGCTCTCGCTCCCGGTGGCGATCGGGGTCTCGACCGTCGTCTGCTCGCTCGCCGCGGGCGTGGCGTACCACCGACTCGTGTGGACCACACGGCCGGAGCTGCGCGGCGAGGTGCCGGCCGATCAGCGGCTCAAGCGGTTGCTGTACGCGGCGCTCGTCACGATCGGGATGTTCGTCCTTCTCACGGTGCCGTTTTTGAGGCGCTGACTCCAACCCTCCTCATGCGCGAAGTCGCGGCGTCGCGGTTCGTGGGGGCGACCCCGTCGGCGGTCGGGCGCGAGCTCACGCCCGCCGCGCTCGTGGAGTACGAGGGGAGTTTCACCGTCTACGAGGTCGAGGACACCGACGACGGCTGGCTCGTGATCGTCGGCTCTAGAGGTGTCGAGTTCGCGCTCGCGTTCGAGGCGCGCGAGGACGGGCTGGTCTACGAGCAGCGCGGCGACGGCCCGCTGGAGACGCTCGAAACCACCGTCACCTACCGTCCCGAGGACGAGGGCACCCGGATCAGGATGACCTCCCACGTGAGCGCCGGGCTCCCGCTCGCGGGGCTCACCGACCGCGTGGCCGCGTGGAAACGGCGTGGTGAACTCCAGCGCGCACTCGGACGGATCGCGAACGCCGTCGAGTGACCTCGATCGGGAGCCGCAGTTCAGGGGTGGGAGAAAGACCGTTCTGGCCCGGTCGTTCGACGACGGTCGCCGGTGCCGGTCGTGTGACGGCGGCACACGACCACACCCGGGTTTATGTACTCATGTGTCCGAACACACGGTATGGGAATCCTCGGCACGGTCAGCGAGATGCTGGAGGCGTCGACCGAGTCGGCGAACCGCGGCGGCGGGAAGGGCGACGGCTCGAAGGGCGCGTACTGGTGTCACGACTGCGACGAACGGATCCGGGACGTCGACGTGGCGGGCGACGAACCGCCGGACTGTCCGGACTGCGAGGAAGCAATGGAGTTCGAGCGATCGCACTCCTCGACCGGGTGTGCCTGCTGAGCCGGGCCAGCGGCGGTTTAAGTAGCCGGGCGACATGCGGGCACACATGACGCTCGCAGAGCGGATCGAATCCTACCGGGAGATCGTCGAGGAGTGGCTCCACGGCCTCTATCACGGGATGGTCGAGGGGCCGGCGTTCGAGCTGATCGAGAAGGAGGCCGAGGACACCGACGACGCGTTCATGCTCGCGTGTTTCGCCGACGCGTTCGGCATCCCGAGCCCGGTCTCGTACTACACCGCCGAGCTGCTCCCCTACCTCGCCGACGAGTTCGCGGGCTGGGAGCGCCGGCTCTGGGATCGCGGCACGCTCGTCGAGCGCAAGGGTCAGCAGTACCACTTCTGACACGCCACACCACCATGGAGAAATTCGTCTTCTTCGGCGGCAAGGGCGGCGTCGGCAAGACCACGGTGTCGAGCGCGTACGCGCTCAAATGCGCCAGCGAGGGGCTCGACACGCTCGTGGTCTCGACCGATCCCGCCCACAGCACCGCGGACGTGTTCGATCAACCCTTCGGGGACGACCCTCGCCCCGTCGAGGGGCACGACGGCCTCCACGCGATGGAGATCGACCCCGACGAGGCGGTCGACGAGCACCTGATGGAGACCAAGCGCGCGCTGGCCGATCAGGTGAGTCCGGCGATGGTCAACGAGATCGACAGGCAGATCGAACTCGCCCACCGGACGCCCGGCGCGTACGAGGCCGCGCTGTTCGATCGGTTCATCGACGTGATGCGCGGTTCCGAGGCGTACGACCGCGTGGTGTTCGACACCGCCCCGACGGGCGGGGCGCTCCGCCTGCTCTCCCTGCCCGACTTTCTCGGCGACTGGATCGACCGCCTCATCGAGAAGCGGACCACGAGCATCGATCTCTACGAGCGCGCGGCGATCGGCGACCGAGAGGCACGCCGGCGGATCGACGAGGACCCGATCATCGCGCGGCTGAGCGACCGCAAGGAGCTGTTCGAGTTCGCGGGGCGGACGCTCGACGAGGCGGCCACGTTCTACCTCGTGCTCAACCCCGACGAGCTCTCGATCCGTGAGACCGACGACGCGATCGACGATCTCGACGAGTACGGCCTTGACGTCGGCGGCCTGGTCGTCAACCGGCTGACGCCCGCCCCCGACGACGACGAGCACGGCCGGGGCGCGACCTACCTCCGCGAGCGGTGTGCGACCGAGCGCGAGCGCGTCACCAGGATCCACGAGAACTTCGCCCAGCCGGTGGTGGCGACCATCGAGACGCGCGTCGAGGAGGTCAAGGGCGACCTGCTCGACGAGGTCGCCGCCGAACTCGATATCGCGGCTGCCACCACGACCGGTGAGCGATAGCCGAGACGGCGCGTCGGACGACGCTTCGCGGGGCGAACCACGCGGAGAGCGAATGACAAGAGGGAAACCGAGCGAGGGGGAGTCGACGAACATGGACGGCGGAACGGGCCAACAGTATCGGGAGTCGGGCGGCGTTCGGCGGCCGTACCCGTGGCTGGTTTCCGAGTTCGTGGACACGTACGGTCCCCTGGTCGTGGCGCTCGCGTCCACCGCCCTGACGTGGGTCACCGTTCAGATCCCGCTGGAAGCGCCCCGTCGTGTCATGGGTCTCGACGTTCTTGCCGGCCAGGCGATCGCCGTCGTCGCCGTCGTCGCCGTGCTCTTCTCGTGGTGGCTCCGCGGGTGGGTCGCCATGTGGTGTCGGTTCGTGAGCGGGCTCGCGATCGTCGGGCTGGCGCTCCTCCAGCTGCGGTGGAACGGCGAGGTCACCCAGCGGACGATCGCGGCGGCTGCCGCCGCGGGGAACCCCCTCGCGGAGGGGACGGCCTCGGCGTTTACGGCCGCGCCCGGCGTCGGGCTGTGGCTGGCGCTGCTGTCCGGCGTCGCGCTGCTCTTCGTCGAGTACTACCGGTGGCAGATGGCCTCGCTGTGAGCCGCTACCTCGCGTCCGATGCGACCGGGCCCGGTTGGAGGGAGCGACTCCAACGGAGGGAACTCCGTTCGACACCGATTTCGCTCTAAGACGGTGGAGTCGACGTTACGGACCGGGAAACCAGCCGATGGAACCACTCTGCTGGTAGTTCGGCTCACGAGCGAGGTCGACGGTCCGCTGCGGTGTCGAATCGGTCATTGTCGTTGGGGAGTGCTGCTGAAGCACGATCCGGGAGAAGTACTCGGACAACAGGGACATAAGTGTGACACCTCACTGGCAAAGCTGTTTATGTGACGACAGTTCTTCTCGATCGCACTCACGAAAAAGCAGCCGTCCGCTGTCGATAGCAGAACCGTCGGGAGTACCGAGTGAAACAGTCGGGGCGACAGGGACCCTGGACGCTACGACGGCGGCTCGGGCTGCTGCCGACGTGGAACGCTCTCCACCACTAATCCGAGATGAACTTGTTGTCCCGCCAGTCGACGCCCTTGCTCGCGGCCGGGCCCTCGGTGGGGTCCTCGACGACCTCGAGGGAGGCGGGCCGCTCCTCGCCGTCGACGATTCTGGTGGCTTCGAGCTCGCCGTCGACCGCGGCGATCGCGGTCAGTGTGCCCTTCTCCGCGATCCGGGCGATGTCGCGCAGCACCTCGAACATCGGGTACTGGAGGGCGGTGTTCTGGAGGACGGTCTCGCGGTCGCCCTTGAAGCAGGCGTACTCGACGAGCTCGGAGGGCGGGGGTTCCTCGTCCTCGCCGGGCCCGCCGCCCCACTGGGGGCCGCCGGGATGCGGGGGCTGTTCCTCCTCGGGGAGTTCCTCGTACACCCGGTTTTCGGTCACGCTGGCCTTGAGCTGGGCTGTCGGGGTGTACTTGCTGATGGAGCCGTCGGCGGCGACCCCACGGACGATCAGCGTGTTGTTCCGGCGGGTGAAATCGATCGACTCGACGTCCTCGGGGAGGTCCGGCTCCTCGAGGAACTCGTGGACGTCTTCGAGGGGCAGTTCGAGCGTGGAGTGGAGCTGGAATACGCAGTTGGTCATGGTGTCACCGGCAGTCGGGCACGCTGCCGACGCTGCCCGTTCAACGGGCAGTACGGACCCCGTACGTATATTCCCTGTCCTTCGGTCGCGGCGTCATCCGGTCGCGAGCGTCGTTTCGAGATCGCCCCGCTCGTCGAGCTCCGCGAGCACGTCGCTGCCGCCGACGAACTCGCCGTCGACGAACGTCTGGGGGGTGGTCTCCCACCCGCTGTGGCGTTCGAGCGCGACCCGGTACTCGTCGAGCGATTCGAGCACGTCGACGGTCTCGAACTCCTCGCGGTGCTGACCGATGAGGCCGAGCGCGCGATCGGAGTAGCCACACTGGGGCATCAGCTCGTTCCCTTTCATGAACAGCACGACCTCGTGCTCGTCGATCGCGGTGTCGACGCGTTCGTTGACCGCTTCCTGATCGAGATCGTCGCCACGTTGGAACGCCATACCCCTCCTACTCGCCGTCGCCACAAAGACGTGTCGCCGCACGACGGTCGCCCTCGTCGGTCGAGTCACCCCTCCGACGGATGCGACGCGGTGATCCCCGGCGTCAGGCGGTGATCGCACGCACCCGCCTTCCCGGCAACGCTACTCAGTCGTGGTGTCGTCCGTCGTCTCGGTTCCGGTGGTTCGGGTCGCCCCTGCCGACGTGGTTGCCGCAGTCGTGGGTTCATCGACTTTCGGAACCGTTTCTGTCGGCATTTCGGTCGTATCTGGGGTGTCAGTCGTTGGTTCCGACACTTCGGTCGAACCCGTCGTGGTTACACCCGATACCGTCGTGTCCGTTTCCGTCGGCATTGCCGTCCCCGCTGCGGTCGTGGACCACGTTCCCGCCGAAACCGAAACCTCCGCCGTCTCGGTGTCGCTCAACTGGGCGTAGGCGAACCCGCCGCCGAACCCGACGGCCGCGAGCATGACGAACCCGGCGATCAGCATCGCCGCACCCGTCTCACGCATCGTCCGCCTCCCCGTTCTCGTCGCCGGTCGTCGGATCGATCGGTTCGGTCCGCGGGTCGCGAATGTCCGGGGGCGCGCCGTTCCCGACCGCGGTAACCCCGGGATCGAACCCCGACGGCGAAGCGTTCTCGGTCATCGATCCCTGAGTGTCGGTTCCTGGTGTTGCATCGTTCTCGACCGACGTTCCGACGGTCTCGTCTTCCGGTTCCGCTTCGGTCGTGCCGCCCGCTTCCTGCCGTGTGTTCCGCGCCGCGACCGCGAGATCGTACACCTCGCCGAGGATGAGCAACCCGACCGGCACACCGACCAGCGTGAGGAACCCCAGTTGACCGCTCGCAAATCCGATCACGTACCCGATGAACGGGATCGTGAACGTCACTCGGCCTACGAGCGCCGACGCCGGGACGAGTCCCTGATCAGCCTCCTCGTTCGCGTCGCCCTTGGTCTTGAACGCGAGCCCGTTCTCGCCGTTGGTGACGTCCACCACGCGGTGGCTCGTGACGTCGATGTTGTCACTGTCGCTCTCGCCGCGCTCTGAGAAGACGATGACGTCGCCCTCCTCGACCGACGTTGGTGACACGTCGTTGACGATGATCGCGTCGTTGGGGCTGATTGCCGGCGTCATGCTACCGGAGGCGATCACGTAACTCTGCTCCGCTTCGACGACCTGTGGGACGGTGAAAACGACAAACGGAACGATAAGTACGACGAGTACGACTATCACGCCCGCGCGCAGGATCGTATCGTTGTTCGGTGTATGCACGGTTGTCTGTCGAAATCGCTGGCCGAGGTCGGTGGAGCGGTTTCGGACAACCGCTCACACTGCTCGGCGAGCCCGCGATTGTGTTCGCTGCTCGCTACTGGGGATCAGCTCACGAACTACTCGGTGCGCTGTTCTGGTAGAGCGTGACGTCGGCGTCGAACGTGAGCGTATCTCCCTGCGCTGCGTTGTTGTTCGACACGTCCTCCATGCGAACCTCGATGACGAGGTCGTCCGCTTCCATCGGATCGACGTCCTCGTTGATGTACTCCTCCCCTGCGACGCTGGAGTAGTCCACCCAGTTGTTGGAACCACTGCTACCGAAGAAGTGACGATTGCTGTTCGACTGGACGACGTACGCTCTGACTTCGAGCTGGTCGTCGAGCTCGCCTCCACCGCCCGTGTTGGTTTCGGCTTCGTTGTTGGTCCCCTCCGAGCTGTCGACAGTATCTAGCATGAGACCCAGGACGGTCCCACCGATGTTACCCTCGTTCTTCAGCCTGAACGACCTGCTTTCCCCATCTCCACCCGGAGCAAGCGGCCCAACGTCGAGCCGCTTCGAGGGATTGCCGTCCTTTCCGTCGATCGTGAGATTGAGAGTACCAGCTTCGGCCTTGACCCGTGCGGTCTCCTCGTCGCTGTACTGTGCCCACGCGCCCGCGCCCACCGCGCCGGCCGCGCCGATCGTTGCCATACTGCCGAGCACCCGTCGCCGGGTGAGTGTCGGTTTGTCGTTTTCGTCTGCCATTGGTCTGGTTCTCCGTTGTCCGCTGTCGGTCCCGTCGTGGGGACCGCGGTCGTCCGTTCGCCGCACGCCCCGCGAGCACCGACATCGGTGCAGGCTGGACGCGCTACTACCACCCCATGAGAGCCACCCACTTGCTCATACACCGCCTGAAAGCGCTCAACGACGGCCTGAGACGATTCAAGCGCGGCCTGAAAGGGGTTCAAAGACGGCCTGAACACCCGTGAGGGAGTGATGATCGGGTCGTCCCGTCGATCGGCCACCCGCCGATCGGCGTCGGCGCTCGCCTGGTCACGATGGGATCGCGCCCGAACGCCATCAGGACGGTCTCGACGAGCGGTCGACGACGCCGCGTTCTCGGTCCCACCCGCCAGGCCGGCAGTCGAACACGGCGACCTCAGACGACGCTGCCGACGAGATAGCCGAGTAGTCCCGACGCGACGAGGATCGAGAGCGCGTACGCGAACACGACGAGTGCGTTCCGGCGAGGTGCATCGGGGCGTGTTCCTGGCAGCACGTCCGTGATCGTTCGTCTCGGAGTCATGAAAGAAGCGACGAGGGTTCGTGGATCGTACGGGGATCGCATCAAAGCGTGCGTCGGCCGAAGCCGACGACCGCTCGGTGGGGTTCCGGAGCGTTCAGGGGGCGACTCGAAGGGCACGCGTCCGACGAACACGACGAGTCGTTCACGGCTCCCGGAGGTCGGCCGGCGGTCCATCCGCACCGAGACGCATCCGTCGATCGTGGTAGGTGTGTGCGAGCGCGGACACCGTGAAGACCAGCGCGACGAGGACGCCCCACGCAAGGGCCGGTACGAGCGTGAGCGGATAGATCTCGACCGAGACGACGCCGAAGAGTGCGAGACTCAGCCCCGACAGCCCGAGGTAGTACTGGCTCCACGGCACGTCGCTCTCCTCCACGACGTCGAGATACACGTCGAGGTCGGTCGCTTCGCCCGCGAGTTCGACGCTCCCCCGGCGATCGTCGTACTCCACGATCCCGTTGCGATCGAGCTTCGGCAGGTGAAACTGCTGGAGCGACGTGTAGACCCGCCGCCGCTCGTCGCTCGTCACCCTCTCGGCCGACTTGCCGTTCTCCCACGCCGCGACCTGGGTGGATAGTTCGCGGAGCTCGGTCCCGTCGCCGTTTCGCTGCTTGAGGAAGTGCAGCGCGTGCCGCCGGCGCTGGTTGCTCAGGATGTCGAACACCTCATCGCGCGACAGCGCCGACGGCTTCTCACCCCCGTTCGACGGTACCGCTGGACCGGTTTCGGTCCCGTTTGCCGGCCCTCGTTCCAAGGACATGGTAGCGACACTCGTGCGTACCGTCTTTGCCTCACCGACTGCACGACGTACCGCGTGGTGAACGATCCAATAAATGCGTTGATACTAAATACGAAAATCGGGTGACTGCAAACAAGCGACTCCGGCAGGAAGTGGGGGGTGAGTCCGGATCTCGATCGATGGGCGTCGGCCCGCGGCTCGTTCCGGCACACGATACCAACTGTCCCGGAACACGTCACTTCGTCCGTCGGACGGATCGGCGAGCGACAGTACACGCGTTTCGATCACGAGCGGGTGCTACCACACACTAAACCGCTAGTCCGGAGTTATTTGTACCGTCGGTCAGAACCTGCTGCAAACGGGGAAAAGCGAATGGCGACCGAGGATCCGCTTCTCGATACGATCGAGGTGCTCCTGCGACGCGGTGCAGTCGTCGAACGGCTGTCGGCACAGCCGACGCCGAAACGGGAGCTCGTCGATGGGCTGGACGTCTCGCGTTCGACGGTCGATCGGGCGCTCCGTGAGATCGAATCCGTGGGCCTGGCCGAGTGTCGTGACGACGGCGTGACCCTCACGCTGTGTGGTCGCCTGGCGGTCGCGGAGTTCGAACGGTTCGGCACCCGTCTCGCGGACCGCTGTGGCGTCGGTGACGCCGCGGAGTCCGTGATCGATGATCTGATCGCCACCGCCACACGGCGGCGCGAACTGCTCGGTCTGCTGGATCCGCCGCTCGACAAGCGCGACCTCGTCGACGAGCTCGGCCGGTCGCGGTCGACGGTCGACCGCACGATGCGGGAGCTGGAGGTCCTGGGCGTGGTCGAGTACGTCTCCGAGGGGTTCGTCCCGACCGAGATCGGCCACGCGCTCGTCCGGGAGTACGAGGCGTTCGTCGAGCGTCTCGATGGAATCCTCGCCGCGTCGGGCTTGCTGTCGGTGCTCGACCCGGACGTCGAACTCGATGCCGCGCTGCTGGCCGGTGCGGAGATCGTCACCCAGAAATCGGTCGCTCCCCACATTCCGGGGACGCAGTTGGCGGAGCTGATACGCGAGGCCGACCGGCTGACCTGCGTGACCCACGCGCACAGCCATCCACAGGCCATGGAGACCGTCTACTCGTTGGCCAACGATGGGGTGGAGATGACCTTCGTCTTCCCGGCTCCACTACTCGAACACGTGCGGTCGTTGCATCCGGATCGGTTCCAACGGATGTTTGGATTGCCGAACTACGAGACGCACGTGGTCGGCGAGACTCCCTACGGGTTGTTCGTCGTGGAGACGCCGAACGAAACCCGCGTCTGTCTCCTGATCTACAACGGCGACAACGAGATGAAAGGGATGATATCGAACTCGTCGAGCGAGGCCGTCGATTGGGGGGAACGGATCTACCGGACCTACGAGGACCGGGCCGAGCCGGTAACGGCCTGATCCGTACTGGCGGCATGGTGTGCGGGTCGCACCTACCCGCGGACGCTTTTTCAGTCGTCGGCTGGCGCGGGATCGCCGCTGGCGCTGGCGTCGCCCTCGATGCTCGGCGGGTACTTCCCCCGGTCGAGTTTGAGGTCCGAGAGCGGCCGAGCCATGCAGGTCAGCGCGTAGCGTTCGGCCTCCGTCTCCGAAAGCCCGCGCGCCGCCGGCTGGGTCACCTCTCCCTCGACGATTTCGGCGGAGCACGCGAGACACATCCCGACTCGGCAGGAGTACTCCTGGGCGATCCCCTCCTCGATGCACCGGCTCAGGATGGTCTCCTTTTCGGAGACGGTGATCGACTCGCCGGTGCCCACGAACTCCACAGTATGATCGGTCATACCCGGTGTGCGTCGGGCCCCACCAAAACCCTTTACCTCTCTCTTTGACCGTTCCGGTCCACGACCGAGAGCGGATACTGGGCCGAGTGGACCGTCGAAGCGTTGGAGAAGAGTTTTCCACCAGCCCCGCAATCACCCACCAATGACGACCTACGAGCCGGACGTCGCCATCGTCGGCGCTGGCACCGGCGGCTGTTACGCCGCGGCGACGATCGCGCGGGCGGGCTACGACGTCACGATCGTTGAGCGCAAATCTGCGGACGAAGCGGGCCACATCGCCTGCGGCGACGCGCTCAAGGGAGCCGACGCCTTCCCCGAGGCGATCCCGAAATCCGCCATCGAACCCGCCTTCACGAACACCGACGTCGATCACGGTCGGTTCGAGATCCCCCAGGAGAACGCCGTGCTCGACATCCCCGTACCAGGGGAACTCGCCGTCATCGACCGCCTGGAGTACGGGAAACTCATCATCGACGGGGCCGAGCGAGCGGGTGCGGACGTCCACTACGACACGGTGGTGCAGGACGTGATTCAGGACGACGGCCGGGTGACGGGCCTGCGCGCCACCCGTCAGGGTGATCCAATCGAGTACCGCGGCGACGTGGTGATCGACGCCGCCGGCGCGCTCTCGATCCTCCAGGACAAGGCCGATCTCGGCGACGCGACCTTCGACACCAACGTCAGCTACTCACAGTTCTCCTCTGCCTACCGCGAGGTTCTCGAAGTCGACGAACCCGTGGAGTGGGACGACGCGCTCGTCCTCAAACCCACCGAGCGCGCCGCGGGCTACCTCTGGTACTTCCCGCGGACGAGTACGCAGATCAACGTCGGCCTCGGGTTCCAGATGGGCGAGGAGCCGATGCAGCTCGTCGAGTCGCTGAAGCGCGACCTCCGGAATCGCCCGGAGTTCGAGAACGCAACCGTGGTCGACAAACTCGGAGCCGCCCTCCCGACCCGTCGGCCGTACGATTCGGGCGTTGCGCCGGGATTCATGGCGATCGGCGACGCCGCGGGCCACGTCAACCCCACCACTGGCGGCGGGATCGCGGGCGCGGCCTACGCCGGGAAGTACGCGGGCGAGGCAGCGATCGAGGCGATCGAGACCGGCGACACGAGCGAGGCCGGCCTCTGGGAGTACAATCAGCGCGTGATGGACCACTTCGGCGGGCGCTACGCCGCGCTCGACGTCTACAACATCCTCGTGGGCGCGACCGGGCTTGACGACCTGATGGGGCTCCTCGCGACGCTCCCTGCCGAGAAGCTCTCCGACGCGCTCTACTCGGGCAGCGCGAACGTCGGCCTTGGCCTCAAACTCCGGACCGCGATCAAGAGCTTTGACCACTGGGGCACGCTCTACGACCTCTACGAGACGAAGGGCCAGGCCGACCGCCTGCTCGATCACTACGAGGACTACCCCGATCATCCCAAGGAGTTCGACACGTGGCAGGCCCAGCGCGACGGCCTGATGGATGTCGTCTACGCCACCACCGGCGCGGACGCGAAGTACTGAGCGATCCGCTTCGAGCCGACTGACGGCACGGTTCGGGCGATGGCCTCCGTAGTCAGAAATCCGCCATCGAGAGCCACTGGACCGCGGCGAGCACGAACCACAGCATCCAGATCGTGAAGACGACGAGCCACGCGCCGTACCGGACGACTGGGTCCGAGACGAGCGTGTACGCCCCCACGAGCACCGTTCCGACGGCCGCGAGCGCGGCGAGGTTTCGCCGGTTGGGACCGAGAATGCGGACCGTCCTCGATTCCCCGTCCATCGGAATCACACTACTGCTGCGCTATTCGAGCTGTTCGGCCGCGTCGCGCTCCAGCAGCGGGGTCGCGTTCACTTCGGGAAGCGTGACGACGTCCTCGCTCGCGAGGTGGTAGGTGCGCTCGTCGACGCCCATGATCTCGCCGACGTCGCGCGTGATCCGGACGGTGGTTCGGTCGGTGTCGTCGTCGGTCGTCCGCTGGGCGGTTTCGCTGCCCGTATCGTTGGCCCCGGCCGGCGCGCGACCGGGTTCGGTCGGCGGCTCGTCGGTCGGTGATTGATCGTTCGTCGATTCGTCCACGGCCGTGTCGGCCGTGCCGCCGCCCATCGCGTCGGCCGCGGTGACGCCACCCTCGGCCTCGCCCGGTGCTGTTCGTCCAGTTGTTCCGTCGTCAGCCTCGACGCCGGCATCCGGTTCGGCGGTGCCGGCAGGCTCGACAGCAGCGCCGGTTTCGGCGGGGTTCGAGTCGTCGCTACCGGCTCCGGCAGCACCAACCCCGTCGGTCGGAGCCGGGCCCGTCGCCCCGTCCGGTGGGGTCGGCGAGTCGGTCTCGGCTTCATCGTCGGAAGCAGCCTCGTCACCGGCGAGCACGTCGTCGAGGACGTGCGCGCGGTTCGACTCGATCGCGTCGACGAGCGTCTCGAAGAGGTCGCGTTCCTCGCTCGTGAGTCCGTCCTCGTCGGCTGGCATCCCGGCGGCGTCGAGGCTGGCGAGCTTGACGAGCTTCCCCACTCGACGCTCGTAGATCGCCTCGACGGTATTCTCGGCGGTCTCGATGTCGTCGGTCAGCCGGCGGACCTCGGGCGCGGAGAAGGGGTCGTCGGCCGCGGCGGCCGCGCGCTCGCGCTCGGTGCGGAGTTCCTCGACGAACGCGCCCACCTCGGCGTAGAACTCCTCGCGGAGATGCTGGAGGCTGTCCTTCTGACGCTCCTTGCTCCGCGCGGACTGGAGATCTCCGAGGTTCATTCTTCGCCCTTCTCGGCGTGGCCGCGTGTCATCAGGAACACGCCGAGGTATTCACGGACCTCACGTGTGCCCGCCGGGAGTGTAAAGCTATCGCCGTCGAGTTCCACAGTCGTTTCCTCGTCGAGCTCGATCGTGATCTCCTGCCCGCGAAACGTCTCGGGGATCGTCTCGCCGAGTGGATCAAACGCTTCGACGTGATCGCGGGCGATCGGTACGACGCGGAGGCCACTTCCCCCATGGAGGCTGCCGGGGAGTCGGATCAACCGGTTCGTGTCGGTCGTCACGGGCTCGTCGATCGGGGCGTTGTCGGCCGCCACCACTTCGGGGAGCAGCCGTTCTGCGAGGCCGTAGAAGGCCGGATGGACGTCGATGTTTCCTGCTTCGATCGACTCGTAGTTGGTGCGTGCGGCACGCAGCGCGGCTTCTGCCTTTCCCTCGCCGATCCCGTCGAACTCGCGGAGTCGGGCGATCGCCGCCTCGTCGTCCAGTTCCAGCACGTCGTCGACGAACCCGAGGAGGTGGCGATGGGCGCGCGCGCTCCACCCACCTTCAGTCCGGAGCGTGCGCTTTTGGGCCGGACTCGTCCGTCCGGCGGTCCCGCCGACCGCTTCCGTGGCGATGAGACCGTCGAGATCGAGCCCGGTCCCGCGGACGTAGTCCACGATCTCGCGTCGGGCGTCGCGCTCCAGATCCTGAATCCCGTCGTCGCGAACGTGGACGTGGTATCCCCGACCACCGGAGAAGACGATGTCGAGGTCCCGAAAGTCGAAATCGTCTTCGAGGAAGTCGAGCAATCGGAGCAGGGCGTCCTTGCATTTGTCAAGCATCGTGGCGTAGCTGTCCTCGCCGAGTTCGACCGACGGAAGATGGTCGGCGTCGAGATCGAAGACGAGATCCGAACCCTGCCAACCCTTTTCTTCCATGCTCCCCGCGTCGGGATCGTCGTACCGGCCTGCGGAGAAATAGACGTGACGTGGACGCTCGCGCGCGAGAAAATCGCTGAGATCACCGAGGTCAAGGGTCGACTTGTGCCGGACCATCGTGGTACCCGGGCTCGAAGTCCACGGGATGTATCCCCACTCGCGCGCGTCGGCGTCGGGCGGGGGCGTCGGCTCCGTCCGGCGGTAATGGTCCCGAAACCGCCCTCGGAGGTACGCACGCGTGCGCTCTTCCATCCGGCCTCCCGTTCGGGAAACGTCGGCAAAACGTTGCCGCCTCGGTCCCGACGGCCGGCACGACCCGCGATCCACGGTTCAGTCGGTTGGCGGCCCGTTGACGAGTTCGTGGATGCCGACGACCAGCGCCGGGACGACGATCATGAAGATGTGCTCCTCGATCGGAATCCCCAGCAACTCGACGCCGGTGCGTAGCGGGATCTCGAACACCCCGACTTCGAGCGTGTACCAGTCCCAGAAGTATGCAAGGGGGTAGAGCGCGACGATGGTCCGTGCGGCGCGGCCGAGTGCGTCGGTCACGAAAAGCAGCGCGAGCGCGAGCGTGCCGAAGACGACCTCGGTCACGAGATACGTATAGGGACCGAACACGCCGATGTCCGGCAGCAGATCCGGTAGCATTCGGTTTCGTAGGTCGTCGAGAAGCAAATGCGTGGTGGGGCGTTCCGGCAAAGTGTTGATTACCCCCGGCAGCGAAGGATGTCGGGTGAGTACGATGGATATTGCCGACATCGCGACCCCGGACCACGCCGAGGTCACGAGCGACGAGCGTCTCGGGAAAGTGCGCGCGATCTTCGAAGAGCAGAACCCGCGCGGGATCATCGTCGTCAACGACGGCGAGTACGCCGGCGTGATCACCCAGCGCGCGCTGATGCAGTCTCACGTCGAGGACTCGACGAAAGTGAGCGCGCTCGCCGATACGGCCCCGACCATCGATCGTACGGCGGACGTTCGGGACGTCGCGCGGATGCTCGTCGAGGGCAACACCAAGGTCGCACCGGTGTTCGAAAACGACGAACTCTGGGGGATCGTCACCGCCGACGCAATCTTGGAGGCGGTGCTCGAACACCTCGACGCGCTCGTGGTCGAGCAGATCCACACCGACGACGTCATCACCGTCACCGAGGACACGCAGGTCGGCCGGGCGATCAACCTCCTCCGCGAGCACGGCATCTCACGGCTTCCCGTCGAGAACGAGGCGGGCTACCTCACCGGAATGGTCACGACCCACGACCTCGTCGACTTCGTGGTGCGCAGCATGGACCAGCCCACCGAGGGCGACCGGTCGGGCGACTCCGAACGGATGCTCGACATCCCGATCTACGACATGATGAATGCCCCCGTGGCGACCATCGAGGTCGAGTCGTCCGTCCGCGAGGCGGTCACCCGGATGCTCGACAACGATTACAACGGCGTCGTCGTCACCCCGACTGACGACGATCGGACGGTCGTGGGCGTGCTCACCAAGACCGACGTCCTCCGTGCGCTCAGCTACACCGAGGAGGACCACATGGACGTCCAGATCACCAACATCGACCTGCTGGACACCATCACCCGGGAGTCGATCCGCGAGTCGATCACCCAGGTCGCGGACAAGTACCAGGAGATGCAGGTCCAGCACGCCCACGTCCGCTTTCACAAACACAAAGAAAAACTCCGCGGCACGCCGCTGATCCAGACCCAGATCCGCCTCCGAACGGATCAGGGCCAGGTCGCCGGTACCGGCGAGGGCTACGGCGCTGACAGCGCCTTCCGGGTCGCGCTCGACAAACTCGAACGCAACGTGCTCGAACAGAAGGGCATCAGGAGCGACGCCGAACGTCAGGGTCAGCTCCTCCGGAAGCTCAATCAGATCTAGAGGCCCACTTTTTTACTGCGGGGGGGGGGTCGCGCTCGCTTGACCAGCGTGGGACGCTCTGCGTCCTACGAGCAGGCGGAACCGCGAAGCGGTTCCGCCGACCCCACTTGCAAAAACCTGTTCTGCCGAACGAAGTGAGGCAGAGCTCGGAAGACGCGAAGCGTCTTCCGGTGGACCAAAAACTCCCGCTCGTTCGCTCGCGGTACAATCACCAGCCTCCCCGCAACCTTCCTGCACAGCACCGCCCGAGCCCTCGCTCCCTGCGGTCGCTCGCCCTCGATCCACCGAGGTCCGCAGCCGCAACCGCTCCACATCCACCAGCCCCGCAACCGCCCCGCAACCGCCCCGCACCGCCGAAGCCCTCGGGCGCTCGTTCACTTCGTTCACTCGCGCCCTCGCCCTTCTCCCTCCAGGCCCGCACCGCATCCGCCCCGCATCCGCAACCGCCACCACCGCAGCCGCTACACCTCCTCCTCGACGGCTTCGAGCCCCGTATCCGTGATCGCGAATCGAACGGTGTCACCGGCGGCCTTCGCAGGGTGCTTTTCGAGCGTCGCACGACGGTTTCCCGCTCTGAACCGTTCGAGCCGGACGATCACGCCGGTCAGGTGCGCGAGGGTGTGACCGCCGAGCGGCCTGGCGCGGCCGGACTCGGACTCCGGATCGGAGAACACCTGGTTCGTGACGAGCACCGCGAGGTCGTGCCGGCGCGCGAGCCCGAGGAGATGAGTGAGCTGGCGACCCACTCGCCGGAGGGTCTCGCCGCTCTCCTCGGTGGTGCGTTCCAGCCGGTAGAACCCCGTCGCGCTGTCGAGCACGATCAGCGACGCGCGCTCGGCGAGCTGTTCGGCGTCCCGAACCGCCTCCTCCTGCTCCGTGAAATCGAGCGCCTCGGAGACCACGATCCGCGAGGAGAGGTCGGCGAGATCGGCGTCGCGTGCCCCCGCGATCTGCTCGAACCGCTCGGCTGAGAGCCCCTCGGTGTCGAGATAGCAGACCGTCCCGCCGCCGGCAGCGACGTCGACTGCCGCTGACAGCGCGATGTTGGTCTTGCCGGCCGCCGGCGGGCCGTACACCTGGGTGATGGCCCCACGCGCCAGGCCGCCGCCGAGGAGGTCGTCGACGGTCGCACAGCCCGTCGGGATCGGATCGCTCACACCTACGATTCGCGCCCGCCGATGAAAAAGGGACCCATCGCCCTCGTCGGCCACCCCGCGATCACGTCGGGCCGCCCGGGTGAGTGTTTAATTGGGCCGGGGGCAAAGTCAGGAGAGTGATCGTCGTCGCCACCGAGGACTTCGAGGTCTACCATGGGGTCGTGACCAACCTCCGCGAGCGCGGGGTCGAGTTCACCACCGTCGAACCGGGCGACGCGCTCCCCGAGCGGGCGCGCGTGCTCGTCACCACGACCGACGACGAGTTCGACCCCGAAGCGACCGCCGGAATCGAGCGCGTCGAGGCCGATCCGGAGGAGCCACGCCGGGCAGTCGATAGGGCGCTCGCGACGCTGCGCGACGGCGGCCGAACGATCATCGGCGTCGACCCGGGCGAACGCCCCGGAATCGCGGTGTTCTCGGGCGAGGTCGTCGTGGCGGCGTTTCACGTCCCGCTCGCCGACGCAGCAGGCGTCATCGCCGACGAGATCGCCGACGCGGCCGATCCCGTGGTCCGGATCGGCGACGGCGCGCGGCTCAAGGGAGCCGCGCTCATCGACGACCTCGACGTTCCCGTCGAACTGGTCGACGAGACCGGGACCACGCCCTACCTCGGCACCGGCGCGCGTGGGATGGGCGACGTGCTCGCCGCCGTCAACATCGCGCGGCGCTCGGGCGATCGGATCAGGGAGCGCACCGTCGAGCCCACCGTGGGCGAACTCGACGTGATCAAGGCGCGCTCGCGCGAGCAGTCAGAGGGCAACCGGGAGATCGACGAGGGGCTCGCACGTCGCGTGGCCGCCGGCGAACTGACCATCGAGGAAGCGCTCACGGAGCACCGGGACCGATGACCGACGACAGCGTGGACATCCTGCCGCTGCTCGATGAACTCCGCGTGATGGCCCAGAACGGGCTCTTCTTCGCGGACGACCCGTACGACCGCGAGCGCTACGAGCGCATGCTCGAACTCGTGAGCGAGTACTATGGTGAGACACTCGATTGTCCGCCGGCGGACGTCCACGATCGCCTGGCGCGAGACCTCGGCTACGTCACGCCGCATATCGGAGCGAAGGCCGCGATATTCGACGACGGGGGACGGATATTGCTGATGAAACGTCCCGACGACGGGCCGGTGGCCGGGACATGGGACATCCCCGGCGGCGCGGTCGAGCCGTACGAGTCGCCCGCGACGGCCGCCACCCGCGAAGCGTGTGAGGAGACCGGACTGGACGTCGAGACGGTCGACATCGTGGATGGCTATCCGATGGAACCGAACGAGCTCAACCCACACGGTCACGTCGGTCTGGTCTACCTCTGTGAGCCCGTCGGCGGGACGCTCGAACTCTCTCACGAGGGCGAAGCACTCGAATACTGGGAAGTAGAGGACGTGCCGGCGTGGACGCTGGACTTCGCCGATCCGGCCCTCGACGCACGAGAACTCTGGCGGGATCGGCAGAACGGAACGGGCTGAAATCCTCACCCCTCACGTCCTCGTATCCTGGACGACCTCTCGCACCGCCACATCGCTTTCGATGATACAGAAGCCAGCGACCGGCCGGATGGCGAGGAAATGACAGCAGAAGCTAAACTTTTTTGCGATAGAGAGGAACGCGGATACGATGCTTTCACGACGCGGCGTGCTTCGGGCCCTCGCGCTCGGCGGTATCGGCGGCGTGGCGGGCTGCTCGGCGATCACCGGCGATGACGGCTACGATCCCGGAACGCTCGTCGTCGAGAACAGCCACTCCCTCGCACACGTCATCGAGGTACGGGTCGTCGACGGACCGACCACCTCGCCGGCCGTCGAGAGCGAGCTTTCGGGGACGTTCGCCGTCGACGCCGACGAGACCAAGAGCTATCCCGAGTTCGTCACCACGGACGGCCGCTTCGAGATCGAGGCGACGCTCGGTAGCGACGACGAGACGATCGAGTTCGCGTTCAACCCCATCGACGGTATCGGCGACACCAGCAGCGGAACGTACGCGACGGTCTCCGTCGACGGGAGCGGCCAGCTCAGCTGGACCCTTTCGCCGGTCGAGTGATCGCCGCCTCCGCCAAGCGCACGACCTCCCGTACCGCCCTCCCCGTCTCCGCCGCGACCGCAGCCGCGTCGTCGTACTCCGCGCTCACGTCGTACACCTCTCCTGCGGCGTCGCTCGCGATCTTCACGTCGACCTCGTACTCGCCACCCTCGATCTCGACGGTAGCGGTCTCGAACGCGCGGTCGGCGATCCAGCGATGGCGCGCGCCGGTCTCGCGGACTCCCAACGTCCCCGTCTCGACCGCGAGCTTGCGAGCCACGCGTTCGGCGTCCTCCGGTTTGACGATCACCTTCACGAGGTGGCCCGGCCGGGACTTCTTCATCGTGGTCGGCATTACTGACACGTCGCGCGCGCCGGCATCCCGCAGACTGTCGTGGAGCCCGCCGAGCACCTCGGGCGTGGCGTCGTCGAGGGTCGTTTCGAGCACCCGGATGTCGTCCTCGATCAGTCCGCCCTCACCGTCGCCGACGAGCGCACGGAGCACGTTCGGGTGCTCGGGGAACTCGTGATCGCCCGCGCCGTAGCCCGATTCCTCGATTCGGAGCGTGGGCAGTCGCTCGACGCCGTCGGCGACGTGGGTGAGGATCGCCGCGCCCGTCGGGGTGAGGAGCTCGGTCTCGACCGGGCCACCCCGGAGCGACCACGCGGCGCGTTCGGCGATCTCGACGACTGCGGGGGTTGGAACTGGATAGGTCCCGTGGCTCATCGTGACTTCACCGCCGCCGGTCGCGAGCGGCGTGGTCACGACGCGCTCGACGTCGAGATCGTCGAGTAAGAGTGCTGCACCGACCACGTCCGCGATGGCGTCGTCCGCACCGACCTCGTGGAAGTGGGTGTCGTCGAGATCGGTGCCGTGGATCGCCGCCTCGGCCGTCCCGAGGATCTCGAAGATCGCGAGCGCGTCGGCCGCGACACCCGTTGACAGATCCATCGACTCGACGAGATCCATGACTTCGGGATAGCTCCGCGAGGGACCCGCCCCCTCCGCGTGGTTGTGGCCATGCGCATGGTCGTGACCGTGTTCGTGGTTGTGGTCGCGACCGTGACGATGGCCGTGGTGTTCGTGGCCGTCGTCCGTGTCGGCAGCGTCGGGATCGTCACGTTCGCCGTCAGCGTCGAGAAGCACGTCGACCGTCGTCGCACGAATGCCGTTTTTCGTCACCTCGTCGATCGCGTACCGAACGTCGAGCGCATCCTCGACCGACTCTAACACACCGGGATCCGCACCGGCGGCGAGCAGCGCCCCGCAGAGCATGTCGCCGCTCGCACCCATCCGCCCGTCGAAGGCAAGCGTTCGCATACCCGAACGCGGTCGTCCGGCGCGAAAAAGCGCCCGGTCGTTCGTTCCTCTCCCGGCGCTCTCGAACCGGCTCGGGGCGCAGGCAAAAGGCATAACTCCGCTACGCACCGAGGAAGAGGTATCCCCGTGGTCCAGCCATGAACGAAGTCCAACTGGAGGTGGCGAAGGCGTACCCGAACGACTCGGGCCGTGGCATCGCCCGGTTAGATCCCGACACCCTGCTGCATCTCAAGCTCTCGCCGGGCGACATCATCGAGATCGAGGGCGGCGACACCACCGCCGCGAAGGTCTGGCGCGCGGATCGTCAGGACTGGAACACCGATACCGTTCGTATCGACGGGTTCACGCGGCAGAACGCCGACGTGAGCATCGGCGAGCGCGTCGAGATCCGGAAGGCCGAGGAACGAAAGGCCGACAAGCTGGTGCTCGCGCCGCCCGAGGAGGCCTCGGTCCAGTTCGGCTCCGACGCCGCCGGGATGGTCAAGCGCCAGATCCTGAAGCGCCCGGTGGTCGAGCGCGACATCGTCCCCGTGATGAGCTCGACCAACCACCCGTTCATGCGCTCGCCGGGCCAGGCGATCCCGCTGATCGCGGTCGAGACCGATCCCGATGGCGTGGCGCTCGTCACCGAGGACACCGAGGTCGAACTCCGCGAAGAGCCGATCTCGGGGTTCGAGAAAACTGGAGGGGGAATCACCTATGAGGACATCGGCGGGCTCGACAGCGAGATTCAGCGGGTGCGCGAGATGGTCGAGCTCCCGATGAAACACCCCCAGATCTTCCAGAAGCTCGGGATCGAGCCGCCCCAGGGCGTGCTGCTCCACGGTCCCCCGGGAACCGGGAAGACCCTCCTCGCGAAGGCGGTCGCGAACGAGACCTCAGCGAGTTTCTTCTCGATCGCCGGTCCGGAGATCATCTCGAAGTACTATGGGGAAAGCGAACAGCAGTTGCGGGAGATCTTCGAGGACGCCACCGAGGAGTCGCCCGCGATCATCTTCATCGACGAGCTCGACTCGATCGCGCCAAAGCGCGAGGACGTCACCGGCGAGGTCGAGCGCCGCGTGGTCGCCCAGCTCCTGACGATGATGGACGGGCTCGAAAGCCGCGGTCAGGTCATCGTGATCGCCGCCACCAACCGCGTCGACAGCGTGGATCCCGCGCTCCGCCGGCCCGGCCGGTTCGACAGGGAAATCGAAATTGGAGTACCTGACGAGCGCGGCCGCGAGGAGATCCTCCGGATCCACACGCGCGGAATGCCGCTCTCGGACGACGTCAACCTCGCGAACCTCGCGGACGAGACCCACGGGTTCGTCGGGGCCGACATCGAGAGCCTCACGAAGGAGTCGGCGATGAAGGCCTTGCGGAGGTATCTCCCCGAGATCGACCTCGACCGCGAGGAGGTGCCGCCGTCGCTGATCGACCGGATGATCATCAAGCGCGACGACTTCGACGGGGCGCTGAACGAGGTCTCGCCGAGCGCGATGCGTGAGGTGCTCGTCGAACTCCCGAAGATCACGTGGGACGACGTCGGCGGGCTCGACGACGCGAAGGGCCAGGTCAAAGAATCCGTCGAGTGGCCGCTCTCGAACCCCGATCGATTCACGAGGTTGGGGATCGAGCCACCCTCGGGCGTGTTGCTCTACGGACCGCCCGGAACGGGCAAGACCCTGATGGCGAAGGCGGTCGCGAACGAGACCAACGCCAACTTCATCTCGGTGCGGGGACCCCAGTTGCTCTCGAAGTGGGTCGGCGAGTCGGAGAAGGCGATCCGCCAGACGTTCCGGAAGGCCCGGCAGGTTTCGCCAACCGTGATCTTCTTCGACGAGCTCGACAGTCTGGCTCCGAGCCGTGGCGGCGACGTCGGTTCGAACGTCTCCGAGCGGGTCGTGAACCAGCTCCTCACGGAGCTCGACGGCCTGGAGGACATGAAGAACGTGATGGTGATCGGCGCGACCAACCGACCGGACATGATCGATCCCGCGCTGATCCGCTCCGGGAGATTCGACAGGCTCGTGATGGTGGGCCAGCCCGACGTCGAGGGCCGCGAGCGCATCCTCGGCATCCACACCGACGACACGCCGCTCGCGGCGGACGTGAGCCTGCGCGAGATGGCCGAGATCACCGACGGCTACGTGGGGAGCGATCTCGAATCCATCGCACGCGAGGCTGCGATCCACGCGCTCCGGGACGACTCGGAGGCCGAAACCGTCGAGATGCGTCACTTCCGGTCGGCGCTCGACTCGGTCCGCCCGACCATCACCGACGACATCCTCGACTACTACGATCGGATGGCCGAGGAGTTCGAGAGCGGCGGGACCGACACCGGCCGCGACCGGGCGGGCGGTCGGATCGGCTTCCAGTAGTACCTTTTTACTGCGTCGGGTGTCCTCGCGCGCCTGCGGCGCGCTGCGGGCACCACTCCTTGCAAAAATCGACGCTAAAAACACCCGCTCGCTCCCTGCGGTCGCTTCGCGGTAGAACTGCTGGCACTCCCCGCGACCACCCCGCAACCGCCCCGTACAGCACCGCCGAAGCCCTCGGGCGCTCGCGTTGCTCACGGGTCGCTCCGCTCCCCGTTCGCTCGGCGGCGCTCACTACGTTCGCGCCACCCACCGCTCACGCCGTCGCCCTTCATCCGCCAGGAGAGCAACGCTCTCCTGAGCCTCGACTCACTTCGTTCGTCAGGACGCCAGGCTCCGCACCGCGCCACCATGCCACCGCCAACACACCGCCACCGCCAACACACCGCCACCGCTACCACCACCGCCAACACACCGCCACCGCTACCGCTCCACCACCGCAACCGCCTCACCGTGCGAGCGTTTATCACCGAAGCCGCGACCACCGCGTGGTATGCACGCGTTCAGCGACCTTCGAACGGCGGCGTACTGCCCCCGGAAGTGCTACTACCGATGGCAGGACGACGACCGCGATCCGCCGCCCGAGGTCGAAGAGCGCCGTGACCTCGCCTTCCGGTATCCCGATCTCCTCGACGGCGCTGATCTCGCGAGCGAACCGATCGCGGTCACGCCGACCCAGTACCGCTCGAATCTCTCGTGTGCGAAGGCGCGCCTCGATGCGTTCGACGCGCTCTGTCGCCCCGACGCGCGCGACGTCTTCCTCACCGGCAAGGAGTGTCGCGGGATCGCTCACAAAGTGCTCGAACTCGATTCGCCCACCCCGTCGCTGCTATCGGCCGGCAGCCCGCCCGAAAACGGCGTCTGGCACTCTCAGACTGTCCACGCCGTCGCGGCCGCGAAGGCGCTCGCCTGGGAGCGCGAGACGCCGGTCGAACGGGCGTTCGTCGAGTACCCGACCCACGGAATCGTTCGGGAAGTCCCGCTCACCACGCGGCGAAAGGCGGCCTACCGTCGCGCGGTCCGAACGCTCGAATCGATCGACGGACCGCCGCCGCGCCTCGACGACAGTGCGAAATGCGAACACTGCGAGTACCGCGAGGAATGCGGCGTGAAGACCCGCTCGCTCCGCTCGCTGCTCGGGCTCGGCTGATTACTACTCCCCACTGCGGTCGAGCCACGCCGCGATCTCGTCGGCGCGCGCGCCGCGTCGGTGGATCGTGTCCTCGGCGACGTCGACCACGGTGCTCTCGGTTCCGGGGAGTTCGCCGCCGCCGATCACCGCTGCGCTCGCCTCCCGAACCGCACCATCGACGTCGTCGGCCCGCCTCGCGCTGGGGTTCCCGCTCACGTTCGCGCTCGTCGCGGTGAGCGGGGCGACCTCGCGAAGGAGCGCGAGCGCGGTCGGGTGGTCGGGTACGCGCACCCCGACCTGGTCTCCACCGGCGGTCAGGACATCGGGAACCGTCTCGCGCGCCTCGACGAGCACGGTGACCGGACCGGGCAGGAACGCACGCATGAACCGTTGTTCCCGTGCGGTCGGGCGGGTGTACTCCGCCGCCGCCGCGACGTCGGGGACCGCGAGCGAGATCGGCTTCTCGCGACTCCGGCCCTTGACCGCGAACACGCGCTCGACCGCCCCCGGCGAGAGCGCGTCCGCGGCCAGGCCGTAGACCGTCTCGGTCGGGTAGACGACCACCTCGCCCTCCCGGATCGCCGCGGCGGCGCTCGCGAGGTCGACCACGATCAGAGCGCGTCGATCGCGGCCTCGACGTCGTCGTAGTCGGGGAAGTCGGGCCACTCGCTCGCGACCCACGCGTACTCGATCGTGCGGTCGTCACCGATCACGAACACCGCGGGCCGCGGCTCCGCGACGCCAGCCATCCCGTCGAGGTCGTTGACGATGCCGTACTGCTCGGCGACACCGTTCTGTGGGTCGGAAAACAGTCGTGCGTCGATCCCGCGCTCGGCGATCAGCCGCTTGTGCGCGTAGGGCGTCGAGATCGAGCACCCGACGACCGCGATCTCGTCGGTCCACCCTCGATCCCGGATCTCGTTCCAGACGTACGTCGCGGGGAAGGCCCCGTCCATCGGATGGAAGACGAGAACGACTGGCCCGTCGTCGAGCAGATCGGAGAGCGCGACATCGCGCCACTCCTCGGCGTCGACGAGCGGCCGGGTGAAGTCCGGCGCTTCGTCGCCCTCCGCGGGGTTGTCGGCTGCGTCGAGTTCGACGACCTCGAAGTCGAGCGCCGCCATCAGGCCCCCTCGTCTCCGTACGTGCCGTCGAGATACGCGACGATGTTCGCGCTCTCGGACATCGTGACCCCCGTGTTGGGATCGACGATCGCCGGCACGGTGCGCTTGCCGCTGATGCGCTTCACGACGTCGCGTTCGGAGTGAAGCGGTTCGACGAAGTGCGACTCGTAGTCGACGCCGAGTTCGTCCAGCCGACGGACGACGCGCTCGCAGAACGGACACGCCTGCAGCCGGTAGAGTGTGAGTCGGTCGGTTCCGGCGGGATCGGCGGCGGGAGCTGATTCGGTGCTCATCACCCCTCCTTTGCACGAGACGCGCCTAAGCCCTTCGGCTCTCCCACCGATCGGAACGCCGAACCGCCGTTCGTGTCGGTTCGGCCGCCCGTCGAGCGGTTCGCCCCGCCGTCGGATCGACCCGACGGACGGTATCGACCATGCGAACGTTTAATCCGGCCGGCAGGCAAGGTCGCCACGTCGCTATGGGCATACCTCCGTTGCCGACGGCTCCGTCCGGCCCGTCAACAGTCGCCACCGTCCTCCAGGTGGACGTTCTCTGGTTTCAGATCACCGAGACGGCGTTCACCGCGATCGGCGTGGGCGTCATCCTCGTGCTGATCGGGCTCTCGGCGTTCTTCTCCTCCTCGGAGATCGCGATGTTCTCGCTCGCCTCCCACCGGCTCGACAAGCTCGTCGAGGACGGCGAACCGGGTGCGGAGCTGGTCAAACAGCTGAAGGACGATCCCCACCGCCTGCTGGTGACGATCCTCGTCGGGAACAACCTCGTCAACATCGCGATGACGTCGATCTCGACCGGGCTGCTCGCGCTGTACTACTCCCAGGGTGCGGCGGTGGCGATCTCCACCTTCGGGATCACCGCGGTCGTGCTCCTGTTCGGCGAGAGCGCACCGAAGTCCTACGCGGTCGAGAACACCGAGTCGTGGGCGCTCTCGATCGCGCGCCCGCTCAAGCTCGCCGAGTACGTCCTCCTCCCGCTGATCGTGTTCTTCGATTACCTCACCCGCCAGATCAACCGGATCACGGGTGGCGGGTCGGCGATCGAGACCTCCTACGTGACCCGTGACGAGATCCAGGACATGATCGAGACGGGCGAGCGCGAGGGCGTGATCGAGGAGGACGAACGCGAGATGCTCCAGCGCATCTTTCGTTTCAACAACACTATCGCGAAGGAGGTGATGACGCCCCGGCTCGACGTGACCGCGATCGACGCCGAGTCCACGGTCGAGGAGGCGATCGAGACGTGTGTTCAGAGCGGTCACGCCCGCATCCCGGTGTACGAGGGCAGCCTCGACAACGTCATCGGCGTCGTCAACATCCGGGATCTCGTCCGGGACCTGAACTACGGCGAAACCGTCGAGGTCGAACTCGACGATCTCATCCAGCCCACGCTCCACGTCCCCGAGTCGAAGAACGTCGACGACCTCCTTCGGGAGATGCGCGCCGACCGGCTCCGGATCGCGATCGTGATCGACGAGTTCGGCACCACCGAAGGCATCGTCTCGGTGGAGGACATGATCGAGGAGATCGTGGGCGAGATCCTGGAGGGTGGCGAGGACGAACCGATCGAGATCGTCGACGACGACACGCTCGTGGCGCAGGGCGAGGTCAACATCGACGCGGTCAACGAGGCGCTCGACATCGACCTCCCGGAGGGCGAGGAGTTCGAGACCATCGCCGGGTTCATCTTCAACCGTGCGGGCCGTCTGGTCGAGGCGGGCGAGACCATCTCGTACGATGGGGTCGAGATCACGGTCGAATCCGTCGAGAACACCCGCATCACGGCTGCACGCGTCCACCGGCTGTCGGACGCCGAGGTGGACGCCGAAGCGACCGCCGAGGCCGACGGCGGAACCGGCGAGATGGACTGAGTCCGAGTCAGTTCGTCGTGAAGTCGATGTCCGACTCGCTGTCGGGGGCCGTCTCCTCGGGCACTTCGCCGCCCTCGGCGGCTTCGAGCGCCTCCACGTTCTTCGGGGTGTCGACGTGCCACCGATCGACCTCGTCGTCGTACTCGGCGAGTCGATCGGACACCTGCTCCTTGAGGTCGTCGTCGTTGACGTTGACCTCGAAGACGTAGCCGTCGTCGTCGCCCTCGCGGGCGCGCGCCGAGCGCTGGAGGTTCGCGCTCACGAGCTCGTTGTCGAAGTAGTACGGTGCGACCTGGGTCATCACGTTGCGGTAGACGGTGTCCTCGACGGTGCGGACCGCCTTTCGACCGGCGGAGTCGGCCGCGCGCGCGACGTAATCGAGCGATTCGCTCCACGTATCGACCGCCTCGTCGGGATCGTCGAGCCGGTCGTACGATTCGCTGAGTTTCTCGCCTGCACTCAGGAGGTCCTCGTTCGGCTCCTTCCCCGCCTTCTCGCCCTCGCCCTCCTCGATGCTGGCCTGGTCTGCGGTCTTCTCGTTGACGTCCTCGCCGAGGCGCTCGTGGCTCTTCGGCCGCCACTCGTCCCACTCCTCGAACGCCTCGCCCTCGGTCCCGAGCTCGGCGAGCGCGTGGGTGACCCGCTCGCCGTGTTCGACCGCGTCGTTCCACCCGCCCCGCACCTTGAAGCCTGAAATGCTCTCTTCCATCGAGTCCTGTGGTCCTCTCGTGTTCGTCGAATCCGGCTACTTCCCGTAGGTGAGACGCGTCGCCACCGCGTTGAGCCGGCGCTTCGCCCCGCCGAGCCACGCCGACGGCGACACGCTCCGCAGCTCCCCCTCCGAGAGCTCGATGCGCGCGCCGGCGAACGGGTCCGCCGATTCACGGTCCTCGTCGGTTTTCCCGTCCGCGGCCACGTCGGTCACGGAGGTCATGGCACACCGACCACACGCCTCGCGGTCAGTTCCACCCATGGTTGCCCGGCGTTACGCCGAGCAGGCGTTTAAACGTTCGTGTGAGCCGTACGATCTACTGCCGGGAACGAAACGTCGTGAACCCGGCTGCGGTTACCGAGACCGATATCCGTGGTTCTCCTTCCGTCGGCAACCCCATCCCCGGCAGTATTTTACTCGCGCCCCCCGTCACGCCCCCATGGGCTATCGCGTTCTCGACACCGACGACGTCACGCCGAGCGACGACCGTCCCTGCGAGCTTCGGAGCCTCACCGACCCGGCGGGGCTCGACCGGATGGCGATCAACCGGTACCGGGCCGCGCCCGGCGAGATGCTCCCGCTCGCCTACCACTACCACGACGACCAGGAGGAAGCCTTCTACGTCCTCTCGGGGACGCTCCACGTCGAAACGCCCGACGAGACCCACGAACTGTCCGAGGACGGGCTGTTCGTCGTCGATCCGGGCAGCCCACAGCGCGCGCTCAATCCCGAGGACGCCGAGACCCCGGTCGACGTGCTCGCGATCGGTGCGCCCCCGACCGAGGGCGACGTCCACGCCTACGAGCCATGACCGCCGACGCGAACGGCGGTGAACGGAACGAAACCGACGCGACGGCGGCGGTCACCCCGGCGGACGGCTCCGGCGACGCCGACCACGACGTCGTCACCCATCCCGACGTTCCCGACTGGGACGACGAGTACGTCGACCGGGTGAGCGACCGGCTCCAGTTCAACTACGACCTCGAACGTGATTTCCGAACCCGGGGCGAGCGGTTCACGCTCTACGGCACACTTCACGTCGAGAGCCACAAGCAGTTCCTCCACTCCGCGCTCTCCTACGGCCACCACGAGTCGGGCGAACACCTGTTCGTCCGCCGAGTCGACCGGACCGGCGTTGCGGAACTCGAACGCCTCGTCGACCTCGGCCACGCGCTCGCCGACGAGTGGGTCGAGCCGAACGAGGAACATTTCAGCACCGATTTCACGTTCGCAGTCGCAGCCGACACGCTCGACGACGACACCCGGTCGTTCGTCGAGGGATTCAAAGATCGAACGCTGCTGAAGTACGGCTACCACGGCCACTACGAGATCAACCTCGTGATCGTCGAACCCGACCGCGAGACCCTCGCCGCCAGCCGGAACGCCGACGTCGCCGACGCGTTCCGGCTCTGGGGCGACGACACGGACCGATCGGGGCTGCTCGGTCGGATCGTGGCGCGCGTCCGTCGCTGAACCGCGTTCTGCCCGCGGTCCGCAGTTGGCTCCGATCGGCAGCGTGCCACGGCCTGGCGGTTCAGGTCACCCCGACCGCCGCGAGGCCGGCGTAGAGCAGGTCACCGTACACGAGCGCGAGACAGAGGCCGAAAAAGAGCGGGACGAGAAACGGGACGCCGGGTGAGACCCACACCGACTCTGCCGTCGTGAGCTCGCCGAGCGCCCCGCGGAGGCTCCCTGGAGTCGCGCCGTAGGCGTCCGCCACGTCGTCACAGAACGCCGCCGCGCCCCACGGATCGGCGGGCTCGTTCGCCGTCGCCCGATCGGTCCCCGCTCCCGCGCCGTCGGGAGCGATCCTCGCCTCATCGGCCGATCCAGTCGCCCGACGGCCGCCGTCGGTGGCGGCGTCGATCCGGCCGTCGCCCGGCGCGCGCGGCTCGGCCGGGAGGCTCTCGGGATCGCGGCCCTCGGCGGGCGCGGCGCGAAGCTCGGCGAGGGTGGCGTCGCGCCACGCGAGATACATCCGGAGCGCGTCGAGGTCGAGACCCGCGGTCAGCCCGTTGGCGTGCCCGAGCAGCCGGCCGTGGGTCCGCGTGACCTCGCCCCACGCGATCGGTCGACCGATCGCCATCGCCCGCCCGACCCGGCCCGCGAGCGCGTTCCGCGCGGCGAGCGCGAGCGGGTAGACCGCGCCGACGAGCGCCGCGTTCGTGAGGATCGTCACCGCGAACGCGCCGCTCGTGGCCGCGACCGGAAGCACGACTCCCGTCGCCGGGAGGAGATACGAGGGTGGCGTCGGAAAACACAGACAGATCGCGACGAGCGCCTTCGCGTCCGCGCCGCCGAACGCGCCGAGCCGGAAGAACAGATAGCCGAGCGGGGCGATCACGCCCACGCTGACGGCCACCCGGACGGCGAACAGCCGGCGTTCGGTGGCGAGTCCGCCGTGGTACACCGTCCACGCCTCGGCCGCGAGCAGCGCGCCCCCGAGAGCGACGAGCGGGAGCCACGTCCGGTTCGGCACCCGGCGGGTCCGCAGGTCCTCGCGGGCGGCCCACCCGAGCACGGGGAGCGCGAGCAGCCGGAGCAGGTCGACGGACGCGTTCACGGTCAAGGGGGCACGCGCTGGAACAAAGGTTTTTCCTCAGGATCGGTGCGTGCCGTCCCCGACTTCGTGGACGAACCCGGAGAGCGCGTCGTCGAACGCTTCTGGACGCTCGATCATCGCGAGGTGGGCGGCGTCCGCGAGCATGGTGGCGGTCGCGTTCGGCACGTTCTCGGCGAGGTACTCGTGGTAGCGCGGCGGTGTCAGCCCGTCGTGCTCGCCACAGACCGCGAGCGTCGGGGCGTCGATCTCGCCGAGCTGTCTCCGGACGTCGAACCGATGGCAGGTCTCGAAATCCCGGCGAGTGGTCGCCTGGCCGACTTCGCGCATCGTGGCTTTCGAGTTCTCGACTGCCGGATGGGCGGGGTCGTGAAACAGTCGGTTCTCGGCGTGGAGGAACGCGATCGCGCGATCGAACTCCTCGTCGAGCCACGCGCGCAGGTCGTCCATCACGGCGAGCTTCGCGCCGGTGCCCGTGAGCACCAATCCTGCGGGCGATACGTCGCGTTCGAGGACGAGATGGAGGCAGATCGCGCCGCCGAGCGAGTTGCCGACGAGGATCTCGGGGTCGGTCGCCTCGATGACCGCGAGCACGTCGTCGGCGTACGCCGAGAGCGCCTCGTAGCCCGCGTCGGCGTCGACGTCCTCGGAGTCGCCGTGGCCGCTCAGATCGAGCGCGATCGCCGGGTGCGGGCCGTCGTCCAACTGGGCGCGCCAGACCTCCCTGTTCGCCCCGCTGCCGTGAACGTACAGGACCGACGCGCCCTCCCGGTCGTCGCCCGCCCGCTCGTAGGCCGTCGTCCGGCCACCGTGGGTGACGGTTTCCATGAACTAGGTTCGTCGGCGACGCACATATACTGTCGGAGGGGTGGTCGATCGCTCGGAACGAACGCGGCGCGAGCGAGACCCCGAAACCGTCGTTCGATCGCCGGGAGATTCGACCCGATGACATCGCCATCCCGAGCCTGAACCACAACACGAGCGTTCGACGACTACACCCACCACGTGGGGTGGTCGTCAGAGACAGATTTATATAGTAGTAGAACTAACCAAGGGTTAGGATGACACCGAACCTCCAGCAGTTCGACGAGCGCGACACCGGCGGACTCCGCCGGTACGAGTACGACGACGAAGTGGTCTACGCGGTCGACGTCGGTCTCGGCGAGGCGACGGTCGACGTCGCCGGAAGCACCGTGATGGTGATCGACGGCGACGACCAGGCCGAGTTCGAGGTGCCAGAGTCGGGCACCGTCGAAGCCGGTATCAACAACGGCGTGCTTACCGTCGCGGTGGAACGATGAAGCTCACCGTCAAACCCCTGAAGCAGAAGGACGCCGGTCGCGGCCTCGCGGCGGTCGATCGGGCCGCGATGGACGAGCTCGACCTCGAAAACGGCGACTACATCGTGATCGACGGCGGCGAAGGGCGTGCGATCGCGCGCGTCTGGCCTGGCTACCCCGACGACGGGGGCCAGAACGTGATCCGGGTCGACGGCCAGCTCCGCAGCGAGGCCCAGGTCGGGATCGACGATCACGTCACGATCGAGAAGGCCGACGTCAAGCCCGCTCAATCCGTCACGGTGGCGCTGCCCCAGAACCTCCGCATCCGGGGGAACGTCGGGCCGTACATCCAGGACAAGCTCTCGGGTCAGGCGATCACCCAGGGTCAGACCATCCCGTTCTCGCTCGGCTTCGGCCCGTTCTCGGGCGGGTCGGGTCAGCGCATCCCGCTGAAGGTCGCCGAAACGAACCCCGAGGGAACGGTGATCGTCGCGGAGACCACCGAGATCGAAGTGAGCGAGAAGCCCGCCGAGGAGATCGTCTCCGACGCTACGGGCGGCGGCAGCGGTGCGAGCGCACCCTCCGTGACCTACGAGGACATCGGCGGGTTGGACCGCGAGCTCGAACAGGTCCGCGAGATGATCGAGCTCCCGATGCGCCACCCCGAGCTGTTCCAGCAGCTGGGGATCGAGCCGCCGAAGGGTGTGTTGCTCCACGGGCCACCCGGCACCGGGAAGACGCTGATCGCGAAGGCGGTGGCGAACGAGATCGACGCCCACTTCGAGACCATCTCCGGGCCGGAGATCATGTCGAAGTACTACGGCGAGAGCGAGGAACAGCTCCGCGAGATGTTCGACGAGGCCGAGGAGAACGAGCCCGCGATCGTGTTCATCGACGAGATCGACTCGATCGCACCCAAGCGCGACGACACCTCGGGTGACGTCGAGCGCCGGGTCGTCGCGCAACTGCTGAGCCTGATGGACGGACTGGAGGAGCGCGGCCAGGTCACCGTGATCGCCGCCACCAACCGCGTGGACGCGATCGATCCCGCGCTCCGGCGTGGCGGCCGGTTCGACCGCGAGATCGAGATCGGTGTGCCCGACAAGGCGGGTCGGAAGGAGATCCTCCAGGTCCACACCCGCGGGATGCCGCTGGCCGACGACATCGATCTCGACCAGTACGCCGAGAACACCCACGGGTTCGTCGGCTCGGATCTCGAAAGCCTCGCCAAGGAATCCGCGATGAACGCGCTGCGGCGCATCCGGCCCGAGCTCGACCTCGACGAGGAAGAGGTCGACGCCGAGGTGCTCGAATCGATGCAGGTCACTCGCGAGGACGTCAAGGGCGCGCTCAAGGGCATCGAGCCGAGCGCGCTCCGGGAGGTCTTCGTCGAGGTCCCGGATGTGACGTGGGAGAGCGTCGGCGGTCTCGGAGACACCAAAGAGCGCCTGCGCGAGACCGTCCAGTGGCCGCTTGACTACCCCGAGGTGTTCGAGGCGATGGACATGAACGCCGCGAAGGGCGTGATGATGTACGGGCCGCCAGGCACGGGCAAGACGCTGCTCGCCAAAGCGGTCGCGAACGAGGCCGAGTCGAACTTCATCTCGATCAAGGGGCCCGAGCTCCTCAACAAGTTCGTCGGCGAGTCGGAGAAGGGCGTCCGCGAGGTGTTCTCCAAGGCGCGCGAGAACGCTCCCACCGTCATCTTCTTCGACGAGATCGACTCGATCGCGGGCGAGCGCGGCCGCAACATGGGCGACTCCGGGGTTGGCGAGCGCGTCGTCTCCCAGCTCCTGACCGAGCTCGACGGGCTCGAAGAGCTGGAGGACGTCGTGGTGATCGCGACCTCCAACCGGCCGGACCTGATCGACAGCGCGCTCCTCCGGCCCGGCCGACTGGATCGCCACGTCCACGTCCCGGTGCCCGACGAGGACGCCCGCGAGGCGATCTTCGCAGTCCACACCCGGGACAAACCGCTCGCCGACGACATCGACCTCGCCGATCTCGCCCGCCGGACGAAGGGCTACGTCGGCGCTGACATCGAGGCCGTCACCCGCGAGGCCGCGATGGCTGCGACCCGAGAGTTCATCGAGAGCGTCGACCCCGAGGACATCGACGGCAGCGTCGGCAACGTCCGGATCGACGAGAGCCACTTCGACGAGGCGCTCTCGGAAGTGACCGCGAGCGTGACCGAGGAGACCCGCGAGCGCTACGACGAGATCCAGGAGCGCTTCGACAGCGGCGAACCAGCAGAGGAGCGCGACGTCGGTCGCACCTTCCAATAGGACCTTTTTACTTCGTCGGGTGCGCTCGCTTCGCTCGCCCACCACTCCTCGCAAAAATCTCCACCAAAAACACCCGCTCGCGCCCTGACGGGCGCTCGCGGTACAGTCGCTAGCGCTTTCCGCAACCGCCACCACCGCCGAAGCCCTCGGGGCGCTCGTTTCACTCGCGTCCTCGCCCTTC